>CAITRH010000617.1 GCA_903894755.1 uncultured delta proteobacterium
ACACGCACATGAGCACGGACGTCGTGAAAGTTGTCGCTACGTTGTGCGGGCTCCCCATGCCAGCGGCCGACGACATCGACACTATGGTCAAGCGTCGTGCTTGGCTAGAGCAGGACGACAAGCCGTACCGCTTTCACCTGTGGAAGGCCGCCATGGCAGCCTGACAGCAGAGTGTCCAAGGACTTACGCCGCGGGGTGCTAGAGGAGCACGCCTCGCGGTCACGGACTGCTCTGCACGCGAAGAAACAGCACGCTTTTCCCCAAGTGCCCTAGACGGCGCGCCTCGAGACAGGCTGGAGAGCCCGGCTCCACGATGCGGCAATCGTCAGGACGCACCTCGTAGAGGGCACAGGGGAACTGCCCTGGGGTGGTGGTATCGAGAGCGGCGCAGCGTTCGCCAGTATTTTTTAGGAAACGCCAGCGGGGCGGACGGGAGTCGAGAAAGGTCCAGGTGGTAAGAAGAGGCTCGCCCATGCGGGCCTCGTCCGGCTCGAGCAGGTGCACGGTATTGGGACCGTGGAAACAACACTGCCCGCACGACACACAATCGGAACCGGTTGGGTCAGGCTCGCCTTGTATGGCTGTAATGGCTGTCATGGATGTCATCCGAGCCGCGCAAGTCCTGGCGTGGCCATGTACTGCTGGAGAAGGCGCAGAAGCTCGGGGGTGATCTCGGGAAGCTGCTGGAGCTTCTCTTCGGGACGGAGCTGAAACCTGGAAACCGCGGTGCGAAGCTCACCAGCCTGTCCCGACAATTCATGGGCTGCGGAGGCTCCATGTTCGGCGTTGGCGGCGTTATTGTGGGTCACTTGCTCGATCTGGGTCAGTGCGGAGGTGGTCTGGGCGATCCCCTGGGCTTGCTCGTCACTTGCAACGGCGATGTCGCGCACCAGAGTGGTGACCTTTCCAATCACCGTAACGATCTCCGAGAGTGCGGTGGCAGTCTTCTCGGCTATCTTCGTGCCTCGCGACACTTTGGTCATGCTTCCCTCGATCATGTCGGTAGTTTCTCGGGCGGCCTTGGCACTTCGAGCGGCAAGGTTTCGGACCTCTTCGGCCACGACAGCGAAGCCCTTGCCATGTTGTCCTGCCCGAGCGGCTTCTACGGCGGCATTGAGCGCTAACAGATTGGTCTGGAAAGCAATCTCGTCGATGACCTTGATGATCTTCGAGATACTCTTGCTAGCCTGCTCGATTTCGCGCATGGCAGCCATCATCTCGCGCATCTGGTCATTGCCATGCTCGGCACTCTGTCTTGCAGAGGATGCGAGCGTACTTGCCTCGCCCGCACTCTTGGCGTTCTGTTTGGTCTGAGCAGCGAGCTCGGTCATGGCGCTGCTGACCTCTTCGAGGGACGACGCCTGTTCGGTGGCGCCTTGGGACAATGTCTGGCTCGAGTCAGCGACCTGGCTAGCCCCCTTGGCGACCTCGGCAGCGACCGAGACCACCTTGCGGATGCTGGTGTTGAGGCTAGAAAGCATGCGGTTGACCGCGTCCTTCATGCGCTCATAGTCGCCGCGATACTCTCCGCTGAGGACCCCGTCGATGCGTCCTTCGCTGACATCGGCGAGGACGCGACTTACCTCGGTCATGGGTCCCACGTTCGCGTCCACTGTTGCGTTGAGCCCTTCAACGATGGTGCGAAACACGCCTGCATGACGGTCTGGATGGGCGCGAACCTCGAGATTGCCGTCCGCTGAGGCTCGAACCAGTTCTTGTGCGTCGTCTGCTAGGGACCGGATGGAGTCCCGAAGCTCCAGCAAGCTTGCTTGGACCTGCAGGAAGTTCTTGTGTTCCTGCTGCGTGTGTTCACTTCCTTCGGCCACGATGGCCTCGACATCGAGCTTTCCGGCGGCCAGGCTCTGGAGCAACGTAGCAATCTTTTCGACTTCGGTGCGCTGGTAGGTGCCCGATGCGACGCGGGCGCTGATATCCTGGAGGACCTCGATGTGCCCGACCTTGGCGCCATGTCGGTTGAGGATAAACGAGGAGTTGACCTGAAAGTGTCTTCCCTGTTGGCTGAAGAGCGTCTCCTCGCGGTTCTTTTTGAGCCTTGCGATGCCACAGTTTTCTGTATTGCAGATGTCGGCATTCCAATTGTTGCAAGCCTGGCCGAGGACTTGATGCCTCTTGACACCGAGGAACGTTTCGACGGCCTTGTTGATGAAGGTCCAGCGCATATCGTTGTCGGTGATGGAAAGCGGGAACGGGACCGCGTCGAGGAGCGCTTCGTACCAGTGAATTTTCTCGGCGAATGCATCCAGGGCCTCGTTGAGGTGGCCAACGATGCGATGGAAATCCCCCTTGTGGTGCGAGATGTCGGTGCGCACGTCGAAGTGGCCAGCTCGGGCGGCGGTTACCAGGGTGGAGACGTCGGCCAGGACACTACGAATACTGCCGCGGAGCGAATCCATGATCTCGTTGGCGAGGCGCTGCTTGCCGGGGAAAGGGTCGAGAACCGAATCGAGGTTCCCCTCGGCGTAGGACCCGGCGAGGCTGAGGATTTTGAGGATGCTGCGGATATGAATGCCTTGCAGCTCGTTAATTTGCTCGGCGACCTTGCGCTCGGCGCCTTCGTAGCGGGTGGGATCGAGCTCGGCCTTATAGTCGCCGCTGGTCTGGCTTTGCACTAGGGCCTTTAGATCGGCTAGAAACGAGCTCGTCGATGTTGATTGGCTATCCATAGGTCACCCTCTCGGAACGCGACGGTACCCTGGATACGCTTGGGGATGCACGTTTGTCACAGTCGGTCCCCCCGTGACTTTGCGGGCTGTTGATTTCTATCCCAGTTGCCCGTGCCCGTGCCCGTGCACGCGACGTCCCAGAAGGTCGAGGATCCGGTCGGCAAGTGCCGCTTTGCTCATCGTCTCGAGCGCATCCACCTTGTCCGCGGTGACAAGAACCGCGCGGTTGTCGTCCCCCCCAAAGGCTTCCGAGGCGTCGTTGGCCACCACGATGTCGACGCGCTTTTTCACGAGCTTCTGGCGCGCGTACTCGAGCAGCCGCGGACCGGTCTCCACCGCAAATCCGATGAGCACGGGACGTTGCCCTTGTCGTGCTCCCCCCACCTCGGCCAAGAGATCGGGGTTCTTGACAAGTTTCAGCATGACCCGATCGCCTTGCTTCTTGATCTTGACGGGGCTGATCTCGGCGGCACGGTAGTCGGCTACCGCCGCGGCCATCACGAGAGCGTCGGCACGTTCAAGCGTAGGACCCATGGCCTCCCAAAGCGCCGCGCGCATCGCAAGTGCCCCTCGTACATCGACACGACGCACTCCAGCGGGAGTCGCAAGGCCCACCGGCCCCGCGATCAACGTGACCTCGGCTCCTCGAAGCGCAGCGCGTTCGGCGACCGCAAAGCCCATCTTGCCGCTCGAACGGTTGCCTAGGAAACGTACCGGGTCGAGGTCCTCGACGGTGGGGCCTGCGGTGACCACCACGTGAAGTCCCGCGAGATCCCGAGGGGTGAACGCCCCCACGAGTGCCGCCATAATGGCTTCTGGTTCGGCCATTCTACCGAAGCCAACCTCGCCCGAAGCCACTTGCCCTTCGACCGGTCCTATGAACGTCACCCGACCGTCGCGGACAAGCTGCGCAACGTTGCGCTGGGTGGACGGGTGCAGCCACATGCGCGGATGCATCGCGGGAGCCACGACGACAGGCCCCTTGGACGACAATACCAACGCGGTCACGAGATCGTCGGCGCGTCCCTGGGCCAGCCGAGCGAGAACATCCGCTGTCGCCGGGACCACCGCAATGAGGTCGACGCGGTTGGCAAGGTCGATGTGGAGCTCGCCGGGAGCATCCCAAACGTCGCGAAGGACCTCGTGGCCGGTGAGTCCCGAGAGGGTGGAGGGACCGATGAAGTGGGCGGCCGATGCGGTCATTACGGCGATGACGTCGGCCCCCTGTTTGCGCAGGAGACGCGTTAACAAAGCGGACTTGTAGGCGGCGATGCTGCCGGTGACGCAGAGGGCGATGGTGCGACCAGAGAATGCGAGAGCCACGGGCCGACACTACGACAAGGGAACGTGGTGGCGGTGACGAAGCTTGCGTGTCAGGTCTTTGCCTTCTTTGCCTTCTTGGCTTTCTTGGCTTTCTTCGCCGCTGCCGCTGCTTCCTTTTCCCTCAGCTTGGCCGCCGCGGATTCTTTTTTCGCGGCCAGCAGGATCGCTTTCGCCTCGGTTTCTTTGGCCAGGGCAGCCTTGGCATCGGTCTGTTTCTGCTGCATGGCTGCGAGCTGTTCCTGCGCTTTGGCCAACTGGTCTTGCAACCGTTTGATCTCCGCGGTCGCCTGCTCCTCGGTTGTGATCCCCGTGCTTCGTGAGTCGTGCAAAAAGAAGGTCTCGGCCCAATCGCTCCCGAGCTTCTGCTCTGGATGGTCGTGGACTAGCGCCTTGAGCCCTCCGAGGGTCGTGGCGGTAAGGGCGTTGAAGGTCTCGAAGAGCTTTTGGACGTCGCCGTCGTACCAAAACTTGTCTTCAGCGGCCAGATTGGCCTTGAGCGTTCTGTCCGCAGCGCTCGCGGTGTCGACATCGGAGGTCGCGCCAGGGGCCAGGGCGACCAGTTCGGGCTGGGTCGCTTGGACAAGAAACGTGGGCCATGGACGCATCCGTTCGAGCTGCGAGCCTAGGACCGGGCGTTTGAACTCCGAAGGGGTCAGGGAACCGAAGTAAAGCTGATGGGCTGGCAAGGCGATATCGGGCCTTTTGCCGTCATGCACGATCGCCGAGACCTGGTCTACGAGGCGGTTGAGCGCGTGATCCGAAGCCACCACGGCGGCTTTCGAGTGGAAAACCGCGTCGCCGAGGGCGATGCTCTTGATGTTCACGGCCTCCCACTGGAGACCAAAGGCGACGAGAGGGGCTAGGAACGGCGCCGCCAGCGGCTCGTTCTGGACCCTCACGAGAAGAAAGCTCCAGTGTTTGCGGAGCGTGGCGAGAGACGTGTCTTTGGGGTTGAGCGTGCGCACACCAGACATGATGGACAGAGGCTACCATGAGGCGCGAAAGACGTCGCAACGGGATAAAACCTCCGCAACCTGGGACAAGAGGTGCGGGAGCTCACCGCCGCGTTCATTTGTCGGAGCAAATATGTGCGGCGCGTGGCACGCAGGCTTCCTCGGTCCGGACAAAAAGAGGCGGGGGTGGGCTACGCAACTTTCTGTTTGGGCAAAATGGTCCTGCGCTCGACCCACATGGAAAACTTCCTGGCGCAAAAGTCCATGTCGGCGACGCGCGGGGCATACGACGCCAAACAAAAAGCCATGTCGGCGAAGGACAGCCTCGACATGCTCGGACAAAAAGACGTGTCGGCGACCCGCGGGGAAATTTTGCGCGAGCAGAAAGCGCTGCATGCGAAGCGCGGAGCAAGATGCGCGGGCAGGTACAACGGGATCGCCGCCGACACGGGCTCCATGCGCGTCTTGCTCGAGATGACGCTCGCGGCGCTCCTCAGCGGGCATCCATGGCGCAGCGAAACCCCAGCATCACGATGCGGGTGCGGGGGGGATGTTCTCGCTCATTGCGCCGGTCGGTTGCAGCGGACTAACGATCCACAGGAAGGCGAATGCGGACTCGATCCGGCTCAACTGTGACGATCGCGTGCCGTTCAATGTCACCCTGATGCGCCGCCAGGACGAGGACAACAACGGGCCCCTGATCCCGAGCACGGATGCCGACGAGTCGAACGATGCCATCGTGAAGCGCCCCTTTCACGATAGCTAAACCAAACCCATCTTGAGAACCGCAGGTTCCGAGCCGCGGACCTGCGGTTCTCAAGATGGGTTTGGTTTAGCTCGCCGAAATCCTTGTCCAAGGTGATGAGAATGCAGCCCGTCGAATAGGCGACCCGCAGGATCTCTGCATCGCCAGGATCGCGATCCCAGTCACCGACCCACGCGACCTCATGTCCCGCAGCAGCGACGGCTTGACGAGCCCCGCCCCATACACAGGAGTCAAGGAGAACCTTCATACCGCGGAGGTGTCGATCCTCGGAACTACGCGCTCGTGGGCCACGAGACGCCGGGCGTACTCCACGCATGCGAGCACGTCGTCCCGTTCCATCCAAGGGTAGCCTTCCAGGATCGTGCCGATTTCATCGCCCGCCGCAAGCATGCCGAGGACATGCTCCACCGCTAGACGGTGGCCACGGACGATAGGCTTGCCGCCAAAGATACCCGGATTGACCGTGATGCGTTCGAGGAGATCGGTCATGGGACAAGCATAACCCGAAAGACCGGAGAGGGCGGAGCATCGCTCCTCAGCGGCGAGCATCCATGGCGCAGCGAAAGCCCAGCATCACGATGCGGGTGCGGGTGGGATGATGCACTCGGTTCGTCGCGCGTAGCCCTTCGGGTGGGTAGTTGAACGCTCCGCCTCGAATGGCCCGCTCGCATTCGTCAGGAACAGGATTGGACCCGGTAAACCCGTGACGTCCGCTCGCCCGCAAGTTGTCTTGGGCCGCAAGGATTTCTTTGCATCCAGCGGGCTTGCCCTCGGGAGCCGTGGGACGACCGTAGGCAAAAGGATCGTAGGGGTCGTCCATCCACTCCCAAAGATTTCCCGCCAGGTCGTCGTGTCCATAAGGGCCGCGGCCGTCCGGATGGGACCCCACAGGGTCGGTGGTTTGGCCCACGTCAGGACCTGTCGCGCGTGCGAACACGGTGAGGGACTGGGTCGGTTTGTCGTTTCCCCACGGATACCTGCGAGCGTCGGTGCCGCGGACCGCCTTTTCGAACTCGGCTTCCCTCGGCAGACGTTTGCGCATCCAGGCGCAATAGGTTTGGGCGTCATCCCAACCCACGCCGTTGACCGGATGCGAGGCGCCTTGCGAGCCGGGATATTGGCGGGCGACATCGGCAGCGGAGGGGCGACAGACCTTGGCAACTACGCAAGCGCGGTAGGCCTCGTGGGTGACCTCGGTTCGATCGAGCCAGAAGGCGTCCAACGTGACCGTGTGGGCAGGACGTTCGTCGGCCTCGCCTCCACGGTCGGCTCCCATGGTGAAAGAGCCCGCGGGGACCCGCAACATGCCGGACGGTGCGCGCTCGGTCCCGGTTTCCGTGTCGGCACTGGCATCGATGGGAGCCGCGTACGTTGTGGCGGCGGGGGCGGCGACGGCGGCATCGATCGCGGGCGGCGGCGGTCGGTTGTCGCGACTGCAGTGGAGGAGCGACAGAAGGAGGAGGGGGCCGGTCAGGTTTGAAACTCGTGATCTACGCGAAGTCAGCATCAACCGATTTGTTCGGAGAGGCCAGCGCGTGCGAGGAGCGCTTCGAGCTGCGGCTCGCGTCCCATGAACGCCTTGTAGAGGACCATCGGGTCGTCGCTGTCGCCCTTCTCGAGGATCGCCGTACGTAGGGCCTGTCCGACCTGGGGATTGAGGACTCCTTGGTTCTGAAACCTCGAAAAGGCGTCGGCCTCGAGGACCTCGGCCCACTGGTACGAGTAGTAACCGGCCGCGTACCCGACACTGTGGGCGAAGAGATGGGAGAAGGACGCGACCATGGCGTAGTCGGCGTGGAGCGGCGTGGGGGAATAGCGGTCGGCGATGGAGCGCGCGTAAGGGAGCACGTCGCCGTCTTTGGAGGGGTCGAAACGGGTGTGGAGCGCCAAGTCGAGTTCAGAGAAGCCGAGCTGACGCATCATGGCGTTGGCGGCTCGGAACGTTCGAGCGCGTTTCATTTTGGCGAGGAGCTCGTCGGGAACCGCCAAGCCGGTGGCGCTGTCGCGTGCGCAGAGGTCGAGGGCCTCACGTTGCCAGACCCAGTTTTCCAAGAGCTTCGAGGGGAGCTCGACGAAGTCCGTGGCCACGCGTGTACCGGACTGGGAACGGAGCTCGACACGGCTCAAACTGTGGTGAAGAAGGTGGCCGAACTCGTGGAAAAGGGTCTCGACCTCGCGTCGCGACAGCTGCGCCGATCGGATCACGCCGTCGCGAGCCGCGAGGGGCGGAGTCACGTTGGCCGCAACCAGCCCAAGATGAGGCTCGGAAGGACCGCCCGTGAGCAGCCCGTGCATCCAGGCACCGTCCTGTTTGGATTCGCGAGGAAAGAGGTCGATATAGAAGCGCGCGGCTTCGGAGCCTTGGTCGCTTCGCATGACAAAGGCGCGGACCGAGGGGTGCCAGAGAGGAGCGTCGGTCCAGGGCTCGATGGAGACTCCGAAGAGACGCTTTGCGAGCTCGAAGAGGCCGGCGAGCACGGTGTCGGCGCCGAAGTAGTTGCGGAGCGCTTCTTCGTCGAAGTCGAAGCGGTCGCGACGGAGTTTTTCTGCGTAGTAGGCGAGGTCCCAGGGCTCGAGGGCGGGGGCGCTAGGGCCATCGAGCTCTCGACGGTAAGCGGCGAGCTCTTGGTTTTCGCGTTCGAAGGTGGGGAGGACGCGCGTACGGAGCTGGTCGAGAAACGCGAGGGCGGTTTGGGCGGACTTGGCCATGCGGTCCTCGAGCACGAGGTCGGCGAAGTGGGGACGTCCCAGGAGCTTGGCTTTTTCACGTCGGAGCTGGAGGATGCGAAGCAGCAGCGGGGTGTTGTCGGTGGGGCCACCGACGGCGCGACTGTTGTAGGCGCGATAGAGACGTTCACGGAGGTGGCGGTTGTCGAGGTAGGTGATGGCGGGGACGTAACTAGGAGCCTGGAGGGTAAACCTGTAGCCGGCGCGTTTACTGAGCGACGCGCTTTCGCGGGCAGCGTCGAGGGCCGCTTCGGGGAGGCCGGAAAGCTGCCCTGGGTCGTCGACGACGAGTTCGAACGCGTTGGTGGCGTCGAGGACATGCTGGGCGTAGCGGACGCAGGTCGTAGCGAGGTCGACATCGAGGGCCGCGAGGCGTGTTTTACCTGCGGGGTCGAGGTCGGCGCCGTTACGGCGGAAGTCGTCGAGGGTTCGCTCGAGGTAGCGTTGTCGTGGGCCGGTGAGGGCGCGGGCTTCTGGGGTTGCGGCGAAGGCTTTGAGGGCTTTCCATAGGCCGTCGGAGAGGGTGATGCTGGAGAAGAAAGCGCTGACGGGGGCCTGGACGGCGTTGTAGGCGGCGCGCAATTCGGGGGTGGTGGCGACGGATTCGAGGTGAGCGACGACGGCCATGGCGTCGTCGAGGGGGGCGGTGAGGGCGTCGAGGGCGAGCATGGTGCCGTCGAAGGTGCAGGGGGCGGCGGTTTCGAGGGTACGGAGGTTTTCGCCGGCGCGTTCGAGGAGGGCAGTGACCGCGGGGTGCACGTGTTCGGCCCGGATGCGGTGGAAGGGGACTGGGGCGACTGGAGAGAGTGAAAGGAGGGGATTTTCGGGCGAAGGGGACGCGGGCATGGGGCGCGGACTATAGCGGTTCGGGCGCGCTTTTGTCCTACAGTTGGCCTCGTGGCTCTTGTTGCGTGCCCTTTTTGCCGCGAATTTTTTCGACAGGGCGAGGTGTCCGAGTGTCCGCTGTGCGGAATCCGGCTTCGGGAGCTACCGGCGCTGGCAGAGGAGCTTTTCGACGACGAGGGAGTCCTGGTTGGCCCGGAACGGCGATTGTTTCCGATGACTTTTCTAGGCCGGGGTCGCGGACTTCTTGTGGGGCTGGCGGTCTGTGGTCTGGGGCTTTTTTTCGCTCCTTGGGTGCACATGACGTTGCCTGACGAGACGGTTTACACGGGGTTCGACGTGGCGCGTCGTCTCGGCTGGTCCTGGGCGCCGGCCGCGGCCTGGTTTGTTCTGATCCCCACCGTACTTAGTCGTCGCACCCTGGTGCGCCTCAGAAGCGCCCGCCTGGCCGTAGCCTTTCTGGCGACCGTACCGGCTGTCACGGCGACGTTGCTTCTGCTTTTTCCTCCGCAGGCGACGCGGTATGTGCCGCTTCGATTCACCTTTAGCTGGGGGCTGTGGGCAACGCTTGCCGTCGCCCTCACGTCGCTGGTCGTCTCGTACTTTCTCGGCCTGGGTGGTCGGGCCCCTCGGCCCCCGCCGCTGTGAAACTTCGGGCTCTCTCCCGAGCCTGAGACAGCGTTCCCGGGGTGGGAGTGCAGGGTGTCCAGAACAGGGCATGATTTGTCCCGGACAGTCTCGATGTGGAAAAACCCGTTATGTTCCGAGGGGTGGGCGACGGCATTCGATGTGCTTTTAGTTTGCCTGATTCGCGCGATCTCTCCTGCTAGCGGTCTGATCGCGTGATGCCGATTCTCGGGCTGCCCATCGGGACAGGACGGGTGAGGGCAGGCCTGTCGGGCCGGGTATTTGACGGTTCGGCGGGTTTGGGTTCGCGGCGGGAGCGAACGGAGGCGTGGCGCGCAGTAAGGACGCCGTCTCCGGGAGTGCAGTTTTGAGGACCGGTTCTGAAGAAGGGAGCCGCGTTATCAA
>CAITRH010000618.1 GCA_903894755.1 uncultured delta proteobacterium
CGGGAGGGAGCTTCCATCGGCGGGAAGGAGCTTCCATCGGCGGGAAGGAGCTTCCATCGGCGGGAAAGAGCTTCCATCGGCGGGAGGGAGCTTCCATCGCCGGGAAAGAGCTTCCATCGGCGGGAGGGAGCTTCCATCGGCGGGAAAGAGCTTTCATCGGCGGGAAAGAGCTTTCATCGCCGGGAAGGAGCTTCCATCGGCGGGAGGGAGCTTCCATCGCCGGGAAGGAGCTTCCATCGCCGGAAAAGACCACGGCCTGCTAAGTCAGGGTGCCAATTTGTTTGGGAGTTCGTTACTCGGCGACAAACATGCTGATGACGTGAGAATAGCTCGTGTAGGCGTCGTCCGTTTTGAGACAGCGGAACCGGAAGTAGTGGAGCGTTCCGGGCTTCAGGCCCGAGATGGAGCCGTCGGTCCGCCCTGTCTGGGCGCCGGCGATCCAGTTGATCTGGTCGATGCTGTACTCGTAAAAGTAAGCGATGACCCCCGACAGAGCGAGCACATCGATCCTGACCATGCCCGGGCCGAGTTGCTTCACTGCGATTGGGGCCTTCGCCGGACGGTTATGTCCGACCCCGCTCGGGGTCATCAGGATCTGGGCCAGGATCGGGGGGATCCTCGCGGCCGGCACCCCGCGCAGGGCGTGCTCACAGAACTTCGTGACCAGCGTCCACGTCGCGTGAAGCGCGTCGGTGGCAACGCGAAGGTTCTCCACCGGAACCGCATCCCCCCCCTCAGCAGGCGACAGCGCGTCGTTGATAGCCTTGAGATCGACCGTAATGGTGGCCGGGGTGGGCACGATGTTCTCGAACATAGCCCCCACCACGGTCAGCGGCTGGAGCCCAGTCCAGCTCGCGGTACAGTGCGTGAAGAGTTCCCTCGGGTCGTTAGGGAGTTTTGCTGCGAGGTGCGGCGACTTATCAGGCTTCGGCTTTGGCGGCTTTGGCGGCGCTTGGTTGATGTGGCGAGACATCGACGACTCCTTTGTTGACAGGATCCGGTCCATAAATACGGCGGTTCCCGATGGGAATCCACAAAAAATATTCTGTGGCGGGCTCCGAAGAAGATGCGGGGGCGGAGCCCCTTGTTTCCCTCTTGCAGTTCCTAGCGGTCGTAGTAGGCATTGGCCGATGGGTACCTTCGCACGTAAGCTTCAAAAGAAGCTCAGCAAATCGCAGAATCTTGGCTCCCTTATTGGTGAACTCCGGAAGCTCATGGTAGAGGCGCGTAACTTTAACGAGATTTACGATTTTTTCGACGAGAAGCTGGTATCGGACGACACCTTTGTGCAGGCAGGCAGCCCGGCATCCAACGAGCGGCTCCTGGCCGTGGTGCTAGGGGCCATCAAAGTCACCCTGTCGGAGGTGCGCCCCGCGGACGCGCGGTTCATGCACGTGGCGGCGCACGGGCTTTGGCATGGCTTTCTTCGCTTCCCCTCCGGAGTCATGGGCGTGGTGATCTATTTTGAGGACATCAACCGCGGACTCTGTTCCCTGGCCGACCTGTCGGGACTGGCGCGGTACCTACGTTTCTCGGTCCCCGAGGGCGAGGGGGTCCCGAACCCCGAATCCGCCCAGCTGCTTCATATGTCCCGCAGGTCCAACGGACCCCCGGACAAACCTCAATAGCTGGATGGATCTATCCGGCGGGCCGTTGTTGCCTTACGCCATTCGCTGACCGCGCCCTGCGGCGCCGAGCGCGTTGTATTCCTACTGCAGCAAGTACCAGCCCACGATGCCCACCCCGAGGAGCACGGTGAGGATCACGATCGTCGACTGGTCGGAGCGATTGAGGCCGTGCTGCTGCGAGAGCTCGTAGCACTTCTTGGCGTTGCGATAATCCGTGTAGATTGCCCAGATTCCGCACGTCACGAGCGCCAGCAGGAGATCCATTCCCGGCTTGATGCTCTCGTCCCCGGAAGCGACACGCAGCTCGTCGGTCGTCTGGAACTTCCAAATGAGGGCGTAAATGCCGCACGTCACGAAGGTGAGCAGGATCACGGTGACCGGGCTCCGCTCCGTGAGGGCCGCGAGCTGGCCGACGCCATATCCTCCGCCGGGAGCTGGATAACCGGGCTGGGGGCCTCCTCCGTAGAAGGGGGCCTGGGGAGGGGGACCGTAGGGGCCGCCGCTACCGTAGCCGCCGCCTGGAGGAGGTCCACCGTAGCCGCCGCCTGGAGGAGGTCCACCGTAGCCGCCGCCTGGAGGTCCACCATAACCGCCCGGACCCTGACCACCCATCATGTTCTGTCTCCTGTCTCCTGTGTTGCGTTCCACTCGGCGACGCTAGCAAGACATCGGGAAGAAGTCTTCCGAGGAACGTCCCGTGGGGCCTGAAGACTCTTACGGAGCGTGCGAAGCCCCGTGCTCTTCGGACTCGCCGTGGCTCTCCTCGAGAGGCAGATCGGCACGAGCAATGGCTAGGTACGCGGACGCCGCAAACATGCCGACCCCTATGGCAGCCACCAGGGCGATTTGACGCGACGTGGGCTGCACGGTCGATTCGGCGAGAGACCCCAGCCACGCCGACACGCTCCGTCGAGGCCGTTTGGGCGGCGCCTTCGAAGGAACCGCGGTACGCGGAGCGTCTGCCTTCTCCGCCTTCTCGGAGGTCCCTTCCGACGTTTCAACAGGAACGCTCGGAGGCGATGGATCGTCGAGCACCCCCAACAGATCCTCGGTCCCGTCAAACATCGCGCTGCCGGATGGAGGGGCGAGGCTCAAAAAAGGCATTGGCGCACCGGTATCTGCTCGCCCGGCTGGCGCCACCGAATCGAATATGGCCAGAAGATCCGCGGGGACATCCGACAGATCAGGCTCGCTCGAAGCCGATGACTGAAGCTCGAGAGGAGGCATGCCGTGGGCAACCTTCGGTTGACTTTCCAGAAACGCGGGACCTAACCCCTGAACACGCTCCTCGGGAACCTCGCAGTAGGGCTGTTCCGGCTCGATCGCTTCCTCTAGCGAGCGAAATTCCGCGGCAGGCTGGTCCGGGGTCTCTCCCTCCGTGAGCTCCGACTGGGCCACCTGAGCCTCGGGCGCCTCGGGCGCTCCACCGGCCAAAATCGCTAGGAGATCGTCGGGAAGCCCCGACAGGTCGACGGCAGGCTCGTCGGACTCGTCGTACTGGGCCGCAGGCTCGAGCTCTTTGGCCCCGTCCGGAACGTCGCCCTGAAGGATCCACGTGGCTTCCGACGCGTCCAGACGGGTGGCGGGGGCGTCGTCCTTGCAGATCGAGACCGCAGAACGCAGCGAGCGAAGCGACCGCATCGGAGGGGGGGCGGATGGAGGGATCGACATCGCCAACGTGCCCCAATCGGAGAGCTCCGGAACCAGCGTGCTCAACGAGGCGTCGGCAGGAAGCGTGCGGACCGCAAGGAGCTCCTCGGAGCTCAACGCGCGAGGGAATCGCCCCGAACGATAAGGGGCCTCGGGCGGCTCGGTGATCCGCTCCGAGGTGCTGGGCGGACTTGCCATGGCCACTTGGAGCGCTTCGATGAAATCCAACGCACTTGCAAAGCGCTCGGACACGTCAGGCGAAAGAAGCCGTTGCACCGCATCCTCGACCCCCGGAGGGACCGCCGTTTGGAAGTCCGCCATCGCGGGGACAGCCTGTGTGAGCTGAAGACTGAGGAGGTCCACGTGGCTGTCGGCCTGGAACGGCCGTTGCCCCGTGAAGAGCTCGAAGGCGAGAACTCCGAGCGAGTAGAGGTCCGAGTGCACGCCTGGGGCCTGTCCGAGAGCCTGTTCGGGGGCCATGTATTCGGGCGTTCCGAAGATCGTTCCCGCCTGCGTGACCGCCGCCCCCATGGTCATCGTCGACACCGGAACGTCGTCGAGGAGCTTCGCAATGCCGAAGTCGAGGATCTTGACGAAGTCTGGGTCGCCGTCCCGCTCGATGAGCATGATGTTCTCAGGCTTCAGATCGCGATGAACGACCCCCACGAAGTGAGCCCGCGCTATCCCGCTGGCGATCTGCAGGATCACGTGAAGCGCCCGACGAAACGGGAACGCTGCCCCCGCGAGCGCGTCGCGAAGGTTGGTCCCGTCCACGAACTCGAGGACCAGGAAAAAAGAGCCATCGTCAAGCCTTCCGAAGTCCGTGGCGGCGGCGATGTTGGGGTGCTCGACGCGGCTTGCGGCGATGGCCTCGCGCTCGAAGCGGGCAACGATGTGGCCTTGCTCGGCCATTTCGGGCCGAAGAACCTTGACCGCCACGCGTTTATGCAAGTGGATATGCGTAGCTTCGTAGACCGTACCGACTCCCCCTTCACCAAGCGGACGCTCGATGCGGTAGCGCCCACCGATCACCGATCCCAAGGGCGAGGGTTGAGGCGGCCAGGTGGAGGTGGCCGGCACGGCGGTTGGCTCGTGAGGAGCGTCGACCGTGAGCTCATGGACACTCACGTGCGGACTGTCGTCGGGGGCATCGGAAGCACGGCGTTTTGCAGCCTTACGTTTTGCTCGCGCGACGTGTTTTTCACCAGCTTCGTGACGCGTTGCGGGGGCTGCCTTCGCCGAAGGCTTTGGATTGACGGAGGGGCGCCGACGGACCACGTGGACCTCGTCGGCGGCAGGGGGAACGGAGTGAGTCTCCACGTCCCCCTAGTACGGCTCCTGGGGCTAAGGCTTTCGCGGGAACCTGCTGCAAGGTGTCGGATACGTCATGGGGGTCGTATACGCTCGGCGCATGACAGGAGCGAGACGTCGCGCGGTGGGGCTGGGATTGATCCTCGGAGCTTGCGGGTGCGTGCCGCGGGCGCGTCTCTGCGCCGGTCCGAGCGAATGCGCCCCGCAAGGTTCCTGTGTCGCAGGCCGCTGCGTTGCGAACGTGGGCATTGCAGAAATTCAGCGGGCCGAGCGGCTGGTCCTCGAACCGGTGGCGCGCGCTTGGCTTCGACGAGGAAAACCAACGGCTGGTCGTCTTGCGGTCCTCGGTCGTGACGCCGACTCCGACTCCACGCTGCTCTTTCGTTTTTCCGCGACGCTTCCGAGAGACGCACGGGTCGTGGAGGCCTATTTGCTGCTCGAACGGAGCGACGCGGTGGACATGGGCCCCGACCCCGTGGAGCTCCACGCGTTGCGCATCGCCGAGCCCTGGGATGAACGCAATGGATGGCCTTTTGTGCCTCGTCTCGAGGACCTGCGGTCCCCCATGACGCGGGCTACGACGAGTGGACCTCGCGTGGTTCGGCTCGATGTGACCCAGATCGTGCGACGCTGGCCGACCCTCGACGCCCGTGACCAAGGACTCGCCGTCGTCGCCGATGTCGCCACGCCCACCGGGATCGCCTTCGTCATGGAGCCCCTCTCGGAGACATCGCTCGGGCCACGACTCGAACTCTATCTTCGATAGCCTAAGGTCTAACCAAACCTTTACGCCGCACCGCTGCACCGTCCGTGCTACAGCCACGCCATGCAACCAGCCCGTGTGTGGAGTGTCCTAGTGGTCCTCTCGATGTTCGGCTGCAGCCGTCCCACGGAGGCGTCGCCGAGCGTTTCCTCGAAGGCCGCTCCGATGGCCAATCCGTTTCGCGTCGACGTGAGCGCGGCTCCTTGCTCGCTCGGCGCTTCCTGCACCGCCACGGTCACGCTCACCGCCACCGATGGCTTCCACATCAACAATGAGTACCCCTACAAAGTTTCCATCGATGACGCCGGAGGGCTCGAGTTCTCTAAGTCAGACTTCTCTAAAGCCGACGGAGACTTCGCAATTCCGTCCAAAACCACCGGGGTCATGACACTCCGCTATGTGGCAAAGAACCGAGGCAACTTCCGCGCATCGGGCACGTTCCGCCTCAGCGTGTGCTCCGACGACAAGTGCCTCCTCGAACGTCCCAGCATCACGTTGAACGTCCCAATCCCCTGATTGACCGCCGGTCACGCCCGTCACGCGGTCCCGAGCCCCAGCTTTTCGAGCGCCACGGCGACCTCGCACGCTGGAAGCCCCACAACGTTCGTGTACGACCCTTCCATTCGCTTCGCAAACGCCGAGGCGCGCCCCTGGATCGCATAACCACCGGCCTTGTCCATTCCTTCGCCCGTCTCGCCGTAGCGCACGATCTCCCTTTCCGAAAGCGCACGAAACGATACTCGTGTCACCACCGTCTCAGCGTGCACGAGCCCGTCCGCCGTCCGTGCCAACGCAAACCGGGTGTGCACCTCGTGGGTCTGCCCCGCCAAACGACGGAGCATGGTCTGGGCATGGTCCGGTGACGATGGTTTGCCCAGGACCTCGCCTTTGAAGACGACCGATGTGTCTGCGACCAGGATCCCGGCGGTGCGCTCGCGAAGCTCCCGTGGAAGCGTTTGTTGCACCGCTTCGAGCTTGGCCTGGGCGATCCTTTCTAGGTACGTGCCCGCTTCTTCGCCATCGAGCCATCGCTCGTCGACGGCCACGACGTAGCTCTCGAAGGGGACCCCCAACGACACCAGGATCTCGCGTCTTCGAGGCGACGCACTTCCAAGCACCACTCTTTGGAACGGAAACGACACGAGGTGCACCCGTCGTGAGAGGGACCGGGAGCAAAGCAACAGCCCAAACGGAGATCTTGTGCGAAGGAGGGGACTTGAACCCCTACGGTGTTACCCGCTAGCACCTCAAGCTAGTGCGTCTGCCAGTTCCGCCACCTTCGCGATCGGGTCGGGAAGATATCCCGAAGACACGCGATGTCAAGAGTTTCGACCGGCCCCTCGCTCCGATTCGGTGAGCGCCTCGACAATCTGACCTATTTCAAAAGGCTTGCGTACCCATCGGTAGCGGTCACCAAACCCCAGCGTCGGCTCGTGCCCGCTGATAAACACGACCCGAGCCCCCCGCTGCCGAAGCCCCTCCACGAACTGCATTGCGTCACCGCTTGCCCCGCTTGCCCCGCTTGCCAAAGGCGACAGATCCAAAAGAGCCGCGTCGTACCCCGAACCCTCGAGAAGCTCGGTGCGCGCACTCACGACCCGCACCTCGGCTCCTCGTGCCTCAAGTCCCAACACCAAAAGCTCCGCTACGTCGGCATCGTCCTCGAGCACCACCACCCGCTTGCCCGCTAGCGTCTGTCCTCGAGCCGCCCGCACAGGCCACGTAAGTCGAAACCTCGCGCCGATCGCTGCAGGCTCCACAACCACAAGCTCCAGGTCTCCCCCTACCCTCCGCGCAACGTCGCGCGCTCGCCCAAGCCCAATGCCGCTCCCTCCCACCCTTCGTGAGTCGCCTTCAAAAATGGTTCGCGCCCTGGACGGTTCCACTCCAGGCCCCGAATCCACCACGTCGATCCGCAACCGCTCGCCAGCCCCCATCCCCGGCCCCATCCCCAGCTCAATCCGAACCTCACTCCCCAATGGCGCAAACGCTAGCGCGTTCAAAAGCAAATTCGTGACCCCCTGCGCCAGTAAGCTCCGCTCCACCGCATGCAGCGCAAGCGCCTCCGAAGGCTCCACAAAAAACCGTAGCTGCCGCAGCTCCGCCTCGATCCCTAAGCCCTCCACGACATCCCCAAGCACCTGCCCCACAGTCGCGTCGTCGTCCCAACCCGTCGCGCCTGCCCCCATCGCCTTGCGTGCAACCTCGCGCGTCTCCCTCGCGCGACGCTCCACGATCGCCAGCGCCCTGGCCACCAACTCGGCCGACGCCTCCGGCCCCCTCGCCGCTACCGCCCATCCTAAGATCACCGTCAATGCATTGCATACGTCATGCAACACCCCCGCTTGCCCGTCTTTGCTCGTCAACACAACGGAATCGTACAACTTCAGGTCCGTTCGAGCCATCTTCATCGCGCCTCGCTACCAAGGCGCTCGAATGCGTGTGTCCCACCTTTACAGCGAGGCCGTTCGTAGACGCTCCTGCACGCTCACCATGTCGTCAGGCAACGGATCGGCCCAACGCAGCGCTTCCCCTGTCGATGGATGGATGAAGCCTAGTTCTGCAGCGTGAAGCATCAGACGTGGTGCCCCCAAATCCGCAAGACTCAATCCTCGTATGTACACCCGCTCGCCCACAACAGGATGGCTATCCTCGCTTAGGTGAATCCGTATCTGATGGGTCCGCCCGGTTTCAAGGGTGCACGCCACCCGCGTCGCTTGGGCGAAAGACTCGACCGGCTCCACATGCGTGACCGCAAGTCTTCCCCCGACCCCAGCCCGCCTCGCCGACCCCCGCAAACCATCCCCGCGATCCTCAACGAGGTAGGTGCGATAGGTCCGTTTCGTCGCTGCTCCGTGCACCAGCGCCAGGTAACGTCGATGGACCGTATGCGCCCGAAACTGCCCCGACAGCGACTGCTTCGCCTGCCATGTCCGCGTAAACACGACCAATCCGCTGGTCTCCTTGTCGAGACGATGCACGATGCCGAGCGGGGGACGTCCCGTCCTCCCTTTGCCCAGGGCCGCGCGAACGAGCTCGTCGAGGGTCCCACGCTCGTCTTCTTCGTACGGCACCGTGCTGATGCCCGCCGGTTTGCGTACCACCACCACCTGACTGTCGACAAAGACAAGAGCGCTCGGGGCGAGCACGTGACGATGGACCCGCGGAGCGTTCATGCGAAGGTCCACGACCGCATCGATCGGGACACAAGCCCCAGGATCGATCACGGTGACGGCTGCAACGGTCACTTTGCCCGTGCGGATCCAGGCGCGCGCCTTGCCCCACGAAAGGCCGAAACGAACGCGGACAAGTGCATCCAGGGCTTCAGTGCGCGGGCTCTTTTCCTTCGGTCTCATCGGAGTCTCCTCACTAAGTTTTTTCTGCGCGAGCGCTCGTGGTAGGGCACACCCAAAGTCCCGATGCAAAATGACAGCGTCCCCAGCATTCGCAGCAAAGAGCCGAGGCTTCAAGACCTAGAGATGCCGAAGGCGCCTCTCCCGATCCTCAGGGGCTGGCGCGACCAGGACCGGCCGCTCCTGCGCGCCATCCAGGCCTTTGCACTCCAAGATTGGCTGGTGATGGCGTACTTGGCCGTGCTCACCTTTGCCGTGCTGCTCGGGGACGGTCCCCGTCGCCCCCTTGCTCTTACGCTGCTCTCGGTCGACATCGTGGTTGTCTTGACACTTCTTATCGTCACGCGCGGTGGCTTTCTCCGCTGGCGGTTCGCGTCCAACCTGCTCTACCGGCTTACGCTCTTCACAGCCATCCTCGGGACCTTTCTCCAACTCCACTATATTCTACCCACTGCAGCGAGCCGCTCGGTCGACGCTCAGGTGCTGGCTTTCGACCTGCGCGTCCTCGGCTTCGAGCCCGCGCTACTGCTAGACGCCTACGTCACGCCCGCTCGGACCGAATGGTTCTCCTTCTTCTACTACGGCTACTTCGCCCTGCTCGCCCTGCACATTCTTCCTATCATGTTTCTCGAGCGCCGCATGCAGGTGCTGACAGAGTTCTCCTGGGGGATCCTGTTGGTCTACTGCGTTGGCCAGACCACCTACCTGCTCGTGCCAGGCTACGGTCCCTACCACCACCTGGCAGGGAAATTTCACAACGAGCTTACCGGCCCCTTTTGGTGGCCGCTCGTGCAGTCCACAGTGGATTCGGTCCAAGGCTCCGCCCGCCTTGACATCTTTCCGAGCTTGCACACTGCAGCCCCTAGTTTCCTGACTCTCTTTTCACTGCGTCACCGCAAGGTTCTCCCTTTCCGCTACACCTGGGCAGTGTTGGGCTTCTTCGCGTCGCAAATTATCGTGGCGACGATGTTCCTGCGCTGGCACTATGTCATCGACATCATCGCGGGGATCACCCTCGCCGTGATTGCAGTGAGCACGGGACGACTGATCGCGAGCTGGGAAGACGCTGGACGCAAACGGCGCGGGTTCGGTCCGGTCTGGTTGCCTCTCGTAGCGTCAAGCGTGAACGATGACTCTCGGGCCTAAGCAGGAGCCTCGCCGAAAGGCGGGAGGGCCGCAGGTGTGTGCGGCCGGGTCCGCAGGGCGGGCGGCCGGGTCCGCAGGGCGGGCGGTCGGGTCCGCAGGGTGGGCGGTCGGGTCCGCAGGGCGGGCGGTCGGGTTCGCAGGGCGGGCGGTCGGCTCCGCAGGGCGGGCGGTCGGGTCCGCAGGTGTGTGCGGTCGGGTCCGCAGGTGTGTGCGGGCGGGTCCGCAGGTGTGTGCGGGCGGGTCCGCGGGGCGGGCGCTCTGGACCGCGAGCCGACTAGGCGCTCTTAGAACCAAACCCATCTTGAAAACCGCAGGTTTCCGCTCGCGCAGACCTCACCCCCCCCAGCCCCCCTCTCCCTCGACATCTTCCTTGCCCGTTCGGGCAAGGAAAATCGTCTTCGAGCGAGGGGGGAGGAGAACCATGTACCGCAGGTCCGAGCCCCCTCTCTCGAAGACGATCGTCCTTGCC
>CAITRH010000619.1 GCA_903894755.1 uncultured delta proteobacterium
AACGCGCCGATGTCAGGTACTGGGTCACCCCCACCAGCGGGCGATTGGGACGCTTCAAGGGCTCGTCAGGGACATCGAAGGCTGTCTGGATCCCCGTCATGAACCGCAGCGCCGCAAGTGCAAAGCTCTCCCCTCGCCTCGGTTCTCCACTGCGTGCCACGACCTCTTCTCGGAACGTCTCGAGACGTAGCCGATCGATGCTCGTCACCGACTTGTCTTCCTTCGCAAGCTTGTCGCGGATCCCCTGGAGCGCCTTGTCGAGCCTCGAAAGCGCATCGTCGATCACGAAGCGCGCGTCGCGGGCCATCAGAAGCCCAAAGTACGCCCGGCGTACGTCCATGCGCGTCACCTGGCGCACTTTCTCCATGTCCCATTCGGTCACCCGAACGTTGGCCCGAGCCGCGTTGCGGGCCGCGGTGATCTTTCCAAACGTGTAGAGCGGCACCAGTCCGTTGATGTCGAAGGTGAGGACCGGACGAAGCCCCTCGAATGCGCTGATGTTTCGGGACTCTTGCGAAGACGCCGTGAAATAGACCGAGCCGCTGATGGGGGGAAGCAGACCGAAGTTCGAAGTCGCGTTCCACTGAAACCACGGCGTGAACGTCGCTTCATCGAGCTGCCCATGGACATAGGCAAGCCGCGCCCGCGCAGCCCAGACGCCAGGATGGTTTCGTTCCGCAAGCGCAAGGCACTCTGCAAGCGTGAAACTGCGCGGCTTGATCGTCGCCACAGGCGCCGGTGCGTACTCGCCAAACCCCTCGTCCGAAGCCCCCGTCCCCCCGTCCGCTTCGCCCGGCTCCACGGCGCGAGCCGGCGCCGACGTCAACGCGAGCCCCAATACGACGCCTAAAGAACGAAAGAACTTCACGGCCGCCCGATGGGAAGCTCCACGCCCGCGTGCTCCCGGACAAGCGACGCCAGTACCGAGAACAGCTCGCCCCGTCCCTTGGCGTCTACCCAGACCTCGTTAGGCAGGTCGTACGAGAAGTGCCACGCGTGCGCCCCCGCAGCGAGCCAGATCTGGCGCGTTGGACGCTGCGTGTTGAGGATGCACCGAAGGTCGCGGCCGCTCGGTCCTCCGGAAAACACCAGCGTGACCACGTCCCCCGCCACCTCGCAGTCGACTTGGTCCGGATCGAGCTGGTCGAAAGCTCGCGCAATGCGCTGAAAAACGTCGTCCGCAAGGTGCTGGTAGACCCGTTCGTCCATGGGGGTCCTCCTCTAGTTGAGCGACTGCGGGAGCGCGAGTGCAAAGGGCGCAATGACCGCATCGAACACCTCGCCGCTCGCACAGTGCATCTGATACGTCCCCCGCATCTCTCCCCGCACGGTCATAGTGCTGGGATCCCGAGATCCCGACAGATCTTGCGCGCCAGAAACTCGTTGATCTCGCGGTGACGTGGAATGGCGGATGTCAGGTTCTTGTCGGGACTGTAGTACACGCTGTGGTTGCCACCTTCGCGAAGCAGACGACAACCGTGCGATTCTACGTGTTGAATCAAGTCCTGCCGCTTCATGCCGCCGCGACGGTGAACCGTTCTTTGGAAACGCGTTGCCCGACCAGCGACCGTTCGGTCAATTCCCGGTTGGCCTCAAGGACTAACTGTACGGCTTCCTTCAAATTCTCGCGCGCCTCGTCCAGTGTCGCCCCCTGCGTGTTGGCACCGGGCAACTCCTCGACGAACGCGATATACCCTTCGGGGACTTGTATGTAGACAGCGGTCAGTTCCATGTCGAAGCCTCTTGCATGCGAACGGGATGCCCTCCTCTAGTTGAGCGACTGCGGGAGCGCGAGTGCAAAAGGCGCAATGACCGCATCGAACACCTCGCCGCTCGCACAGTGCATCTGATACGTCCCCCGCATCTCTCCCCGCGGCGTCCGCAGAATACATCCACTCGTGTACTCGAAATGCTCCCCCGGCTTGATGCTCGGCTGGCAGCCCAACACCCCCGTCCCACGCACCTCCTCCTCGTACCCCAGCCCGTCGGTGATCACCCAGTGCCGTGTCCGTAGCTCCACGGTCACTTCCCCCTCGTTTTCTATGCGCGCCGTATACGCAAACACGTAACGGTGCGCCCGTGGCTCGGACTGCTCCGCTACATATTGCATCGATACCGTGACCCGGATCCCTCGCGTCGTGGCCGTAGACATCGCCCCTCCGATGGACACGTCCCGCCGCGACGTCAAGAGATCGTTATCTAAACGCACCAGCCCCTTGACGTGTCGCCGGCTTCGACCTGTAACCCCCCCATGCCCACGACCTACAGCGACCTCATGGTCGACGTTCGCAAGAGAACAACCCAGCTCCCCCTCGAAGAGCTCAAACAACGCCTCGACCAGGGCGATAAATTCCACCTCCTCGACGTGCGCGAGAAAGACGAGGTTCGCGCCGGTTGCATCCCTGGCGCCATCTCCATCCCAAGGGGCTTTCTCGAAATCCAAGTCGAACAGCGTCTCCCCGATAAAAACGCCCCCATCGTCGTGTACTGCGCCGGTGGAATCCGCTCGGCCCTCGCCGCCGCTACCCTCGCTGACCTCGGTTACACCTGCGTAGAAACCGCAAACCCTGGCTTTGTGCGCTGGAAAGAGCTCGGATTTCCCATCGAAACCCCTCCCAACCTCACCCAAGCCCAACGCGAACGCTATTCACGCCATCTCCTTCTCCCCGAAGTCGGCGAGGCAGGACAGGCAATGCTCCTCAAAAGCCGTGTCCTCCTCTTGGGCGCCGGCGGCCTCGGCTCCCCTGCCTCGCTCTATCTCGCAGCCGCCGGTGTCGGAACCCTCGGAATCGTAGACGCCGACACAGTGGACACGTCCAACCTCCAGCGGCAGATCCTCCACACTACCAGTCGCGTCGGCATGCCCAAGGTTGTCAGTGCAGCCAAAACCCTCAAGGACCTCAATCCCGATGTCCATGTGATCGAATACCCAGAGCGCCTCACCAGCAAGAACGCCGACCGCCTCTTTGGCGATTACGACGTGGTGGTGGACGGTACCGACAATTTCCCCACTCGCTACCTGGTCAACGACGCCAGTGTGTTCCTTGGAAAACCCGTGGTCCACGGATCCATCTTCCGCTTCGACGGCCAAGTCACGACCTTCGTGCCCGAAAAAGCCGCCGCCAAGATGGGGATCGCTGCGGGTCCCTGTTACCGCTGTCTGTATCCCGAGCCTCCTCCTCCCCACCTTGCACCTAGCTGCCAGGAAGCCGGCGTGCTCGGGATCCTGTGCGGGATCGTGGGGACTCTGCAAGCCACGGAGGCCATCAAGCTCCTCTTGAAGAAAGGCAACTCGCTCGTTGGACGGCTGATCACGTACGACAGTTTGAACATGAAGTTCCGCGAGCTGCGGCTACGTAGGGATCCAAGCTGTCCTGCGTGCGGGGTCCATCCGACCCTGACGGGCTATATCGATTACGAGGGGTTTTGCGCGGCAGGCTGAACGACGGACCGTGCGAGACGCGCTGCTCGATGCCTTTTGGGAACACAATGAAAACCTGCGTCTCGGGCTTGCCTGGGCGCGGGTGGTTCCTTCCATTGTGCTCGTGCCGGCGTTTGGCCTGAAGAGCGTTCCGATAGCGGTCCGTCTTGGACTTAGCGTCGTGCTGGCGGTGACCGTGTTGCCGATGGTGCCGCCAGCGCCGTTTCAGGGGGGAGCGTGGCTAGTCGAAGCCTTGGGACAGTTCGCGTTAGGGGTTCCATTGGCCATTGCGGCGGCGGTGCCGTTGTGGGCTGCGAGCATGGCGGGAGGCTTGGTGGACACGGGGCGTTTTGGGACCTTGTTGGGAATGCTTGCGTCGGCGTTTTTCCTTGCGGACGGGGGCCCAGCGCACCTTGCGGAGGTATTGGTGGCCCTGCCTCCTGTCAATGCGGTGGAGAACCTGGTGGCAGGTATCCGCATGGCAGTGGCGCTAGCAGCTCCGGTGGTGGCGGCTACGGTGGTGGTCAACGTGGGAGCTGCGCTGATGGAACGCGCGGCGTGGCCGGTATCCGTGGCATCGGTGGGTGCTTCGCTGCGGGCCGTTGTGGTGTTGGGTTTGCTTGGCATGGTGTTCGAACGGGTGGCGATGGCGATGCGTGGGTCCTTTGGGAGGTGAACGGAGGGGGGGCGTGGTGTCCTTTGCGACTCTCGAGTGTTCGATTTGGACCTTCGAGGCACCTTAGGCGACTCTCGAGTGTTCAATTTGGACCTCGGTGGCGCCATGAGCGACTCTCGAGTGTTCAATTTGGACCATAGAGTCACCCATGGCGACTCTCGATGGTTCGATTTGGACCTCGGTGGCGCCATGAGCGACTCTCGAGTGTTCAATTTGGACCTTCGAGGCACCTAGGGCGACTCTCGAGGGTTCGATTTGGACCTTCGAGGCACCTAAGGCGACTCTCGAGGCTTCGAGTGGTGATCTCTACCTCGTTCGAACAGCGTCGCAAGTCGGAGCTTGCTACGCGCATGCAAAGAACTAAAGGACCATCCCATGTTCAGACGATGGGTCGGCAATTTCGTGGATGCTGCGGGACGACACCCCGCCATTGTCCTGCTTCTAGCGGCACTTTTTACTGTGAGCTCGTGGGGCTATGCGACGAAACTGCAGCTTCGCAGCGATTTCCTCGAGCTCCTTCCGCGCGATAGCCCCGGCTTCAAGGCCTACGAGCACCAGCTGGGACGGGTCGGAGGGGGCGCTTCGTTCACCGTCGTGCTCCAATCGCCGGACCGCAAGGCCAACGAGCGCTTCATCGACGCCCTCTCGGCGCGCCTCGACGCCATGGTGAACGACAGCGTGTCCTGCGAGGCACGCTGTTCCGACGATCGCTGCAAACGCGCTTGCCCTCCCAACTACATTCTCTACTTCGAAAACGGCACCCGAGAAGTCCACGACTTCTTCCAAGGCAATAAATGGCTCTACGCAAGCCAGAAAGACCTCGAAGACGCTGATAAGACGCTCGAAATGCAGATCGGTTTCCGCAGCGGTCTGGTCGAGAAACTCGAAGACGATGTCCCATCGGCCCCTTCGGAGAAGAAGCCCGCTCTGGGCATGGACGAACATCGGGACCGCTGGGAGTCCTCGGCAAAGAAGTACGACGAGTTCCCTTCAGGCTACTTCGCCTCCCCTGATGGGACCCTGATGGTCCTTCGCATCATCAGCCGCGCCTCAGGGACTGGCGAAGCCAGTGGCGATGTGTTCTCCGCCCAGATGGCGCGTCTCATTGCGGATCTCAAGCCCAAGGAGTTTCACCCCGAGCTGCACATCGGCTTTGCGGGCGACATTCCCAATGCCACTGAAGAGAAGCAATCGATCATGTCGGAGGCCATCGGGGCGACGGCGCTGGCATTGGTGCTGGTCCTGGGCGGGATTGTCATCTACTACCGATCGGGCTGGTCGCTCATTATCGTGGGGATTCCAGCCATCATGGGCATTGGCGGGGCCTATGCGTTTGCAACGGCGACGTTCGGCTACGTGAACACTCCTGGGGCTTTTCTTGGGGCGATCATCCTTGGCAACGGGGTCAACTATCCAATTGTGCTTCTGTCGCGGTACAGGGAGTTTCGGGCGCGCGGGATGGAACCCACGGTGGCACGTCGCGAGGCGGTGCTCAACGCGTTTCGAGCCGAGCTTGTGGGAGCGTCCGTTGCGAGCATTGCCTATGGCTCTCTGACCATCACGCGATTTCGAGGGTTTAGCCAATTCGGCACCATTGGATTCCTAGGGATGTTCCTTGTATGGCTGTCGATTGTCCCGGTGGTCCCTGCGCTGGTGGTGACCATCGAATGGATCCAGTCGAAGCTACCGTGGTACAACGTGGAGGTTGCGAGCCAACCTCGAGGAGTGGAGCTACAGTTTGCGCGGGGTGGTTTTTTCGTACGTTTTGCGGGCTGGGTGACGGAGCGCTGGCCGTGGGCTTTGGTGCTGTTGTTTGGGAGCGTGACCCTTGTAGCGGTGTGGAAGCTACCAGGATTTCTTAGGGACCCATGGGAGTACAATTTCCATCATCTAGGCTCCAAAGGATCGAGAAGCACGGGGGCAGGGGAGTGGTCGAACAAGGCCGACAGTGTGTTTCAGGGGAAGATGGATATCTCAGGGGCCCGCATGCTTGCCGATGGTCCCGAGCAGGTAGCAGGACTCAAGGCACAGATTCTTGCCAACGACGCGCGCGATGGCAAGGGGCAACTGATCGAGAAGATTGTCACCATAGGGGACTTCTTGCCTGGGACTCTCGCAGAACAAAAGGCGCGCATCGAGGTCCTCGACCGGATCCGAGACCGGCTGACGGACACAGTGCTTTACGGGCTCAATGCGGACGAACGCAAGCGCGTCGAAGAGCTTCGTCCTCCAGAGACCCTTGGGCTGCTGGAAGGCAAGGACCTACCGGCGCTGATCCGACGTCGGTTTGAGGAGAACAACGGAGCTGTTGGAACCCTCTTTTATGTGCAGTACAAGTTTGGCGTGTCGATGAGCGACGGGCACACGCTTCTTAGGATCGCGAAGACTACAGACAACATCACGCTACCCGACGGCACACTGGTACAGACGGCGAGCCGGGCGACTGTATTTGCGGAGATGATCCGGTCGATGGAGCGGGACGGGCCCCTTGCGACGGGGGCATCGTTTCTAGCGGTGCTTATTGTGGTACTGATCGCGACGCACAATATTCGGGGGGCGTTTGCGGTGATTGGAGCGCTTACGATGGGAGTGGCGTGCACGGTAGGTTTTGCTGCATGGTTGGATGCAAAGCTAAATTTCCTGAACTTCATTGCGCTTCCCATCACCTTTGGCATTGGCTGCGAGTACCCATTCAACATTTACGATCGCACACGGCTTCTGAAGGGGGACATCACAGCAGCGGTGACGCGGTCTGGAGGGGCCGTAGCGCTTTGCAGTTACACGACCATAGTTGGTTATGGTTCGCTACTGGTTGCGGACAACCAGGCGCTCGAGTCGTTTGGCAAGCTAGCGATGTTCGGGGAGGTTGCTTGCATTGCGACCGCGCTGTTTTTCCTACCGGCGCTGCTGCATTTGCTTCGACGGCTCAAGGCTCCCTCCGTGTCGTTGACGCCCTAATCCGATGAACAGGCGGCTTGTCGTAGCTCTTGGCCTATTGGTGCTGGTGACGGGAGTGACGGCATGGACAAGCAACGGGTATTTTCATACCGATGAACACTACCAGGTACTCGAGTTTGCGAGTCTGAAGCTAGGTCGGACTGCAGTTTCCGAGCTTCCATGGGAGTACGGCGCAAGGCTCCGGCCATGGATGCAGCCATGGCTGTATTATGTTCTGATGCGCGGGCTGATGTGGGCGGGGGTGTCCGATCCATTCGACCTAGCGTTTGGCTGTCGTTTGGTTTCGGGCCTCTTTTCATGTGGGGCATTGGCAGCGTTTGCGGGGTCGTTGTTTCCGCAGCAAGGGGAGGCCAAGAGGTACGTCGGCACGCTGGCACTGTTTGGGTTTCTGCCGTATCTCTTTGTCAGGACGTCGTCGGAGAACCTGTCTGGGGCCTGCGTGGCGTTTGCGTGTGCGTTGGTACTGGGGCAGGGGAGGGCACGTTGGGTACTGTGCGGGGTGTTTCTTGGGGTTGCATTTGAAGCGCGCTACCAATCGGTGTTTCTAGGAGCGGGACTGGTTCTTTGGCTTGCGCTGCGGGCCCGGGCCCGTCTGCTACATCTTGCGCTGCTTGTGGGAGGGGGGCTACTGCCGGTGCTGGCTGCGGTTTGCATTGACCGGTGGGGATATGGGGAGTGGTGTTTCCCTCCCTGGAACTACGTCCGTGAGAATCTGGTCCATGGGGTGGCCGATCAGTTTGGAAAGAGTCCAGTGTACGCGTATTCGTATCTGGTGGTGGCCAACATCTTTGTTCCGTCGGCGGCGCTGCTGGTGGTGGCGATGGTGCTGTCGTGGATACGCCATCCGGGGCATCCAGTGACCTGGATGACCGTACCATTTGTGCTGGTGCATTCGCTGATCGCGCACAAAGAGGAGCGGTTTCTTTTCCCGATGGTTTTCCTGGCAACGAGTTTCCCTCTGCATGCATTGGCGTTGGGGGCCAAGACACGCTGCTTGGTGAAGGTTGTGTCGGTCCCGAGCCTTGCGGCGATGGTCTTTCTAGCCCTTTACCCGTTTGGGTTTCGGGTTCATGTCCCAATGGAGCGGTATCTATACCGGACCTATGGGGAAGGCTTCACTGGGGTTGTAGTGGGGAGATTTCGTCCAAATCCGATGTACTTACCGCAGCGTTACGAGGTCACTCGGCTAGAGGATTTGGAGGGGCTGAAGGAGATTGTGGTGGGGCGAGGGGGGAGTGTGAACCTGTTGATTGAGACGCCAGATATTGCGGGGGAGCTTGCGGGCCTCGAGGCAACCCGTGTTTACAGCGAGTTTCCCTTTGCGGGCCAAGGGTCTCTTGCAAGGCTCTCGTCGCGCGTCATGGTGGCGTACAACGAGTTTGGCGATGGGATGGCGCTTCCGCACCTCGCGTGGATGACGCTGTATCGGGTGGAGCTGAGGTAAGGTTCACATGAGGGTGTTGAGTTTCTCGTTGACTTTCGACTCGATGGTCCCTTTGAGGGGCCTGAGCAAGAAGGGGAGGTCGAGCTCGACTTGGATAAACGATGTTGTGACAGACACTTGACCTTTGGTGCCTTTGGCGATTCCGGTGGGGGCATCGAAGGAGATGTTGTCTCCCACCCATTTCCACACGAGGCTAAACTTTTCTTCCATGGTTTTGGCAAACTGCTCGGCCCGCTGTTTGACATCAGCTAAGGGGAGCGTGTGGGGGCGGCGGACATCGATGGTGGCCATAAGGGTTCTCCTCCAGGAGTTTGGAGCGCGGAGGTTAGCGCAAAACGGTGGGGACGTGCGATCCATCGAACCTCCGCGGCCACGAAACGGTCTCACGCTTTTCGGACGACCTCGTGCTAGAGCGGGGCTCGTGACGACTTCCGAATCCTGGTCCCCGTTTTCTTGGAAAGACCGACCCAACGCGCAGGCGGTCCGCTACGAAGACCCTGCAGCGGTCGACGCTGCCGTCGAGCGGCTGATGTCGTTTCCGCCTCTTGTGACTTCTTGGGAAATCGAGCGGCTCAAAGCGCAGCTTGCAGAGGCCCAGCAGGGGAAGCGGTTTCTGCTTCAGGGGGGCGATTGCGCCGAGACCCTTGCCGACTGCACCCCCTCGGTGATCACCAACAAGCTCAAGATCCTCCTTCAGATGTCGCTCGTGCTTGTCCATGGCGGCCACAAGCCGGTCATTCGGGTGGGGCGATTTGCAGGGCAATATGCAAAGCCGCGCTCCAAGCCGACCGAGAGCCGCGACGGAGTCGAGCTCCCCAGCTATTATGGCGACTTAGTCAATCGTCCCGACTTCGATGCCGACGCCCGTCGGACCAACCCTAGGCTTCTTATCGATGCCTACGAGCATGCGGCGATGACGCTCAACTTCATCCGATCACTGAGCGACGGGGGCTTTGCGGACCTTCATCATCCCGAGTACTGGGATCTGTCTTTCGTACGTCATGCCGCCATGCCGCCGGCCCTTCGCGAGTTGTATGAAAAAAGCTCGCGTCAGCTTTCCGAGGCGCTTCACTTCATGGAAGCCCTGGGCGAGACCACGATCGACGAGCTGACCCGGGTCGACTTTTTCACTAGCCACGAGGGGTTGAACCTGCATTACGAGTCGGCGCAGACACGACGTGTCCCGAGGAGACCTGGGTTTTACGACCTCACGACGCACTTGCCTTGGATTGGCGATCGGACCCGAGCGCTGGACGGGGCCCATGTCGAGTTTTTCCGTGGGATTGCCAATCCCGTGGGAGTGAAGCTTGGGCCCAAGGTGGCCCCTGACGAGCTCCTTCGCCTGATCGACGCGCTCAATCCGACCGACGAGCCTGGAAAACTAGCGCTGATTGCGCGTATGGGAGCGTCCCGAGTGGCCGAGGCGCTTCCCCCGCTGCTCGAGGCGGTCAAGCGGGCGGAGCGACGGGTGCTGTGGGTGTGCGATCCGATGCATGGCAACATCCAGGTGACGTCGACCGGGGTCAAAACAAGGGACTTCGATGATATCCTTCGGGAGATCGAGGGGAATTTCGATGCGCACGCGTCGGTGGGGACTCACTTGGGAGGGGTCCATTTCGAGCTTACGGGCGACGATGTGACCGAGTGCATTGGGGGAGGGGCGGGGATCACGGAAGCGGATCTTGACAAGAACTACCTGACGCTATGCGACCCACGATTGAACTACCGTCAGGCGCTTGAAATGGGCTTTCGTATTGCGCAAAGGTTGAGTGCGGGCAGGGCGTAGGTTAGCGAATGGACACACCATGGCCAGGTTTGAATCGCGGGTATTGACGACGGAGTTGGAACTTGAGGCGCTTGCACCGGAGTGGGAGAGGCTCCGAAGGGAGCTTGCCGAACCTTGGATCGAGCAGCATCCCGCCTGGCTTGCGGCGGAGGGGCGGGCATCGGCGGGGTTGATGGTGGTGGTTCTTCGCGAGGGGGGGCAGGTTCGCGCCATTGCGCCCTTTCTTCTTCGGCGCTGGAACTGGCCTTGCCGCATTGGGTACACGACGGTGGCCGCGTTTCCGATGCTTGTGGCGCGTCTAGCGGGCGACGCGCTTTTAGGGAGTTGCGACCCGGCGGTTCAGGAGGCGCTACTTGACGCTGTTGCGACGGCGCCGATTCCGTACCACACGCTTCACTTCGAGGGTCTTGCGTTGGCCTCGCCCTTGCGCAAGCTCGTGGACACGTCGCCGTTGCTCCAGCGTGGGTATTGGTTTTACAGCCCGACGGAGCCGAGCAAGCGGTGGCGTACGCGCATACCGGCGTCGTTTGCGGCCTACGAGGCGTCGCTTGGCAAGAAGCGTCGCTACCAATTTCGGACGGCTGGGCGCAAGCTTGACGAAGCCGTGGGGGAACCTGTTCTGATCGAGCGGGTGACCAAGCCTGCCGAGATGGGGGCCTTTTTGAAGTCAGTGGAGCGCATTTCTGCGTTGAGTTGGCAAGGGCGGCGTCTTGGGCAGGTGCTGGAGGTAGAAAGTACTGGAGCACGCAAGCTCAAAGAGCTAGCCGAGCGCGGCTGGTTTCGAGGGTACCTTTTGCGGGCCGAGGGCGAGGCGATAGCCTTTGTGATCGGGTTTCAATCCGACAAGCGCTATGTTTACGAGAAAATTGGTTATGACCCCGCGTGGGGGGAGCACTCACCGGGCAATGTGCTTCTGTACCGGCTGATTGAGGATCTGTGCTCCTTCGAGCCGCCGGAGTGGCTCGACTTTGGCTTTGGGGAGAGCCAATACAAGCGTGTGTTTGGCAACGACTGGTACGAGGAGCAGAACGTATATTTGATTCGGCGGTCGCTCTACACGGGGATGGCGCGGGCGACGCAGCGGGTGTTTCGAGCGACGTCGGACGAGGCGCGTCGGGTACTGGACCGTCTTGGACTACGGGAGCGGGTGCGGCGAATACTGCGGGGAGCGCCTGAGGAGCCAACGACTAAGCGGGATCCTGTTTAGCAGGAGTCTCGCCTGGCCCCGACCGAGCGCTCGATGATGAAGTCGACCTCACGCCGCCATGGCATCCACCATGCGCTGCGCGACCATCCCAGGATTTACCTGAAACCGTCCCTCGGATACCTCGCTCCGTAGACGTGTCACCTTCGCCGTGTCGACCGTCGACAGCTGCGACGCGCCTGCAGCCTTGGCTCGCGACAGCTCCTTGCCAGCGTCAGAAAAGGACGCCTCCGCAGCAACCCCTGCCGACGTGTTCTTGCCGATCCCCTCGGTTCGTGCCTGAGTCCCCCCCGCCGGTGCCGACTTCGAGGTCCGTGTGTAGCCACCGAGCACTTGCTTGTTTTCGATTCGCATCCTGGCCTCCGAGCGTTGCACCGACGTTCTGTCCGAACGGCATGTCCCGCTTGCCCTTGAGGGGAATTGCTCCTCAGGCCGTAAGATAGTCCGTGTAGCCCTCCGGACCTGACGTGTAGAACGTCGTCCCGTCCGCCGCCGTCAGCGCAAGCCCCTTCGCAAGACGGGTTGTGAAATCAGGGTTCGCTATAAATGGACGTCCAAACCCCACGAGATCGGCCCGTCCTTCGCTAAGCTCCGCCTCCGCCGACAACCGATCGAACCCTCCACACACGAGAAACGTCCGCGGCCACGCCAAGCGAAGTGCCCTCTTGAGCGCCGACGGCACCTCGGGAGCCCCCATGGACGAGTGATCCACCAAATGAACCGTCTGAATCCCTGTCGCCACCAGACGCGCCACTAAGGTCTGGTAGGTCTCGTCAATCTCTGGATACGCCGTCATCCCAACGCTCGCTCCGTAAGGCGACAGCCTTATCCCCACCCGATCGCCCCCGATGGCCTGCGCTACGGCCTGCGCTACCTCCAGAGGAAACCGAAGACGCTTCTCCACCGACCCGCCCCACCCGTCATCACGTAAGTTCGTGACTGGACTTAGAAACTCCTCGATCAGGTACCCGTTGGCCCCGTGCAGCTCCACCCCGTCGAACCCCGCGGCTAACGCGTTCCTCGCCGCCGACACGAACTCGTCGCGCGCCGTCTCGACCTCCGATGACGTCATCGCCCGCGGAACCGCAAACGCCTGCATCCCAGCTGCGTCCGTGTACATCTCGCCAGGTGCTGCCACCGCGCTTGGCGCTAGAACCTCCGCCCCCTTAGGTAGATTGTGCCGATGCCCCACGCGTCCCGTGTGCATAAGTTGGACAACGATGTGGCCCCCCGCGTCGTGAACCCCCTTCGTCACGGGTTTCCAAGCGTCGACCTGCTCCTGGGACCAGATCCCAGGCATGCGGACATAGCCCGCTCCGTTAGGTGACGTCGCCGTCCCCTCCGTCACGATGAGTCCGGCCGTGGCGCGCTGCGCGTAATACTGGGCCATGAGAGCGTTGGCTTGGTTGGCGTGCACCGCGCGACATCGCGTCATCGGGGCCATCACGATGCGGTTTCGGAGCGACAGGGGGCCGACGGTGGTCGGCGAAAAAAGCAGGCTTTCAGACATGTGGAACCTCCAATTCGAGGGGGCCGAGGCAATCCGATCGACGAGCGGAAAGCAAGGACACGTTTGCTCCCGAGCGCCGGAATCGACGTGGCGTCGGCCCGCCGGTAGCGTAGGAAGTCCCCCATGCTTTTTCGGTTCCTGCTTTTCACATGGCTCGTAGTCGGTTGCTCCGCCCCACGCCCGCCCACCACTCCAATGGACCCCAGTGCTCCTGCCGGCCCCACGCAAATCGTTGCGCCTGACGCCGCAAAGGAGCGCTGGGACGACCCCTCGGCGGGAGTCCCCGTCTCGAGCGACGACCCCTCCTGGGGCTCTCGCGAGGCTCCTGTAACCCTAGTTCTTTTCTCCGACTTCGAGTGTTCCTACTGCGCTCGCCTCCGCGATACGCTTCATGCCCTCCAGACGCGTTATGGCACCCAGCGGCTTCGCATCGTGTGGAAACACTTCCCGCTTCCCTTTCACACAAATGCCGGTCCTGCAGCAGAGGCGGCTGCAGGGGTCTTCGCGCTGGCTGGAGATACCGCGTTCTGGCGCTTTCATGACAAGGCGTTCGAAGAGCAAGAAGCCCTTGCTCCCGAGCGGTTCGAGGGGTGGGCCCGGCAATCCGGCGTGGTCGCAGTGCAACGATTTCGCATTGGTATGGCGTCCCACGAGTGGGCTTCCAAGGTGGAAAAAGACAAGACCCTCGGGGAACGACTGGGGATCAGAGGAACTCCGCAATCCTTTGTCAACGGCGTGCCCGTCGAAGGGGCCCAAGGCGTCGGACGCTTCGCCGCGGTCATCGACCTAGAAGAGGTCAAGGCAAAGGCGCAACTGGCCAAGGGGACCCCCGTGTCCCGCATTTACGCCGAAATGTCGCGGCAAAACCGCAAGATGGAGCCTGCCGACGACGCCGAGGACGACCACAAAGTGTGGAGAGTCCCTGTAGGTGCAGAGCCTTCTCAGGGGCCCAAGTCCGCGCTGGTCACGATGGTGGAGTTTTCCGATTTCCAGTGTGGGTTCTGTGCCCGAGCAAGCGGCACGGTAGGCTCGCTAAGGCGGCACTATGGGGACCTCCTCAGGGTGGTCTGGAGAAACCGTCCCCTTGCCTTTCATGATCGCGCGGCTCCTTGCGCGGAGTTCGCGATGGAAGCCCGTACCCAGCGCGGCGACCCTGGGTTTTGGGCGGCTCATGACGCGCTCTTCGCTGCGCAGTCGGACCAGAGCGACGGTGCCTTGGCGACGATGGCGCAAAGGCTCGGTCTCGACGGTGGGCGGACGATGGCGGCGGTGCAGTCTCGGGCGCATCGAGCGGATCTGAAACGCGATGCAGACCTGGCAGACGACCTCGACGTGACTGGGACCCCAACGTTTTTCATCAACGGGCGTCGGCTGGTCGGAGCGCAACCCGAGGACGTGTTCCGAGGGGTGATCGACGAGGAGCTGACCAAAGCACGCGCGTTGGTCGCTGCGGGGACTCCTCCTGAACGCGTCTATGCCGAGGTGACGCGCCACGGGATCGTCAAGGCGACACCGCGCGTGCAGCCGTAGGGCGACAACGCAAGGCTGGCTAAGCTGTCGGATCGAGAAGGACCTTGCCCGTTGTTTTCCTCCCCTCGAGTTGACGGTGCGCCTCCGCACTGGCGCCGAGGGGGAAGGTGGCATGGATGGAGATCCGCAGGGCGCCTTGCGCGATGAGCTCGAAGATCTCGTGGGCACGGGCCAGAAGCTCCATGCGCGTCGAGGTGTAGTGCCCGAGCGTTGGACGGGTGAAAAATAGCGACCCTCCCGCGCTCAGAACGAGCGGGTCGAACGCCCCAATCGCACCGCTCGACTGCCCAAACGACACGAGCATGCCCCGCGGACGTAGGCACGCGAGGCTCTGATCGAACGTCGACCTTCCCACCGAGTCGTACACCACACTCACGCCACGCCCTTTCGTGCGTCGAGCGACCTCGGCGGCGAAGTCGTCGTAAGACAGCACGTCATCGGCCCCCGCCTCACGCGCCCGCGCAGCTTTCTCCTCGGTCGACACCGTCGCAAACACCCGCGCCCCAGCCCGCTTGGCCAGCTGGCAAAGCAGCAATCCAACTCCTCCCGCCGCGGCGTGCACCAGGCAGCTATCTCCCGCTCCTAACGGAAACGTGGACTTGACCAAGTAGTGCGCCGTAAGCCCCTGAAGCATCGCGGCCGCTGCCCTCCGCGAGTCGAGGGCCCCTGGAACAGATACGAGCTTTTCGACGGGAGCCACGACATGCGTCGCATACGACCCCGCGACGGAACACCAGGCCACCCGATCGCCCACCCGGACCCCGTCGACCTCGGGCCCAACCGCCTCGACAACCCCCGCGCCTTCGAGTCCGAGACGTACCGGCGGCTCCATCTTGTAGAAGCCGGTGCGCTGATAGACATCGATGAAGTTCACGCCCGCAGCCTCGACACGTACGAGCGCCTGGCCTCGGACAGGTGTGGGCGTAGGGGTTTCCACGAGAACCATGGCGTCGGGACCGCCCGGAGTAGGAAGCTGAATGGCTTTCATGCAGTGCTTTTCGCTAGGAGCGGTCCAAACGTCAAGGGCCCCCCCGATGCTTCGCGTCCCGTGCTAGCTAGCGCGACGCCATGAGCGAGTCCCTCGTCTTCCGCGGTGTTCGCGCCATCGATCCGTCCTGCGGGCTCGATGGCCTCGTCGACGTCGTCGTCGAAAACGGCGTCATCACACGCGTCGGAATCCACGCAGCCGCCGGCGCTGCCGGAGAACACGTCCGAGTTTTTGCGGTTCCCGGTGCCTTACTGGTCCCGGGTCTCATCGACCTCCACGCCCACGTCCGTGAGCCTGGCCAGGAGTACAAAGAAGACGTCGCAAGTGCGCTCCGAGCCGCCGCCGCGGGTGGCTTCGTCGACATCTGCGCCATGCCCAACACCCGTCCCGTCAACGACACCCGCGCCATCACCGAGATGCTCGTCGCCAAAGCCAAAGCCCTCGGTGGCTGCCGCCTCCACCCCATCGCCGCCATCACCGTCGGCCAAAAAGGCGAAACCCTCACCGAAATGGCCGACCTGAAAGACGCGGGCGCCGTCGCCGTGTCCGATGACGGCAGGTGCGTCACATCGAGCGCCGTCATGCGCCACGCCCTCGAATACGCCCGCACCTTCGACCTCCCCGTGATCCAACACTGCGAGGACCACTCCCTCACCGCAGGCGCCCAAATGCACGAAGGAAGCGTCGCTACCCGCCTCGGCCTCCGCGGCTGGCCCAGTGTCGCCGAGGACATCATCGTCGCCCGGGACACACTCCTTGCCGAGTACACAGGCGCCCGCTACCACGTGGCTCACGTCTCCACACGCGGCGCGGTCCGTATCCTTCGTGAAGCCAAGTCGCGAGGCATCAAGGTCACCGCCGAAGTCACCCCGCATCACCTCCTGCTGACCCACGAAGCCGTGCTTGGCTACGATACCGCCTGCAAGGTCAATCCTCCGCTGCGCGAGCCCGAGGACATCGCAGCCCTTCGCGAAGCGCTTGCCGACGGCACCATCGACTGCATCGCCACCGACCACGCCCCTCATGGAGCCGCCGAAAAGGACGTCGAATTCGCCGAAGCCGCCCCTGGCATGATCGGTCTGGAACTCTGCGTCCCCCTTCTGCTCCGTCTCGTGCGCGACGGCAACCTCACCTACGCCCGCTTCATTGACGCACTCACCGCAGCCCCTGCCAAAGTCGTTGGCTTGCCTGTCCCTCGCATCCAGGAAGGAGCCCGGGCCGACCTTGTCCTCATCGACCCCGACGCCCACTGGACTGTCGACCCCTCACGTCTGCGCTCCAAGAGCCACAACACGCCCTTTCTCCACCAAGAAGTCCGGGGCAAGGTCCTTGCAACCTTCGCTTCCGGCGTGCCCATCTTCGAGGCCTCCCCGTGAACGACACTGCTTTTCTCGTGCTGGCCGACGGAACCACGTTCCGCGGCTGTCCTCTCGGCGCCCGTGGCGTTGCCGTTGGCGAAGCGGTCTTCACCACTACGGTCACAGGGTACCAGGAGGTTCTCACGGACCCTTCGTACTATGGACAGATCGTCACCATGACCGCCCCCGAGATCGGCAACGTGGGGGTCAATGCGCAAGACAGCGAAGCCGTCGATGACAAACCGCGTCTTGCCGGGTTCGTGCTGCGCGATGCAAGTCCAGTAGCCTCCAACTGGCGAGCCGAAGGGTCGCTGGACAACTATCTCTCACGCCATGGTGTGGTGGCCATCACCGATATCGACACGCGAAAGCTGACCCGTCATCTGCGCGACCTCGGGGCTCAAAACGCTGCTATCGGCACCGAAAGCCCCGAGCAGCTTCTACGGCGCGCCCGCGAAGCGCCCAACATGAGCGGTCTCGACCTTGTGCAATCTGTCACGCCCAAAGCGCCCTACCCTTGGACCGAGGGCTGCGGAGTCTGGGCGCTCTCCCCAGCGAAGCCACGACGCCACGAGATTGTGGCCATCGACTATGGGATCAAGCGCAACATTCTGCGATGCCTTGTCGACGCTGGCTGCGGCGTGACGGTGGTACCTGCAACGAGTTCTGCCGACGAGATCCTCGCCCGTCGACCTGATGGAGTCTTTCTATCCAATGGTCCTGGAGATCCCGCTGCCGTGACCTACGCCATCGAGACGCTGCGGGGGCTTGTTGGACGGGTTCCACTTTTTGGCATTTGCCTCGGTCACCAGCTTCTTGCACTCGCTCTCGGAGGCAAGACCTACAAGTTAAAGTTCGGTCATCGCGGCGCAAACCAGCCGGTCAAAGACCTGTCCACTGGACGTATCGAGATCACGACACAGAACCATGGTTTCTGCGTCGACCTCGAGTCGCTTCCCGCCGGCGTGACGTCGACCCATGTGCACCTAAACGACGGCACCAGCGAGGGACTCGCAGCTTCCGAGCTGCGCGCATTTAGTGTGCAGTACCATCCTGAGGCCGCTGCAGGTCCGCACGACTCCCTGTATCTGTTCGATCGCTTCACCGCAGCGATGGCACGCTAGCGTTTCAAGGCACCCCAGCGTCGTCGGAAAAAGTCAACGTTGCTCCGTAGTGAGCCGCTACGAGAGCAAGCGTCGCCTCGAGCTGCGCCCGATTGGCTGTCAGCTTTCCCTCGAGACGAGACCCGAGCGTCTCGATACGTACGTCGTTCAAGACGCCCCGGGTGGCAAGACGCACAAAGAGTCCATTGGTCTCTCGAATCCGTGCACGCAGCGCCTCTGCTGCCAGCCGCGCGTCCTCCGCTGTTGCGCAGTCCCCTTCGGCCCATAGCTCGGCTCCATCGCCCTGTGTCCGAATGCGCAGTCGTGACATCAGCACCTTCTCTGGAACCCACCACGCATGCCGGTGCGGCTCCTTGAGACGCAGCGCCACGACCTCGCCGCGTTCTGCAGTCGGAATCCCCCTCGGTGCCTCCTGTGCTCCCGATGCTGCGGTTACCTGCACAACCTGCCCTCGCCGCTGCAGCACGCGAAACGCGCCATCCACCCGGGCGCCAGTCCCCCGTACGACACCTTCAGGCACCCTGCGCCCCAGTAGCTCCAGTGCGACGTCGAGACTTTCTGGAGAACGACCGGTGACAAGCACCATTGCCTGGCTCGAGCCATCGGAAAAGGAAGCCCCGGTTAGCATCAAGGTATCGAGCTGCGCGATCGGCTCGGGCACAATGGAGGTAAGCAGCTCACGCCAAGGGGGAAGCGCCAGGAGAAGCGGTCCTAGACGTTGCCCGACCGCATGTTCTCGCAGTGGCTCCATGCGCATCACGAGAAATATTGCCTCCTCAGAAACCTGCACGGCCCCCGCTTCCATCTCCATCCGCGGTTGATGGTGTGGGCCCTGAGGCTCCTGCCGTGCAGCTCCGCACGCAACGAGAAGAAGCACCCACAAGCCTGGCAGAACCCGTCGCATCGCTAATGCCCCGCCAGCTCCAACATGCTCAGCCCTTCAGCCGCGTGTAGACAAACAACCCAAGAAGAATGATCCCATTGACACACGCCACTCCCATGTAGTCTTTGGAGCCAAGACGCACCTCGAAGTCTGGGTGGTCTTTGCGCACGATCAGATAGAACGCCCCGGCGAGGCCCAGGTATATGAACAAGAGTTGCTTGTAACAGAACGACAAGAAGAAGATCCCAATAAGCACACCGACAAAAGACACAAGCATTGCCATGGCAAATGGACGAAGGCCCGCGTCGAGCCCTGCTGGCGGGCGAAGAAACACCGTGAGCGGGATCTTGATAGAGGACCACAGCATCCCGCTCCAGAAGTAGAAGCCCACGACCCCAGTTTCGGCAGCCGCAAGAAGGTACGAATTGTGCGCAGTCATCGGCGGCGACATGTGTTCCTTGAACACGCCAATCCCAACCCCAACGATCGGATGCTGCAAAAATATCGTCACGCCGTCGTAGAGAAGCTGCGTCCGCTCCTCCGAGGACGCGTCCGCGTCAGACCCCTCTCTTCCTCCAAGTAGTACCACCGGTAGCGCCATCAGTGCTGCAAGGACCAATCCCTTTAGACGGTACCGAGAAACGAAATAGGAGGCGAATACAACCGCGATCACAAACTGCCCCCCCCGTGACTTGCTCTCGATCACTGCCCACAGAAACACCACAGTCATCGCCACACTCGGGATCGCAAAGCTCTTGTTCTTGACGTAGGCCCAGTAGGCAAAGAGCAGCGGAAGCATGGAACCTAGAAACACGGAAAGTTCATTCGGATCGGCAAGCTGCCCACGCCAGCGGACCCGCCGCGCTATCGATGACGTGTGAAACATGCCCAGTCGCTCGCAAGCATAGTCAACGTTGGGTTTGCCATCCCTTCCGCACATGAAGCCACTTTCACACGTCCGACCGTCCGGAACCCCGTCCTCAGGAGGCAATACCCCTTCGTCGGTCTCCACCAACTCGATACAGACCGGATCCTGCATCCCCTGGTGCACCGCTACCACCGCAACAAAGGTGCTAACCAAAAGAAGGAGCACTACGACCGCCCGGAAACGCTCGAACGTGCTCACCGCATACAGCACGACCAACATGAAAATTGCCGAGAAAGCCGGGATCGTCCAGACAACCCGAAGCCCCTCGGAAATCCCCAGCCTGTACGCCGTCACCGCCAACCCCCAGCACAAGAACGCAGCGACCCAAAAGAGCTGCGGCGTCTTCGCCTCCTTTAGCTTGCCTGCCGAGAAATCTAGGATCACCCCTATGGCCGCCAGCGCCACAAGCACATTGAGGAGACGAAGTACCTCTAGGGAGGGCCAGATTTCCTGGGGACGAACAACAAGAACGACGATCAGAAGCAGCGCGCTGACAAAAGCCACGACCGGTCAGCTCGCTTTTTGTCGCAAGTACGCAAAAGTCCGCGCAAGACCATCCTGTGTCCCTACAATCGGTGCCCACCCAAGCCGACGTAACTTGCCGTTGTCAAATCGATTCCCCTTCCATGCCACCGCAGTCTTGTACGGAGTGAAAATGGCGGGAAGCTGCCCCTTGGAAAACGTATGATAGCGCTCTACCAGCGCCGAAAGTGCCAACATCCCAACGTACGGCACCCGTACGGACTTGAGCGGCTTCACCTCCCTCTTGTAAAGAGCAAGATACTCCGCCGCTGTCACGAGATCGTTGTCCACTACGTTGTAAACCTCCCCCACCGCGTCGCTTGACTGCGCTGCCAACGCGATGGCCTCCGCGCAGTTGTCTACGTAGGTGATCGGAAGCAAATTGTCCCCTCCAAGGTGCAAAAACAACCCGAATAGATTGAGCCCCACTCGTGTCGAAAACGCTGACCCGTTGGGTCCGTACACTACCCCTGGACGTAATATCACGACAGGAAGACCATGCCGCCCATGGTACTCCCATACGAGAAGCTCCTGCCTAAGCTTTGCCTGCGAATACGTGTCCCGACGCTCTGGATTGGTCTCCAGTTGGGTCCGCTCGTTCACCACCGTTGCTCTCGGAAGACACGCCACTCCGTACACACCAAAAGAGCTGATATGCACCAGCGTCGGCTTGGACTCCTGTGCCACCATCGCCTCGAGCAAGTTGCGCGTCGTCACCACCGTGTTGAGGCAAATGTCCGCAGGTGCCCCACTGAGCGCCGCCGCCGCATGAACCACTACGTTGCAGCCGTCTAGCGCCTCCGCAGCTCGCTCCTTGGACCCCAGTGAGCCAACAAAGACTTCCACTTTGGCCCCTGGATGTCCCCCCACAACCTCGTCCAGCCTCTGCCTGGAGCTCGAAGATCGCACCAATACGCGTAGATTGGTTTCCCCCCGATGAAGAAGCCGGTCGACAATGCGGGATCCCAAAAAACCCGTGGCTCCGGTCACAAGGATCATCGTGCAACCTCCTTCGCTTCCCCTAGCTGCAGAAAAATCGAGTCGAGTAGCGTCGCTACCCGCACTATGTCGCGCTGCGAAATAGGCGGTGGGGTCCCGTCGCGAATGCTCTCGTAAAATCGACGAAACAGATAGTTGAGCCCAGAAAAGAAGTGGAAATCAGACCGCGCAAAACGCAGTGCATTGGTCAGCCCAGACCGCGCAAAACGCGCCGCCATCTCGAACGCGGGCACCAGCCGTCCAATCGCGCTCGGCAGCGACGACGACGCCCCCTCGAGCGTCACAGTCCGCGAGACGAAGTCTACATGGGCCGTGTTCTTCGTACCGTAGACCCGCAAAAAGTGGCCCGCAGGACGTGCAAACGAGGAAAAGGTCCCGTACGCCGTTGTCTCTTTGCCTGTCACGACCAGCCGTAGCTCGTCGAACATGCTGTCTCGCGCATCGCCAAAACGCTCGGAACGACGTACCAACCCCCGAGCTACCACGGACGGCGCATCATCCTCGAAGAACTCCAACAGCTTGTTGAGCAGATGATCGAGGTTGTTGTGAAGAAGTTGCCCGGGAAGCTTGACAACCCAGTGCTCTGGATCCGCCAAGATCGCCGAACCATAGGGACCACGCAGGTTGTACCCGTAGAAACTCTCGACATGGACCACATCCCCAAGTGCCCCCTGCGCCAAAAGCTTGCGAAGGTCCTGGGCTGGAGGGTCGAAAAGATAGGTGTACCCGATGGTTAGCTTTCGCCCGGAACGCGCAGCGTATTCGAGCAGATCCTTGGTTGCCGCCAGCGTGGGAGTGAGCGGCTTCTCAACGAAAACATGACAGCCCGCATCCAACGCACGCTTGGCAATGGCCGCGTGCGAGCCGGGTGGCGTCGTGATGTGCACGACATCGGGACGTTGCTCGTCGAGAAGCTGATCGAGATCGCTTGCGAAAGCGCCGATCCGATAGCGCATCGCAAGCTGCTCGGCCATCAACGGCTCGAGGTCGCACACCCCCACCACATACGCGAGATCAGGCATCTTCTGAATTTCTTCCACGTGGCCGTCGGCTATCTTGCCGCACCCCACGATGGCAACCTTGAGAGTCATCGAGGCTCCTTCGTTCGCCGCGGACCATACACCAACGGTCCCCCGAGCCGCGCAAGGACTTGAATCGCCCCCTCCATCGACACTTCGCTCTGTCGGCGATGCTCCGAACGACCTGGCCCGCCTTTTAGAAGGTCCTTTGGGGGGATTAATCTACCCCGCAGAGGGATTAATCTACCCCCTAGGGGGGATCAATCTGTCCTCGGGAGGGACTAATCTACCGCTCGGACGGATCAATCTAGCCGCGGGAAGGATCAATCTTGCCCGTGGGGTAGATCAATCTGTATCCTAGCCCGCATGCGTTTGCCCTTGCTCCTCCCCCTCGCGCTCCTCGCGTGCCGTCCCCCCCAAACCCCCATGAACGAACGTCTCCCGTATCCCGCCACACGGCGGGCAGCCGACTCGGACTCAATCCTCGGAGTGGCGGTCCCAGACCCGTTCCGCTGGCTCGAAGATGGCGCCTCGACGGAGGTCCGAACATGGGCCAACGCACAAGATACGCTCGCACGCAAGTACCTTGCAGCGCTCCCCGAACGCGACGCCTTCGCTCGCCGACTGCGCGACCTCTCCTACGTGGAAGCCATGGGGACCCCGCGCAAATACGGTTCCCGTCTCTTCTACATGCGACGCGCCCCCACCCAAGAAAAGTGGGTCGTCTGCACCCGCGAACATGACATCGAACACGTGCTGCTCGACCCCAACACCTGGTCCACCGATGGATCCAAGTCCCTGGGAGGCTACTGGCCCACCTGGGATGGCACCCGAGTCGCCTACAAGACCAAGATCAACAACTCCGACGAAGCAATCCTCTTCGTGCTCGACGTTGCCACTGGTCGCGTCTCCGACACGCTCGAAGGGGCCAAGTACGCTGCCCCGTCCTGGACCCCTTCGGGCGATGGCTTCTACTATGTTTATCTCCCCTCAGGCCCCCACATTCCAACTGCCGAACGTCCAGGCTTCGCCGAGGTGCGCTTCCACAAGCTGGGGGACAACCCCGCAACCGACCGGGTCGTTCGAGAACGCACTGGAGACGCCGCAACTTTTCAAGGCATCGATCTGTCGAAAAGCGGACGCTGGCTCTTCGCCACGGTCATGCACGGCTGGACCCGCAGCGATGTCCATTACCAAGACCTGCGCGAGCCTTCCCCCACCTGGAAACCCCTGGCGGTCGGCAAGGACGCGCTCTTCGATGTCGACGAGTACGGCGACCTCTTCTATGTTCGCACCAACCACCGCGCTCCCCGTTGGCGCATCGATCGGGTGGACCCCAAGAACCCTGAGCGCTGGACCTCGGTGATCCCAGAGCGTCCAGATGCAACGCTACATGGCTCCTCGATCGTTGGAAGACATCTGTCGCTTGCGTACCTCAAGGACGTTGTCACCGAGCTCGAGGTGCGCACCTTGGATGGAACCTTCGTGCGCCAAGTGCCGCTTCCAGCAGCAGGGAGCGCGTCGACCTTTGTAGGCGACCCGGACGACAACGAGGCGTACTACGCGTTCACGTCCTACACCCACGCTACGGACATTCAACGCACTCAGGTAGACACGGGACAGACGGAGCTCTGGTACCGACTCAAGGTTCCAGTAGACACGTCGCGCTTCACTGTCGAGCGTCGCTTTGCAGTGTCGAAGGATGGGACCCGAGTTCCCTATTTCGTGGTGGCCCCCAAGGACCGTCGAGGACCGTCCCCCACGATACTGTGGGGCTACGGAGGGTTTCAGAACTCGGTGACGCCAGGCTTTGTCCCGTCGATTTTCCCTTGGCTTGAGAGGGGAGGAGTGTACGTGTTTGCAAGCCTACGGGGGGGGAGCGAGTACGGCGAGGCGTGGCATCGAGCAGGAATGGGGCGGGTGAAACAGAACGTGTTCGACGACTTCTTTGCGGTTGCCGAGGATCTACTGCGCACTCAGGTGACGGTCCCGCAAAAGCTTGTGATCCGAGGGGGTTCCAATGGAGGGCTACTGGTGGGGGCAGCGCTCACGCAACGTCCAGAGCTTTTTCGAGCGGTGCTGTGTGCAGTTCCGCTGCTCGACATGGTGCGCTACCACCGGTTTGGGTCAGGAAAGACCTGGGTTCCTGAGTACGGCTCCCCGGAAGATCCGGGGGATCTGCGTGCGCTGTTTGCGTATTCGCCCTACCACCACGTCAAGGACGGCACGGCGTATCCAGCGGTGCTGCTGCTGACTGCGGACAGCGACGATCGGGTGGATCCGATGCATGCGCGCAAGTTTGCGGCACGTCTTCAGGAGGCTTCGGCGGGAGGCCCGGTGCTGCTTCGGGTGGAGCGCAACTCGGGCCATGGCGGAGCGGATCTTGTGAAGGCGGCAGTGGAGAAGGGGGCGGACGAGTACGCGTTTGCGTTGGCGCAGGTGTCATCCGCGGTGTCGGGGTGGTGAGGTCCGGAGCCTGAGATTTTCGTAATGTCAACTTCCCGGCCCAACGGCGCGACTGCTGAAAACTACGACATGGCAGCGGCGCGCCCTACGATGAGCACGTTGCCTCCCACCATGCGTAGCAGCGAAATACTCATCGAAACCCCAGTCGTCCCATTGCTCCGCGAGGAGCGTTCCGTGCGTCGTGGCCACCCCAAGGCGGCCCGCGAAGTGCTCGACGTGTTCCTCGCAGGAGCCCAGGTCAGCACACGCGTCGCCGATGCACAGACTACCTGTGTCCTGCGTGACCTCGCGCTTGCTCTAACCGAGCTTGGCGTAGGTCCGCGGGGCAAGGCCATCGTGCGTTTTTACGACGACCCATGGGAGCTGACCGTCGAGCGCTTCGGCGCGTTGGCTCTCCTAAGTGTCTACCGCTCCGGCGAAGACACCTACGTAGCCGTCTACGACCGCGCCGTGGCGTTCGACGACGTCGTCGAGAGCGTGCGCGACGCCATAAGCGCGATGCTGGCGAAGCGTTCCATGTCGCGGCCTCTCGAAGCGGAGCTCGGGGTCGCCCAAGCGGGACTCGCGTCTCTCGCGGCTCCTGTGGAAGGCACGTTGACGCCTCCTGCGGCGAGCCCCGTGGTCGTGGAAACCGATCGCGACGCGCCGGTGTCTTTTGGCGCCGAGTTCGTGATGCGCGATGGGACGTCCATCGAGCGAGAAGACACGGGAGTTGAGCGCGCGGATCTGCACGCGCTTCTTTTCAGAGGGAAGCTCCGAGCGGAAATCCGCGGACGTGTTGTCGAACTTGCCGAGGGGCATCCATTCCTTTTTGCCGAGCGGTTTCTCGAGGTGTCGAGACGGGCGCTCGACGCTTGGGAGCGCGGTCTTGCGTTCAACGTGAGAGCAGAGATCGCCGGGGTGCTCCTCGGGGTTCGTCTCGCGCTCGACGGCAAGCTGGCGCTGACCCTTGGGGGACTATCGTCGAGCATGGAGGCGCGCACGATCTACACGTTCCCTGCGTTGGGGGTAGCCGACGTAGTGGAGGCGAGCATTGGCTTTGGACGAGCGCTCGTACGTGCGGTGCTACGTCGTGATCGGTCGCAGGGGTCGAACCTACGGCTGTCGGCGTTTCGAAGGGTTCTGCGGGAGACGAGCGAGGCGCTTCGTGAGGCGTCGAGGCAGGACGCGCGGATCAACCCGACGCCGGAGCCTTATCGAGCGTTTGCGGAGACGTCGTTGCCAAGTGCGGGGTCGAGCGATCGGTCGCTTGCGGCGACGCGTCTTCGCTATGCGCCGCGTTGGCGGGCGTTGGTGCCTGGGATCGATTTGCGGGCGACGTTCTTGTGCGGCGATCGGCTTGTGGTGGGGTCGGCGACGGAGACTTTTTGCGTGGAGCGGACCACCGGTGAGGTGCTTTGGCGTGCGCCATCGGAGCGAGCGATTGCCGTAGTGACGCCCGGCGGTGTGGCGCGGCTATCGGCGGATGGAACGCTGGTGGTGCACGACCTTGGCAATGGGGAGATTTCCCTTAGGGCGAAGGTAGCGCCGCGGCTCGGGGGACCTCCAGCAGGGGCTGTGGTGAACCTTCCTGGGCTGCCGCGTTTGGTGATTCTCACCGAAGGCGAACATCATTTGGTTGCGGTGGATCTGACGAGTGGACAAGCTCGTTGGCGGTTTACCTGGGGCAAGGCGCGACCTAGCTCACTGAAGGGCAAAGCGGCGCTTCGGATGAAGCGGGCGGGCAAGCTCGTGTACTTCACGAGTGGTGACAGCGCGCTGACGGCGCTCGATGTGCTCACCGGCGCGGTGGTGTGGAGAGTGCGGGATCGACTGCGGTTCAGGACTCCTCCGACGCTGTCGCGTGATGGGCTTTTTGCGGTGGCGGGAGGGACAAGTTGCCTGGCGCGTTTGCTAGCCATCGATCCGTTTTCGGGTCGCGTACGCTGGTCGGCGGGGCTACCGAATGCGCATACGACGTGCACGGTGGAGGGGGCGCCGCTCTGTGCTGGGACCGTCGTGGCCGCTCTTGTTCGGGGGCGTGACGGTCTGGTGCTGGTAGCTTTCGATCGAGCGAGCGGGGCACCGCGATGGACATCGCGTCCCTTGGCTCCCGTGGGGACCTCGTGGCTTGCGATCGATGATTTGTTTGTTGGCAACTCGCCCACCGGGGAGCTCGTGGCCGTGGAGGCTGAGGACGGGAGTGTGCGATACCGTCAGGTGCTCGGAACGCGGGTTCTCGAATCGGATGTGCCGAGGCGGCTCGAGCCGGTGTTGCGTTCCGGGGCACTCTTCGTGCCTCACACCGGGGTCCACGTGGTACGTCCTCGGGATGGGGTCGTTCTTGGGAGCATCACGCCGTGCGAAGCGATCCCCGACTTGCTTCGCGTCGACGAACGTTGCGATGTGTATGTGGCTGAGGAGAGCGGTCACCTTCTATCGTTCTCAGCGCTGCCTCGGCTGTCTCTAGTTCGCAGCTAAACCAAAACCATCTTGAAAACCGCAACTTCGTCGCGGGCGATCCCGAGGACCTCACCCCCGCACGATCCGGTGCGTTCACAAGGTCCCCCTCCCCATCGATGGG
>CAITRH010000620.1 GCA_903894755.1 uncultured delta proteobacterium
CATCCCGAAGGACCCCTAAACCAAACCCATCTTGAGAACCGCAGGTCCGCCCGAAGACCTCACCCCCACACGATCCAGAGCGGTCACCAGGTCCCCCTCCCCCTCGATGGGGGGGGGGCGCTGTGAAAGTGCGAAATAGCGAGGGGTGAGGTCTTCGGGGGCGCCGGCGACGAAGTTGCGGTTTTCAAGATGGGGTTGGTTCAAGGTTTAACGCGTGCTAACCCACACGAACAACTTGGCCCGTTCGACCGTGCCTTCCTAGCATCTCGCCCGTGCCAGGAGCCTTTCGCGCCTTCGTAGCGGTTTCGTCCTTTGCCCTCGGGACTTGGGTCAGCGCAGGTCGTCCCAGCGCCTCGTCGCTCGCCGCCCAAGGATCGGCCAGCGCGGTCCGCGCCTTCACGCCGCCTCCCATCGACACGCCACCCGTGACCCCCGAGGTCGGAACGCTGGGGACACGCACCGTCCGATGGAACCCCCAAGGAACCCTCCAACGCGCCTGGCTTCTTGCCGAAGGGCCCGTCCACACCCCAGGAGACGGCCGACGCGTCATCACGTTTACGTTCGACGACGGCCCATCGCCCCTGACCACCCCCGCGGTTCTCGACGTGCTCGAACGCTATCATGTGCGCGCCACGTTCTTCGTGATCGGTAAGTACCTCGAGGGGAGCGACCCTTGGGCCGTCGCAAACCGTCAGATCGCCCAACGCGTGGTAGCCGCGGGGCACTTCATTGGAAACCACACCCGCGACCACCGGCACCTCACCGAGGTGGCTCGCGCTGAAGCCGTCGCACAAGTCGACGAGGGGGCCCGTCTCATTCAACAAACCACGGGAATAGCCCCCAAGTTTTTCCGTCCCCCCTTCGGAGACCTCAGTCGGTTCTTGGAGCGACGCCTCCACGACGAGGGGACCGAGGTCGTTCTATGGAACGCCGAGGCCGACGACATGCGTCACGACGAGGTCGAGACCGTCGTGGAGGCCCTCAAACTGCGCATCGATTACACGGGAGGTGGCGTGGTGCTGCTTCACGATGTCCGCCGAAACACCGCGGTGGTGCTCGGTCGCATTCTCGACTGGCTGACCCGACAGCGTTTCGATCCGCTGCACCCGTCGGCAAGGAGCTACGAGGTGGTCGACCTTGTGGAGTTCATGAACCGCACCGTGGCCTCCCCCCAGCCGTTTAGCGATCGCTACCAGCTCGAAGGGGTCCGGCGCGAAGCCTGGTACCGAACCTACCCTGCCCGAAGGGCTCGAGCCGTGGCGAGCCCTTCGTCGCAACCGTAGCCCCTACGGCGTCATTGGCACGATGTGGAACTCGACGCGCCGGTTGTTCTGACGTCCTGGCTCCGTGGCGTTGGTGTCAATAGGGCGCTCCTGTCCAAACCCTTGCGGGGTGAGCCGAGCCGCCTCGACGCCGCGCTTGACGAGTGCAGCAACGACCGACGCTGCACGACGCTGACTGAGCCACTTGTTCCCCGCCGCTGCCCCCTGGTTGTCCGTGTGCCCCTCGACGCGGAGCTTGCCGATCTCCGGATGGTCCTTCAGCGCCTTACTGACCGCATCGAGGATCCCCGCGCTCTCGGGCAAGATCTCAGCGCTTCCAGTCCTGAACTTCACCTGTTCCAAGATGACGATCTGGCTGCCTTGCACCGACACGGAGGGGCACCCATTCTTCTTCGGATCTGGATTGCTCGGGCCTGGATCGTTCGGGCAGGCGTCTTGCGCGTCGACAATTCCATCGCCGTCCGTATCGAGGGGACAGCCGTTCTTCTTGGGATCGTCACTCTTCACGCCCGGCACGTCTGGGCAAGCATCCTGGGCGTCGCCGATCCCATCGCCGTCGCGGTCCACAGGACATCCATTTTTCTTGGGATCGTCGCTCTTCACGCCCGGCACGTCCGGGCAGGCGTCTTGGGCGTCGCCAATTCCATCGCCATCGCGATCGGCCGGGCAGCCGTTCTTCTTGGGGTCGTCACTCTTCACGCCGGGGACATCAGGGCAGGCGTCCTGCGCGTCGGCAATTCCGTCGCCGTCGCGATCCGGGCAGCCGTCGAGCTCGGGCTTCCCGGGAGTGTCTGGACACCTGTCGAGAGCGTCAGGAACGGTGTCTCCGTCCCGATCGGGGCAGCCTTTCGCGGACGCTACCCCGGGCAGATCGGGACATTTGTCCTGTGAGTCCGGGATTCCGTCCTTGTCGCGGTCGCCAGCGCCTGTGGCGAGGAAGATATCGAGTCCGAGGTGCATCTCGAGGTTGTTTCCGCCGATGCGGTTGCTCGCGCCCGTTCCGACGCCGTCGGTGATGACATCGCGCACCTCCGCACGGAGCGCCATCCACGGGAGCACCAGCCCCCGCATGCCGACCCCGAAGTGCCCGCGCGCGTCCGTGTCCGAGCCGAGCGGACCTCCGCCGGTCGTGTAACCGCCGTAGCCGATGGTCCCGTACGGAGTCCAGTCGCTTGCCAGGATGTGGAAGATCCCATTGATCCCATAGGCGTAGGCGCTATTGGAGCCACCGTTTGTCGAGCTGAGCGGAATGTACGCGAATTCACCCTCCACTCCGAGCCGCGGCAGAATGTGAAATCCGAGGCGGGCACCGAACATCGGAGACGCTTGGGGGAGCTCCGTCACTCCTACAGCACGGAGGTTCCAGTCGCTGAGGGGGACAACACCGCCGCCAAAGGCTCCCACGTAGGGGGCAAACTTCGGATAGTCCGCGTGCGCCGACGTTGCAGCGAGCGTGACGGCTCCGAGGATCGTTGCGATGGATAGAGTAAGCGCATTTTTTTTCATGGCGCCGAACTCTTAGAGCGCACATTCGATTTGTCCACCCCCAGGAAACCCCCAGGAAACCCCTTTTCGAAGAAGGCAAGGGGCTCGTGGCGCCCGAGATCCCCTTCGCCGATGCGACCGAGTCCCTTAGGGTGCCCCGAAGTGTCCTCGCCGATGCGATGGATGCGCTTTTGGCGGCCCAGAGTGACGTATTCCGATCGGCGGAGGCACTTCGGGCGGCCCAGAGTGACGTATTCCGATCGGCGGAGGCACTTCGGGCGGCCCAGAGTGACGTATTCCGACCATCTAGCGGCCGTTGGCCTCCACGAGCGCGCGGACCTCCTCGAAGCGGCTAGCAACGACATCATCGCTCGCCAGAACCTCGATGGTGCTGGGAAGGCGATAGGTCCAGTTGTTCTCGCCTACGGTGCCTGGCAAGTTGATGCGACAGCGCTCCCCAAGGAGCTCTTGGGCCAAGACCAACGTGGTGTCGGAAGTGGACTCGTAAAGCAGCCGCAGCAGCGCCAAGGTCCGTTCCCTTTCGGACGCGTCCTCCTTGATGTCTGCCATCTTCGAAAGCTGCGCGCGCTCGTCGTCGGTGAAGTCATCCCACCATGCGGTGATAGGAGCCGTGTCATGGGTGCTGTAGCACGCAACACTGAGCGTTGGGAACTTGGACGGGTCGCGAAAAACCTTGTCCTCGTCCTGCTCCCACGGAATGACCCGGTACCCAGGTACTTCAAGCTCGGTGAGGGAAATCCTAGCAAACGGTGGGATCACTCCGAGGTCCTCGGCAATGATCCGCGAATCGGTGGGGCCAATGGGGAACTTGGCGGCTTCACACACCATGGTCCCGAGGACCCTCAATCCAAGAGCCCGTTGCGCCTCGAGATCCTCAGGGTCGAACCGTCCTCGCCCCTCCAACCTCGATCGGACCCATTGGCGGAAATAGCCAATCACGTGGTCGAGACGGAAACAGTCGTAGAGGCGGCAGGCAAACGCGGTTCGGGCGCGCACCCAGGCAAAGTTGTCGCATCCCATGGCAAGCCAGTTGTACGGAGGAAGCCCCCAGTCTTGCCCGTCCGCCGAAAACCAGTCCGGAGGAGCCCCCAGCGACAGGGCACGATGGAACTGTCCAGGACGAGACCAAACGTCGGCGCTCTCGGGGCACACGACAAAGGGGAGGTCTCCCATGATGGCCACTTGGAGCTTGGCAAGCTCCGCACGCGCCTGTTCCCATTGCTCTATGAGGATCCACTGTAGGTAGGAGACCTCGAGGATCCGGTCGGCCGAAGCCTTGCGGACCTGTTGGAGGGCTTGTGGGATACGCTCCCGTTCGTCTTCGGGCCAGGTCTCCCAGCCGTAGCCGTTGTGCGACTCGCGGAGGGCGGTATAGAGCGCGAGGTCGTCGAGCCATCCCTTTTCCTTTTCGATGAAGGCGGCAAGGGCCTGGGCACGCGGAGTCTTGCGGTTCCACTCCTGGGCTTTGAAGCGGTCGAAGGCAACGCGCAAGACGCGAAACTTGAGCTTTCGTACTCCCGAGTAGTCGACCCCGGGGAGCGCCCGAAGACGCGCCAATTCCGCTTCGCCTTCCGCACCGAGCGCATTGGAAAGGCTCGCTGGGTCGAGGTCGGTCACGGCATGGACTCCGATGTAGATGGGGTCGAGGCCGAAGGCGGTACGGGCGCCATAGGGGCTGGTTTCGCCCTCGGAGAGCTCGTGAGGGGGCAGGAGCTGGACGAGACGCTGACCGGCGCGACGAAGCCATGCTGCGCAGGCTGGCAGGTCTGGGATCTCCCCGATCCCCCAGTCGCGCTGGGTGCGGATCGAGAAGAGCGGGAGTGTGACGCCAGCGATGCGCGATATTTTCATGCGGCCCAAGGCTATTCACACCCCTTGCGCCGTAGCAAGCGTAAACGGCTGCGTCCCTGCTCAAACCTTGATGGCCACAATGCCATTGACGCCCCGCACCACAATGTGCCCAGCGCCCGCATAGATGGTCGCGTCCCCACCGAGATCCTCGGTCTCCACCGCCCACCGAGGAACACTGCGCCGTCCAAGAAGCCGCCCCTCGCGGTCGATCTCCAACGCTGTCACCGCAATGCGTCCCCCCTTCACCTCACCGTGAGCCAAGACCACATCGCCAAGAGCCGCGTCGAGCAGTAGACGACGCCCATTGCCGATGGAAATGGCGCCCATCTCGCCGTCGGGACGAGCACAAATGAGGTCCGAACAGGGATCGCCATCCGGTTGCATCCCCTGCATCAGCAACTCGCCATTGCTACGTCGAGCAACCCGCGCCCCCTCTCCAAGCGGCCCCTTGAGCGCCACACGCATCACCGGCGTTCGGGTCCGCACGACCTCGGTGGCACGGTCGACAGACAACGCCTGGACCAGCGCGCGGTCGGTTCGCTCGAAGTCCTGGGCAATGGCAAGTGCGTGAATGAGCCCTTCGCCCGCCATCGCATGCACATGTGCGCGAGGTCCGGCCACATCGGTACGGGCCCAGGCCGTGCGGGCAGGTGCAGGGCGCCCTTCCCCCTCCTGAGGCGATGCAGCCGCGACCTTGGGCTCGACTTTCCAGAGCGCAGGAGGGTCTCCCCAGCCATCCCCTCGCCAAGCCCCGGCAAGTGGCGCAAAGAGAACATGGCCACTCACACACGCGTCGCGCGCAGGAGCCCCCCAGTCGGACCCCACCACGTCGTCTTCGTGAGTCTGCGTCAGCGCCAGGTGATTGCCGGGCGCAACAAAAGTGAAGGCACGTCCGCTCGCACTCCCGAGCGCCCCTTCGAGCTCGAGCCACACGCCGCCGTCGGGAGACGCCCACGCATCGAGCACGTCTTCGCGCCGCGCATCGCGGTCGATGTCCACCATGGAGCGGAAGTTCGGCAATAGCCCTGTTGTGTTGAGCGAGTACCAGAAAATGGGCTCGTCACGACGGGTGGCGATCACGTGGAGCGCCCCCGCGTCGACCAGCATCGCCGCGACCGGGACCGGGTCGGGAAGGGTTCGCCTGGCTACGACTTCCCCGGTGTCTGCCTTGAGCGCGTAGATCACCGCGTGCTCCCAGCCCGGAGCCTCGGGATCGCTCGGGGTCATGGTGGCCACGAACACCAGAGCGCCGGCAATGCGCACCTGATCGACGCGCCCCTGATGCTCCGGACTCCAGCTCCACGCGGGCTCGGGATGCGCCTTGGCGACGTCCGCAAAAATCGACCGCGTTCCGCCCGCGTCGCCACGGCGGTGTGTCCAGTCCCCTAGGATAACCCCGCTGCCACGCATGTCCTTCTAGTCCAGCGTTTAGCGTCCTGCGTCAAGCGTTTGGCAACAAACGTGGATGCCGCACTCCCAGGGTGGGTAACCCTGGGTCGCACAGGAACGCGGGCAAGCACTTAGTTAACGGGTATGAGGGTCGCGGGAGAGTGTCCAAAGACTTACGCCGCGAGCTACTAGGGAGCGATGGGGCGGATCTGCTTTTTGACCTTCTTGATGAAGGTCTCGGTGCACTTGCCGTGGGTCCCCTCGTGCTCGGCGATCTCGCGTGTGAGCTTCGCCTTGGTGTCGCTCGACACGCTGTTGCTTGCTCGCACGTCGTTTGCGAGTTGAATGCCAGCAAGCGTCGTGACGCCCTGAGCCTTCTCGACAGGCGTGTTGCTCGTCGCACGGTGGTGCGAGGCCTTCGTCTTGGTTACGTCACGCAGCCCGCCTTCATCGGATCTGCGACCCCCCCCGTGGCAGCTCGGACAGCGCGTCTGGCTCCCGAAGGCGTTTGCGATACGGCCGTCGCCACCGCAAATTCCGCAACTATCGGTTTCCATTTGTCACTCCTCTGCCACAGGCTCTAACACGGGTTGCGGACCTGGCACGATCCCCGCGATATCTGGGTCCTCGCCAGGCGGGTGATCGACGCGGACCCCTTTATCGCGCTTGCGCGACTCGCGGTCCACTGCCTTGTCTTTCTGTTTCTGTTGACGCGCGCGCTCCTTGTTCCGCTTATTGGCCCCTTGACTGCCCATCGGACCCCTCCTTTCGAGGGACGGAACGCCCGCCGTTGCACCCACCTATTGGCGTGGGGTCGGCTTCGACCGCTATCAGTAGCGCCCGCCGCCGCCACCCCCGTAACCACCGCGCTGGGGGCGCTCCTGCGCTTCGTTGACCTTGATCGATCGCCCGTCCAGCATCAGCCCGTTTAGCTGCGAGATCGCCGCGGTCGCCGCCTGCGCGTTGCCCATCGTGACAAACGCGAAGCCTCGCGGCTGTCCCGTCTCGCGATCGGTGGGCATCGCCACCTCGCGAACCTCGCCGGCAGCGGCGAAGGCGCTCTCGATGGAGGCCTGGGTTGTGTTGAATGAGAGATTTCCGACGTAGAGACGATTACCCATGATTGCTTTCGTGGCTTCTTAAGAGCGCCCGAATGGACACCCCGCGCCATCCGTTCGAAGAAGCCTCGAGAGCCGAACGGTGGCGCACCGAGACGCGCGAGAAACCCATCATTGGGTACGTCGTCCACCCCGGTGCACGTTGCGTCATCCAGTCTTCCGAGCGAGCCGCATTCTTCGGAAGAGGAGCGACGTGCCAAACGGCCAGGGACGGTTTCGTATGAGGCCCGCTGTCTACCCCGTCCTCCGATGCCGTGCAAGCCCCCTGACAAAGAAACGATGGCCTTGGTCACATGTGGGGGGAGCGCGGCCGCTCCACCCCACCGCCCCCCAGCCGAAAACAGGGGGGCACACAAGGTACGATGAGACGATGGCCTTATTTTCGAGCCTCGAAGCGAAGCGTGTAGATCCCCTGGGACGTCCTAAGGCCTGCAAACAGCGCCCTATCGGGCTGTCCCGCGGGCGAGTCCGCAAAGCGGTAAAGCGGCGGGGCCGTGGAGACTTGCCGAACCTCGGAGAACTCCACGTTGGCAAACCAAGGGCGGGGGTCGATGGATAGAGAAAGCTCCCCCCCTGCCGTCGGCGTGATGTCCGCGGGAATAGGCGAAACGATCCGCTGCTTGCACAGAGGGTTCGACCCGGGAAGGCTTGGGTCGGACGGGGCAATCGCCCTGTTTTGCCCTATCGTCAGACGCCCCTCGAACGGATAGATCGCATCCCCGCGTCTGGCTGTCCCCGCAACGTCCAAAACCACCGTGGGATCGTCCTCCGCCGTTACGTCACCGCCAGTGAGCCAGACCTCCCCCACCATGGCGCGGTCCGCGGTCCCCTCACCAAGACCTGAAAACGCCTGGGGCGATGGCGAAAGTACGTCTACGTCGAGCCCCGTCAGCACCTGACCCACGTAGATGCCGGGAAGAATGCAGTTCGTGGCCTGCGCTCCGGAAATGGGCTGGGAACGGTTCAAATAGACTGCCCCCACATGCACCGTGGCCCGAGTCAGCGTCACCTCGTAGCCTCGTCCCGTCACAAAAGGAGCCCTCGCGTCGATGTCGCGTGGACCAGAAGCCACCGCTCGAAACGTGACCAGATCGCCCCCCGTCGAGCCGATGCACGCCGCAACTCCAAGAAGGAGACCCAACACCACCCGAACACGCATGGCTAAAGCCCTCCCCAGGTCGCAGCGAGAGAGAGAAAAAACGTCCGAGGGGCCCCCGCAGAGAAGTGCCTCGCCGGTACAAGCGTCGATGGACTCGCCCCCGCTAAACGAAAATCTGACGCGTAGTTGTACTCGCCTAGCCGGTACCGCTGGTCGAACAGGTTCGACGCTTCAAACACTAGGTCAAAGCCGCTCCACGACAGCCCCAACGAAGTGTCTACCGTGAAGATCGAGTCGCTCCGCTGGCCGTAAGGAAGCGCCCGATGCCCTACGTAGGTCACCCCCGCACCTAACGTCGCACGTGGCTTGTGCCCCCCAACTGCCCACGGAATATCGTGAAATAACGCCGTGTCCGACCGCATCACGACGTCCGGGATGTACGGCACCAAAAGCTTCGTGTCGTCGAACGTCGACTTGACCAGCGTCACGTTGGCCGCCTCGTCGAAAAAGGACCCCGTCGCCCGAACACTCCCCAACACTCCCGTCCGCGTCGTCCCCCCACCCAACACGTTGCGCCCCACCGTCTCGTTGAAAATAAGATCGCGCTCTACCTTGGTCTGGAAAAACACCGTGCGCGCAGATAGATCCACCGACCCTAAGGTCCCTGCATACGAAAGCCCCCCTTCGTACGCGTTGATCGCCGCAAACGGCGTCGCCATGTCCTGCGTCACGTACGCCGGGTCGATCGACCGCACCCCGCGACCGTAACTGAGCGACAACGTGATCGTTCGAAACGGACCAAACAGCACCGTCGCCCGCGGAAGTAGCGCCGTAGAGGCCGTCGACGACCGCTGCGTCGGCTCCCGGTACCGCCCAAAATCCTGCTGCGACAAACAGCTCGCGTCGCCTGGTGGGTTCTGCACCGATGGACGTGCCACGGACTGCTGCGCACAACGGTCAAGCACGTCGTACGTGAAGAGGTCCGCTCGCACGCCACCCCGAAGGGTCAGCCATCCGAGTGGCTTGAGGCTCGCGTCGCCGTAAAGCCCAAGATTGCCAAGCTTTGCCTCGTAGTCCGTGTCGCGCCGGTAGGGCACCCCCGTGGCCGCCTCCACGCGGTACTGGGTCGCGTCCACCGAGTCGCCCCTCGCGAAGTAGCCGAGCTCCAGCTCCTGAGGATTCCCTAGCGCCGTCCCCTTCCATCGTGCCGCCCCCCGCGCTCCTACGGTCACCCCCGCGCTGTGCAGGTCGATCCGATCGCCTCGTTGCGCATGCGGGTTCTGCCGGGGCTCCTGGACATCGAGGAGAAACCCGGTGAAGTTTTCTCGAAGACGCATGGAGCGGTCCACGACAAACAGCTGCTGCCTAAGCAGAATGTCGCCCGAGCGCGTATCGAGATCGGCCGCGATAGAGAAGCGGGACGCGTCCCCGCCTTGCCACCCGTCGTAGCTGTCGAAGAACCCAACACGTCCCGACGTAAAGTCGTCGTTTCGCAACACTCCGGCGCTCTGGTAGCTCGTCGCGTAGCCGGTGGCCGTGAGCCGGTACGAGCCGCGGGTTCCCAAGCGGCCTTCGTATTGCGCCATGGCGCTTCCTCGGCGCGCGCTGCGATTGGCCCCGAAGCCGTCGGTGGAGGCGAGCTCGGCTCCTCCAAAGGTGCGTTGGCTCTCGGACGGGGGGCCCCACAGGAGAACCAATCGTTCCGTGCCGTACGAGCCGCGTCCGTATTTTGCGGTGAGACCGCGTCGTTCGAGCCCGAGCTCGTAGTCGGCGCTCCCCGCCACCGCGAAGTTGCCCTGGTGTGGATCGAAGGGGCCCTCGACCACGCGCAAGGCGGTGACGAGCTCTGGAAGGATGAAATGCGTGTCGGCGTATCCGTTGCCGTGAAGGTTGCCGGCGTCGTTGATGGGGACCCCGCCGACGGTAAACTCGATGTCCTGGCCTTCGCGGGCGTCGAAGCCGCGGAGAAACACCTGGCGTGCGTGTCCTTCGCCCCCCTCGCTGGTGATGAGGATCCCGGGGGCGAGCTTGAGCATTTCGCCGGCGTTGGCTCGTGGGACCGCGCGCAGAGCGCCGAGCTGCAGGGTGAAGTCGGAGGCGCCTCGGTTCGGGGAACGCGCGCCGCCGTACACCGCGATCTCTTCGTCGCGAGGAGGTTCGGGAGTGACCGCGGAGGCGGCGGGACCTGCGACGGCGGTCCCTGGGGTCGCGGGGGTGTAGGTGCCTCCAGGGGTTGACGGTGTCCCGGGAGCTTCGCGAGGGGGATCGTTGGGAGGCGGAGGGGCCGCGAAGTGGAACGGGACACGGATTCGGCTTGCTACGGGGCGCCCCCGCCTTGTTGCGGGACGGAAGGTCCATTGGCGCATGGCGAAGATGGCAGCTTCGTCGAGGTCTTTGCCTGCCGACGTGAGGACCTCCAGGTTTTCGACGTGGCCGGTGGCGCCAATGGTGACGAGCAGGACCACGTCGCCGTGTTTTCCGGTGGCGGTGGACGGGTAGGTGGCGTCCACGTGGCTCACGACGGAGGGCGGGCTGGCGTCTACGGGTTGCGCGCGGGCGGCGGGGGTCAGGCCAAGGAGCGTGAGAAGAAGGCCATATCGTAGGATGGCCGGCTTGAAGCACCTCGTTGGCATCCGCACGGTGGTGCTCCTATCGCACTCGACGGTGAAGACAAAGGCAAAGCACGGGGGCGAGGGGGGATGGCCCCGTCCTCGCTGCTGCCCAGGTTTCTGTTTCCCCGGTCATGGGGCGCGCGGGCGGCAACCTGGTGCTAACGTTTTATACCCATGGGACAACAACGCACGGCCTGGCACGTTGGCTTTTTCCGACTCATAGAACAA
>CAITRH010000621.1 GCA_903894755.1 uncultured delta proteobacterium
GGGCAAGGAAAATGTCGAGGGAGAGGGGGGCTGGGGGGGTGAGGTCCGCGGTTCGGACCTGCGGTTCTCAAGATGGGTTTGGTTTAGCCTCTGGGACGTCGGTTTCGGTCGCAGAAAGCGCTTTTCTTGGGTACCCGCTCTGGACGGACTTTTCTGATTCGGCGTTCGCGGCGGCCCATCAACGCACGGGCTCCTCGGCGGGACCACCATTTCGGAGGGAGTGAGGGAGCGGTCAGGGCGGGTTGGAGAGCTTCACCGCTTCCTCACGGTCGCGGTACCAATACCACTGGCTTGGGGCAGATATTTCCTGGGTAGTCCCTAAGCCGATGCGGAAGCCCTCACACCCCGTAGTGGTCGAGCGCCGTGTTCAGCTCCGCCACCACCTCCGCCGCGAGATCCAACGGCTCGAGAACCCTTGCCGCCGCGCCGAATCCAAGCACCCACCGCTTCACCGCCTCGCGATCAGGTACCGTCATCGATAATCGCAGCCGACCATCCCGCGATGTCCCCGTCTTCTGCGATGGATGCACCCGTCGACCCCGAAGCTCCTCGGCTGCCGACCGCTCGAACTCCACCAAAACCGATACCGCCCCTTCGTCCGACGGAACCAGCACCCCTAAGTCCCCATGGAGGTAATCCTCCACCCGAAAGTTCTCGGGAAGCTCGAAGTGCTGCTCCTCGCTCACATCGAGATCGCTCATGTGCTCGAAACGAAAGCATCGCTCTTTCTGCGTTTGCACATCAAACCCCACGCAAAACAGCGCCCCCCGAAACACCAACATGGCATATGGATGCGTCGTCAGCCGCTCGAGTGACCGAGCCCCCCCCAACGCCCTATGGCGAAACCGAAGAAGACGTCGCTCCGACACCGCTTGAAAAAGCGCGTCGATGTCCTCGACCCGTTGCGGAAACTGCTGCGATGGACCGGAAACGTAAAGAAAACGCTCCTCCATCGCTTCGCTGGGACGTACCTCGCCTCGAAACGATGGGCGCGTGGGACGCTGCGCGACAAGTAACAACTGCCTCACCGCCTCGTCGATCTCGTCGTAAAGCGCCGAGCCGCGTAACACGTCGTGCATCTGCCGCGTCGCTAGCAGCCCGTACACCTGCGCCCGCCGTAACATCACCGCTCGCGCACGCTCGCTTGGCTTGATCCGCCAACGTTTGGCCCCTCCAGGCTCGGTCGCAACAGCCTCTACTTCCGTCGTCCGCCGAAGCTCCAAAAGGTACCGACGCACCGAACGGGTCGTCACCCGAAGCGCCATCGCAAGGTCCTCGAGGGTCAGTCCTGCAGGCGCCGCCTCGAGCGCGTCACGTAGGTTCTTCAGACGCCGCAGCTGCGTGAACCCACCACATGGACGACCTGCGTTCGATTGAGCCTCGGCAACGCGCCCCATGTCAGATCCTGCGGAGGCGGAGCTCCGCCCGGTAACGCTTCTGATACTGACGATGGCAGCCTCGACACGCCCCCTTGACCCCGTCCAGATTCTGCTCCCCAGCGGCCCTCGCCCCGTCCCGCGCCACCGACACCCAGTTCGTGTAGCCCGGCGGAGCTAGCCTCACGATCGCCAAGAACGCCTCGGAAAGAGCCGGATAGTCGCGAGCTGCCAATGGCTCCGACGTGTTCGCCTTCATCCAGCCCTGCAAAGGACAATCAGGGAAAGGCTTCTTGCCGCATACCCCCGACGACGCCTCCAGAGAGACCCGTCCCGTCAAAACGCTCGGGCTCCCAGCAGGACGAACTCTCGGCGCTGCCGACGGCAAGGCGCTCGGCAAGGACGCCCCCGCTGCTTCGGCCACGGTCGCGTCAAAAGAGGACTCCTCCGACGCCACCAACAGCTCCGGTGCACTCGAGATTGCCTCGACGGGGTCCGATCCGGCTCGCTCACACCCGATCGGCGCCGACAGCACGAACAGACCGCCCAACGCGATCGCGCTCCCCGCACATGTGATGAAGGCAAAAACACGCACCCAGCGACTCTACACGTATCCCTGCCCGCCAAGTGCGTATACTCGCCGTCCACTGCCGTGATGCACTGCCTTCCCCCCTTCGCCTCCACTGATGCCGCCGCAAGCGTCGCAAGTGTCGCTGGACTCAACTCGAACTTTTACCAAACCGTCGATCTCGCCGGGAACTTCACGCGTCAACCCGCGTTCTACGAGGGAATCGGCTCGGTTCTTTCGCTCCGTATCCGAAATGGCCGCGACGATGTCCACGAAATCAGGCTGGCGGGACGCTACCAAGTGTACCAGCCCACCGGAGCTATCCCCGTCACGTCCGACGGAAGCCTGGTTTTCGGACTCATTGGAACCTTGCGTCTCTCCCCGCGTTCTGTCCTCGGGTACATCGCCAACGGCGCTCTCTCCACGTTGGCCTCCGCGCGCGCCGGGGATTCCCCCGCCGCCGTGTTCGACCCCACCAGCGTGCGAAGAACCTTCTGGTCGTCAGTCTCGTCCGTCTACCATGCCTACGACCTCACCCCCACGCTCCGCTGGACCAATACCCTCTCGCTCAGCCTCCTAGGCTCCCTCGACGATGCCAGCGCCATCTCCGGTCTCGTCGTGAGCCAACGCGGCATCGATTACCTCGCTGTCGGCGTCGGGACCAACCTTGCCAAGGAGTTCACCTCCAGAACCACCGGTAACCTGACCCTTCGCTACGACGCCGCCTACACAGTCACGATCGTCGACCTCACGCAGAACCCTGCCCGCGACATCGGCCCTGGACGAATGGATATCGCCACGTTCCTCGTCGGTCACTCCTACGTCTGGACCCCAAGCCTCACCAGTGTCCTTCGCGCCGGAGCCACCCTCAACGGACCCCGCCCAGGTGTCGCCGATTCCCAGTCGAGCGTCGCCCCCAACGTCAACGCCGCCCTTGCCTACGTTGGCGAAGCGGTCACCGCCTCCGCAGGGGTCAGCTTCGGCTACACCTCCATCAACCCGCGCCTCGGGTTCGGTCAGGCTACCTCGCTGACCGCCGCGCTCCTGGGACAACCCTCCCGACGCGGCGCATGGAAAAACTTCTACCTGTCCGCCGTCATCTTCGCCTCTTACGCCCAGACCGCTACGAGTCTTGCCACCTCGAGTTTCACCTCGTACGCCGGCTCCATCGAAGCTCGCTACGGCATCTGGCGCTGGCTCGGCGCCGTCGCAGGCGTCGACACCCGCTATGTCGAAACGAACGCTCAGGTCTACATCCCCCCCAACTTTCGCCAGATCTTCTACGTCGGCCTGGCAGGCTACTGGACCACCGCCCCCACGCTGATCCCCCTCGCTAACTTCGCTGTCCCCATTCGTCCAGGGTGAACCCCACGCTGCCGCAAGTGGTGTGCCCCCCTGTTTTCGGCTGGGGGGAGTGGGGTGGAGTGGCCGCGCTCCCCCCACATGTGACTAAGGTGTAAGACGCCCGCCGTGAAAACCCGCCCCCTCGGCAAGACCCCCTTCCGCGTCTCCGAGCTCGCTCTCGGCACCTGGGGACTGTCCGGCGATGCCTACGGAACCGTCGACCCGAGCGACGCCAAAAGGGTCTTGCAGCGCGCCTTGGACATGGGCGTCTCCCTCGTCGACACCGCCGATGTCTACGGCGCTGGACACATGGAAACGCTCCTTGGAAAGGTCCTCGCCGATCATCCCGAAGTGCTCGTCGTGACCAAAGGCGGCACCGACCGAAGCACCACCCCTCCTCGAAAACGTTTCGAGCCCTCCTACCTGCGTCAGTCGGTCGAACGGTCGCTCCGACGGCTCCGGCGCGAGCGGATCGACATCTACCTCCTTCACAACCCCAGCGCCGAGGCGCTAGGACGCGGCGAGGTTCCCGAGCTCCTTTCCACGCTAAGGCAGGAGGGGAAGCTCGCCTGTTGGGGCGTCTCCGCCGGGGACTCGGAGGTCGGTCGCGTGGCCCTTGCCGCGGGGGCGGAGGTTCTCTCGCTCGCCTACAACTTGTTTCATGGAGCCGACCTGCACCGTCTTGCCGGCGAGATCATGGTCTCTGGCGCTGGCGTGCTTGCGCACTCGACCTTGGCGTTTGGACTCCTCGCGGGCCTCTGGACCCGTGAACGCGTCTTTGCCGACGGCGACCACCGTCGCGACCGCTGGACCCAAGCCGACTTGGCTAGTCGCATCGCGCAGCTCGACGCGGTGCGGTCTCTTGTTCGAGGCGAGGTACTGACGCTGCGGGCGGCGGCGGTCCGGTTTGTTCTGTCGAATTCCCTTGTCTCCTCGGCGCTCCTGGGGCCACGGACCGTGAGCCAACTCGAGCAGCTTGTTCGCGAGGTTGGCAGCGGTCCGGTGTATCTTCCCGACCGCGAGCTGGCCGACTTGCCACGTCTTCTCGACCGCGTGGGGATTGCGTCGTGAAGCTGGCCGATCTCGAGCCTGTCCTTGCGCTCGCCGAGCGGGCGTCGACGTTGATTTCGAGCGTCTACGCGGAGCCCTTCGAGGTGGCCTACAAGGGGACCGACGACCCAGTCACTCGCGCCGACGAGCAGGCCAACGACCTGATCTGCGACGGGCTCACCGAGGCGTTCCCTGGGGTTCCGATCGTGTCTGAGGAGAGCCCAGGGAGTTTTGCCAACGCTCATGGCGCCTCGTGCGCGTGGTTTGTCGACCCTCTCGACGGCACTCGGGAGTTCGTCGCGCGAAACGGCGAGTTCTGCGTGATGATCGGGTTCGCCGAAGGGGGGAGCGCCGCGGGGGGGGTCGTCGTATTTCCAGCGCTCGGGATCCGCGTGGTGGCGACAGTAGATGAAGGGGCCTTCGAGGTGGGCAGGGACGGTGCGCGGAGGAAACTTTGCGTCGCGCCTTGGGGATCTCTGAGCAAGACGAGGGTGGTGGTCTCGAGGTCACGTCCCCCGTCCGATCTCGAGGACCTTTTGGGGTCACTTGGCGGTGCAAGTGTGCTTCGCCGCGGAAGTTCGGGGCTGAAGGCGTATCTAGTTGCGTCGGGGCAAGCCGACCTGTTCGTACAGACGGGGCCCGCCGGCAAACGCTGGGACGTGTGCGCTCCCGAGGCCATCGTTCGCGGGGCTGGGGGGATCTTCACGACCGCGCGCGGCGAGCCCTTCGAATACGACTCCGGCGACCTCGAAAACGACCGGGGCATTCTCGCGTCCGGCCTGTGTTTGCATCGAGTGGTCCGCGCTGTGTTTCGCGTTTGACACCCCCGCGGCAAGCCCGCTACCTTCCCTGAAAGGCGGGAAATAACCGAGGTTGGCACTTCGGTTTGCAGCCGCCGATGGAGGACAGGCCGATGATAGCCGCGCGCAAGGTTGCATGGACGCTCTGCACACTCGCCCATCTCGCTGCTCCTGCGGTGGGGGGGGCGGTGGCCACGACGATGCTGGTCGCGTGCGCCGATGAAACGGACCCTCAGACCTGGGTCAAGAGGCTCGACGATCCGAAGCAAAGGACGGCAGCCATCAAGCGGCTTAGACAGTTTTTCGACGACGAGCTCGCCAAGGCCAACAAGGACCGCGATAACGCTAACGTTCAGGCCCTTCTCGCCAAGATCGCCGACCCTCTTACGAAGACCTACCTGGCCGGCGGCCTCACCGACCAGACGCGAAAAGATCTCATCAAGTTCCTCGCCGACATGCGCGACCCGAGGGCAAGTGCCGCGCTGACCAAGGCCCTGACGGACTTTGACCCGGGCAAGAACGACGACGATGTCAAAGCCTCCCTTCTAGCGATCAAGGCGATGGCGCAAGGGGGCAAGAAACTGGACCCAAGCCTTGTCCAGGCGCTCTGGACGGCCTTCGCCAAGCTTCGAGCCTCGTCCAAGAGCGGCCCGTACCTCGCGCGAGACATCCAGGATGCGGTTCTCGCCGTCCGCGACCCATCGTGGGCCGTCGCGGCGGTCCAAAAGATCGGCGAACCGGTCGACCCGAAGAACGAGAGCTCCTCGAAAGACCAGTTCTATTGGCAGTTCGTGTCGATCCAGCTCATTGGACAGCTCAAACCCAAAGAAGCGATCAAACCGCTCGTCACCATTGTCGTCGCGCCGACCAAAGAAGCGCTTCGACCTCCCGCCAAAGCTGCACTCCTTCGCATGGCTGTTGACGCCGAGCCGGTCCTTCTGAGGGCACTCGATGGAAGCGACCCAGACTTTGCCAAACTCGAAACCAAAGAAAACTACCCAGACAAGTCTTACATCGCCATCGTCTCCGACGCGCTCGCTGCCATTGGACGGCCAGCGGGACGCAACGCGGTGTTGGCTGCGCTCGAGAAGGCCGACAACGACACCAACCGCACGGTGATCGGGCAGGCCATCTACTGGTTTCCCAGGGACCCGAAAGTCGTCGAGGCGTTCACCAGCGCGTACAACAAGACTTCCGCAGAATCGGCCGTCGGGCTCCTTGGGGGGGTCAGTGCTCGAGGAGCGCTCGCCCGCGTGTCGGCCAACTTCTTCGACCCGAAGCTCACCGATTGGTTGCTCAAAGAGGTGGTGGCCGCAGGCAAACTCGAAAAAGAGCTTGCCGAAGCTATCCGCCTTCCCGCCCTCGAGTCGGCGATCCGCCTGATGACCCCGGACCAAGTCAAAGCCGTGGGGGAGGCGGTGGCCAAGGATGGCACCGACCGCGAAAAAGGCATGTTCAAACTTGCCAAGGAAGCCGTCGACAAGTGCGTCCTGGACGTTCCTTGTTACCTGAAGCTGCTCGATGAACCGATCCCGTCCAACGTCGGCACGGCCAACATGAAGTTCGTGAAGGCGGCATGGATGGCAGCGATCCGGGGCGACGACGCGACACGCGACGAGCTTGTCAAGCGGCTCGACAAGATCCGCGACCCAGGGACCCGTCTCGCCGTCACCGAGGCCATTCTGTACCTGTCGCCCAAGGGGAGTGCGTCGACGGCCGATGCACTTGAAAAGGTGATCAAGGGCGACGAGGACGCGGGCAATACAAATCAGGCAAACGCTTCGATCAGTACGGTTGCCTTGAGTCTGCGGTCACGCGCGCTCTAAACCACGCCCGTCTCGAAACCCGCAATTTCGTCGCTGGCGACCCCAAGACCTCACCCCCCAGCGATTTCGCTCTCCTACAAATTCCCCCTCCCCATCGATGGGGAGGGGGACGCGGTGAAAGGGCCGAATCGATGGGGGGTGAGGTCCGCGGTTCGGACCTGCGGTTCTCAAGATGGGTTTGGTTTGACAAGCGGAAACCCCATCGCCTCCCGCTGGCCCACGTAGGCTTCGGCCACAGCCTTCGCAAGTCCCCGCACACGCCCGATAAACCGTGCCCGCTCGGTCACCCCGATGGCCCCGCGGGCGTCGAGCACGTTGAACTGGTGCGCTGCCTTCACCACGAAGTCGTACGCCGGCAACACCAGCTTCTTCATAGGATCGTCCGATAGCCCCAGCAAACGCTTCGCCTCCGCCTCGTTTCGATCGAACCCCGCAAAGTGCGCGGCTACGTCCGCTTGCTCGAAATTGTAGGTCGACCACTCCCACTCCGCCCGCTTCGCCATCTCGCCGTAACTGGTTCCAGGGGCCCACGCCAGGTCGTAGACCGTATCGACATCCTGTAGGTACATAGCTATGCGCTCGAGACCGTAGGTGAGCTCCCCTGAAACAGGACGGCAATCAATGCCTCCTACCTGCTGGAAATAGGTAAACTGGCTGATTTCGAGTCCATCCAGCCACACCTGCCAGCCAAGACCCCAGGCCCCTAGTGTCGGCGACTCCCAGTCGTCTTCGATGAACCTCACATCGTGGTCCTCGGGATGCGTGCCGATGGCCCGCAGCGACGCCAGGTAAAGGTCCTGGATGTCGAGCGGGGACGGCTTCAAGATCACCTGGTACTGATGAAATTGCTGGAGACGATTGGGGTTATCCCCGTAGCGGCCATCGGTGGGACGACGCGAGGGTTCGACGAACGCTACGTTCCATGGCTCCGGTCCAAGGGCCCTTAGAAAGGTGGCGGGATTGTACGTGCCCGCCCCAACCTCCGAGTTGTAAGGCTGCACGAGAAGGCAGCCGCGCTGAGCCCAAAACGCCTGCAGCCCGAGAATGAGTTCCTGAAAGTACATGGTTGGCACCTTCGCTAGCACGGGAATGGCTTTCGACAACCATCCTAAACCACGCCTACCTTGAGAACCTCCCGTTTGAACCTCCCCAGGTGAGCTTCCACTTCGGCTATCCCAGCCCTCGCTGCAGACACGTCTCCACCTTTGCACGCATTCTCAACCCCAAGAGCCACTGCACTCAGAGCATTGGCCCCCACATTGGCCGACGCCCCCTTGATGCTGTGGGCATGACGCTCCGCTCCCTTGAGATCCCCCGCCCCCAGACATCCCTGCAATGCCTGGATCTCGCAGCGCATGTCTTCCAGGAAGCCCGCTACGATGGTCTGCACTAGCCCTTCGTCGCCCATCATCCTCCTCAGTATGGACACCCGATCGAAAATCAGCGGCGTCGCCTTCGAGGGCCGTGACGAGTCCTCGGCCCCCTCTGCCTTCTGTCCCCTGCTCCCCGCCTTGGGCAGCCAACGCGACAGAACCTCCGCTAACGGACGGGGCGCGATCGGCTTGGTCAGGAAGTCGTTCATCCCTGCCGCGAGGCATATCTCCCGGTCTCCCTGCATGGCCTGCGCAGTCATCGCAATGACCGGAATCTTGTGATTGGGGACCGCCGAGCCTGCATCGCGGATAGCCCGGGTGGCGTCCAGTCCGTCCATCACCGGCATCTGAACATCCATCAGGACAAGATCGTAAGGAAGCGTTTCCAGTGCATAGAGAGCCTCGGCCCCGTTGGCCACTACATCCGCCCGCAACCCGAGCTTGTCAAGAATCCCCAGCCCCACCTGCTGGTTGGTGATGTTGTCCTCGACTAGAAGGATCCGCAGCTGGCTCCCCGCAAACGACTTCACGAAGTCGCGGGATGAATGCCTCATGACGCCACGCCTTCTGTCCCCCTCAACGTTGTAAGCCTGCCCTTGACCCAGCACACCCGAAAGGACATCGAACAACTCCAGTTGGAGCACCGGCTTCGAGATGCTGGCTGCCAATCCTTTGTTGTTGCCCCTTGTTCCTTGGTCCTGTTTCCCAAACGACGTCATCATCACAAGGCGGGTGTCCGCAATGAGCGGGTCCGCCTTGATGGCCCACGACAGCGTATCGCCTTTCATGCCAGGCATCTGCATGTCGAGCAGCGCAACACTGAAGGGATCGCCGTCCTCGATGCCACGATGAAGGACATGCAGCGCCAACCCGCCATTGGCCACGGCAACCGGCCGCATCCCCCACGAAGTCAGCCGCACAGTCAGCATCTCGCGGCTCGTCGCACTGTCATCCACAATCAGCACCCGCCCCCCGTGTAGAGCCGTGGCCCGGCGACTCACGAGTAAAGCGCCCCCCTCCTGTCGACCAAACCTCACCGTAAACCAAAACTCGGACCCCTCGGCCTTCCGGGTGTTGACGCCAATCTCGCCCCTCATCATCCCAACCAGTTGCTTCGAGATCGCCAGCCCAAGCCCAGTGCCGCCGTAGCGACGCGTTGTCGAGGCGTCCGCCTGGGCGAACTTGTCGAACAGTGTGCCTACCTTGTTTGCCGCGATGCCGATGCCCGTGTCGCGCACCGAGAATCGCAACATGGCGTCATTCTCGGTGCAAGACTGCAGGGTCACACGTATCGCGACCTCTCCGGCATGGGTGAACTTGACCGCATTGCCCGCAAGGTTCGTCAGAATCTGCCGCAGACGTCCAGGATCGCCTCGGAGCAGCACCGGCACGTCAGGATCGGCAGCGCAGAGCAGCTCCAGCCCCTTGTTGTTGGCCTGCAAGGCGAGCGCGGTCGCAAAGTCATCGAGCAGAGTCTGCAGATCGAAGTCGAGGAGCTCCAACGCCAGCTTGCCCGCCTCGATCTTCGAAAAGTCGAGGATATCATTGATCAGCCTGAGGAGAGACTCCCCACTGGCACGTAGGGTCTCAGCGTACTTCCTCTGCTCGTCGCCGAGCTCGGTGTCGAGCAGTAACCCTGTCATCCCAATGACCCCGTTCATGGGGGTTCGGATCTCATGGCTCATGTTGGCGAGGAACTGCCCCTTCGCAGCGCTCGCGGCCTGGGCTCGAACGGTCATTTCGTTGGCCCGGATGGTCTCTTGCTCCAGCCGACTGTACGCCTCACGCAGCGCCTGCTCGGCCTTCTTGCGCGCGGTTATGTCGACCATCACGGTCAGAAAGTACTGCCGCCCCTGACTGCCAATGATCTCACCCGAGAAGATCCCGTCAAGCACAGTCCCGTCCTTGCGCCGGACCAGAAGCTCGCGCCCCTCGAAGCGCCCCTCAACCTGCAGTTGCTCCCCGATCGCGGCCTGCTCCTCTGGATTCACAAACAGCTCCATTTCGGGGACCGTCTTGCCGATGACGTCGCTCCTGCCATAGCCGAGGCCCCTCAGGAACGCATCGTTGACATCGATGAACCGCTGCTCCGGAAAGTCGGAAAGCGCCATAAGTGCAGGGTTGCGACGAAACAGGCGCTCGAAACGCTGCTGCGCCTCGAGCTCGGCGGTCAGGTTCTTGGAGACGCCGAACATGCAGTCCTGGCCGTTCCATTGGCCTCGTGAGATGCGCGTCTCGACGGGTACCTGGACACCATCCTTGCGTACCAGTGGAAGAGGACAGACCTCCCGCTCCCCCCGCACCATCGCAGCGAAGATCTCCTCGGCTTGGGCCCGGTCGCTTGCAGAATATACCTCCAATGTGTGCATGACGGCAAGCTCCTCGGCGCTGTAGCCCAGTGTTTGCCTGAGTGTGGCGTTGGCGAAGAGAATCCGACCGTCGAGCGTGCTGACCACGATCATGTCCACCATGGATTCGAAGAATGCGCGGAAATTGCTCTCGCTCGCACGCAACGCCTCCTCGGCCCGTCTGCGATCGGTGATGTCTTCTAACAACCAGATGGACCCGGCAGTGGGATCGGTTGCATCGATTGCCTTGCCCGTCATGACCACCGCGATGAGCGAGCCATCTTTCCTGCGGAGCGTTTGTTCCGCACTGTACGATCCGCCTGCGGCAAGAATCGGATACGCGTCCTTGCCAAGCTGATCATAGGCCTCTTGAGACACATGAGCGAGAGGAGTACTGCCTGAGTCCATCTCCTCCAGTGGGTAGCCCAGCATCTCGGTAAGCTTTCGGTTTGCCCAGATCTGTTTGCGATCGATCACCATGGACATGCCGACAGGTGACGTTTCGAGGATCACCGACTGCTGACGGGAGACCCGAAGCAGCTCGTTTCGTATCTCCCTGTCTTCGGTAACGTCATGGCCAATGCCAAGCACCCCGAGCACGTGACCACGCGCATCGACCAGCGGACACTTCGTGGTTTCCAAAAGCTCCTGATGGCCATCGGACGCGAAGGTGACCAGTTCCTCATTGATCCTCGGCCCCCCCGCCTCGATGGCTCTTCGATCGTTCTCTTGGAAGGCATCTGCCAATGCTTTGTCCATGAAGTCATGATCTGTCTTGCCAAGGATGTCAGCTCTCTTTGAGCCTAAGAACTGCTCGAAGCGCGGATTGCACGAAAGAAAGACCCCGTGGGTATCCTTCAGCCATACCAGGTCAGGGAGCGTATCGATGAGCGCGCGAAGGTGTGCGTGCTGGGCGTCAATATGCCGGTCCGTCCGACGAAGCAGCACATAGGTAAAACCAATCAGCAGCGCAAGAAGGACCCCGCCCGCTGTTGCTGCCATGGTCAGCATGCGCCTGAAGGCCGTTTGTTTCGCCGTAACGTCCATCATGATCAGCAGGTCGGCGACCTCTCTGTCCGCAGAGTCCAGCAGGGGCGTGCTTCCTAGCCGCCAGTGCATGCCGTCGAAATCGAGCTCCTGCTCGGTTTCACTATGAGCAATGTCTTTAGCGCCATGGTCTGCCCAGACTCCAAAGGCGTCGGGAAGCCGTCCCTTGGATGCATAGAACACGACGCTTGCAGCGAGATGGTCCCAGTCGGGATCCCCTCCTCGCTGACGCATCCCCTCTTGCCAGTCCTCCCGGCTCAGGAACTTCTTGGGGATCACCGCAGCCAGCTCGACGTCAGCGCGGTCATGACGTGCGTGCAATACCTCCTCGATGTCCTGGCCTAGCTCGACATATCCCACAAGCGTGCCGCTGGCCACGACGGGCTGCACTACCCGCTGGATCAAGATGCCAAGCGGTCCGATCTCGATGCCTGACGTAGCCTTGGTCTTGGCCGTGCGTGCGATGTCATGAGCCGTGCAGCGCTCCATCCGGTCGTCGAGCCCTTTGGGCTCCTCGATACGCTGAAGACAGCTCCCTTTTTCATCGAAGAAGGTGAGATGCACGACCTGGTCATCGCCGAGCATCGTGTCGAACACGGGACGCCACGGGCTTAGAAGACCGGTGGCGTGAGCACGCAGGGCGTCGTGCACCGTGGGGTCGGCAGCGATGAGTTTCGCGACTGCGATCAGTTCCGCCGCTTGGCTTTCGAGGTCTAACTGCAATTCGCGGCGGACCGTCGCAATCTGGGCGTCGGTCTCCTCCGCTAGCCTCCGGTGATGCTGATCCCACAAGAGCGCACCAGATCCAGCCATCAGAAAGGCCAGCATGAGGGTCAGGGCAGGCAAAAGGCTCCGCAGGACCGATTTCGGGGAGGTAACGTCCACGGCGCAAGGATCGCACGCCGTCGTTCTGCTGACAAGGGCAACGCGTGCTCGCTCGGATTCAGGGGCGCCTCGATCGGAGGATCGACCCCCCTGACGCGATCGAGTACATCCACAGCCCATGAACATCCTGCGTACGCCTGACAACCGCTTCGAGAACCTCCAGGGCTGGCCCTTTGCCCCCCACTACGTCGAGATCCTTGGCCTGCGAATGCACTACATCGACGAGGGACCCAGCGACGCTCCCCCTGTCCTGATGCTGCACGGTGAGCCTTCTTGGAGCTACCTCTATCGCAAGATGATCCCCATCGTCGCGGCTGCCGGCCACCGCGTGATCGCCCCGGATCTCGTCGGCTTCGGCCGCTCCGACAAGCCCGCGTCCCGCACCGACTACACCTACCAGCAGCACGTCGACTGGACTGCAGGCTTTGTGGAAGCGCTCGACCTGCGGTCCATCACCCTGGTCTGCCAAGACTGGGGTGGACTCATCGGACTGCGCCTCGCTGCAGAACACGAGGATCGCTTTGCCCGCATCGTGGCTGCCAACACGTTCCTGCCCACTGGAGACCAACAGATGCCGCCCGCATTCTTGGCCTGGCAGCGCTTTTCCCAGGAGGTCCCCGAGCTTCCAGTCGGTCAGATCATCAGCCGCGGTAGTGTAACCCCCCTCGCCCCCGAAGTGCTCGCTGCCTACGAGGCGCCGTTCCCTGACGAGCGCTACAAAGAAGGGGCGCGGCAGTTCCCTGCGCTGGTCCCGTCCCGCCCCGATGACCCAGCGTCGCCCCAGAACCGAAAGGCCTGGGAGGTGCTGATGCGCTGGACCAAGCCTTTTGTCACGGCGTTCAGCGACGGGGATCCCATCACGCGCGGGGGGGCATTCCTACTTCAAAACGCCGTGCCAGGCGCCAAAGGACAGCCGCACGTCACGATCCGAGGCGCAGGGCACTTCCTGCAGGAGGACCGCGGCGAGGAGCTGGCCCAGGTGATCGTGGATTTCCTGGCGCGTGGCTGACAACCCCTGATAAGGACGGTCCATGCGCTTCGTATACGTCATGGACCCCATGGACCGGATTCTGCCAGACAAAGACACCACCTTTGCCTTCCAACGCGCCGCCCAACGTCGAGGACACTCCGCCCTGCACACCCTGGTGTCCGGTGTCTATCTCGATTGCGGCCAAGTGTGTGCCACGGTCCGCCCCGTGGTCGTGTCCGATACCGCTCCGTTCCACACCTTCGGGGCCCCCTTCGACGTACGCCTTGCCGAGGTCGACGCGGTCTTCATCCGCAAAGACCCGCCATTCGATGCTCAGTACCTGTACCTGACCCATATTCTCGAACTGCTCCGAGGCCACACGCTCGTTCTGAACGACCCGCGTGGTTTGCGCGAGGCCAACGAGAAGCTCTACACAATCCACTTCGCCCAGCACATGCCGCCTACGCTCGTGAGCGCCGACCCAGCCCGTCTCCTTGCCTTCGCCGAATCCCTCGGAAAGGCCGTGATCAAACCGCTCGACGGCGCTGGAGGCTCGGGGGTCCTGGTGCTCACCACGGGCGACCCCAACAACCGCTCCATGGTCGACCTGCTGACCCACGAGGGACAGCGTTACGCCATGCTCCAGCAGTTTCTCCCCGCCGTACGCCAAGGTGACAAGCGAGTGTTGCTGCTCGACGGCGAAGTGCTCGGTGCCATCAACCGTATCCCTCGTTCCGACGACATCCGATCGAACATCCATGTGGGGGGCAGCGTCGAGCCGTGCGAGGTCACGTCGGAAGAGCGCGCGCTGGTCGAGGACCTCAAACCTCGTCTACTTCGCGACGGTCTTGTGTTCGTTGGGCTGGATCTCATTGGCGGAAAGCTCACCGAGGTCAACGTCACCTCACCCACTGGGATCCAACAGCTTAGCGCTCATGTGGGCCAAGACATGGCCGACCCGGTGATCGCCTGGGTCGAATCGCGTGTCGCCGGCTCGTAGTTGCCCCACGAGTTCCTCCCGGACCTCACCCCCATACGATTCGGAGCGTTCACATCGTCCCCCTCCCCATCGATGGGGAGGGGGTATTTGTAGGAGCGCGAATTCGCGGGGGGGGTGAGGTCCGAGGGGTGGCTTTGAACGGCGCAGAGTTTGCGGGCTTTGGGGCAAACGGTCTCCCCTCAGGGGAGACGGTCTCCCCCAGGGGCAGACGTTCTCCCCTTTGGGGCAGACGTTCTCCCCTTTGGGGCAGACGGTCTTCGCTTCGGGGGAGACGGTCTTCGCTTCGGGGGAGACTGTCGGCCCTGAGGGGGAGACTGTCGGCCCTGAGGGGGAGACTGTCGGCCCTGAGGGGGAGACTGTCTCCCCTGGAGGTAGACCTCACCCCCCCAGCCCCCCTCTCCCTCGACATTGTCCTTACCCATTCGGGTAAGGACAATCGTCTTCGAGCGAGGGGGGAGGAGAGTCACTTGTACCGCGGGTCCGAGCCCCCCTCGCTCGAAGACAATCTTGCTTGCCCGAATGGGCAAGCAGAATGTCGAGGGA
>CAITRH010000622.1 GCA_903894755.1 uncultured delta proteobacterium
GGCACCCTCCTTCCGAAATCCCAACAAAATCGGGTGCCGGACGTTCTCGTAGACCACCTTTACGGCCCAATAGGATCGGGAGGATAGCAAAACGGCCTACGTTTTGCCGCTATTTAGCGCTAATCAGTTACGCGCGGGTTGCTGTATGCTTCGATCCAGTTGCGCGAGGGCGCAACGGAAAAGGAGAGGGATGGCCTCGATAGTACGGCTTTCGCGTGCCGAAAAACGCGACCTTGCGATAGCTCTTCGTGACAACCTGATCGAGCGTCAGGCCGCCAAGGGGCCGGAGCCCGCGCTGGACTCGTTCATTCCCGAGCTTGACAGGGTGGCTACGACACTCAACGAGACGGTCCACGGCAAAGTAACCGCGCGTGGTGCCAAGATGACCGAGCAGACGGACGCTGACGTGGCCGATGACGATGTCGATACGGATCTACGTCACTTTGTAGGCTATTTAACTTGAGAACCGCAACTTTCCCGCTCGCGCGGGAAGCGGTGGATCGGTGCCGGTGGGCAAGCCGCTGTTTACGCGAGTGTTCCGGTTCCATCGTTCGAACCCGCAGCCCAAGGTGGGGCATCTGGTGACGATGGCGCGGATTCGCGCGACCTTGGCGGCGTTTCCAGAGCTGCAGCTGGTGGGAAGTGGCTACGACGGGGTGGGGATCCCGGATGGCATACGGCAGGCGGAGGCGGCGGCCGACGCGGTGGTGCGGAGCCTGAAGTAACGGTCAGCGCTTTCGGCGTCCCACGATCCTCTCGTAGACGTCGCGCTTGGGACGTCCGCTCCAAGCCGCCAGTCGGTCGGCGAGCGTACGGACATGAACGCTAGGCTCGCCATCGATGCGCGCGTCGAGAGCGTTGTCGTCGATGGCCTCCAAGCGCTCCTCGGGAACGTGCGGACCAAGCACGACGACCACCTCACCGAGCCACTCGCGGTCGAGCGCTGCCAGGTCGAGCAGCGAGCCATGCAGCAGCTCTTCGTGGAGCTTGGTGAGCTCGCGCGCGATGCAGGCGGGACGGGACGGGGATGCATCGGCCAGCTCTCGCAAGGTGCCTGCGAGTCGATTGGCCGCTTCGAAAAGGACCACCGTCTCAGGGGTGCCTGCGATGTCGCCAAGGGCGGTGCGGCGGGCGGCTCCTTCACGCGGAAGAAAGCCAAAAAAGCGAAAACGTCCATCTCCTAGACCGCTTGCCGCGAGAGCGGCGAGCAACGCGCTCGGCCCAGGAAGCGGGATCACGCGGATTCCCAAGGCGCGTGCTCGGCTGATGAGCGCTTGGCCGGGGTCGCTGACGGTGGGGGTTCCGGCGTCGGTGACAAGGGCGATGGAGACGCCGTCGCGAAGGCGTTCAATGAGGTTGTCGATGGTGTCGGGCGAGGAATGCGCGTGGAGGGCCACGAGGTGTTTGCCGTGGACTCCGAAGTGGGTGAGCAGCGCGCGGGTATGTCGGGTGTCCTCGGCGGCGATGATCGCAGCGGAGCGGAGGGTGTCGAGGGCGCGTGGCGACAGGTCCGCGAGATTGCCGATGGGGGTAGCGACGACGAAGAGCACGGAATTCAGCGGATCTCGGTAGCGTCTCCCATTTCGGCCTGAAGAAACTCGCGCAGACGGCCGGTGAGACGATGTTCGAGCTGCCGGACGCGCTCGCGGGAGATGCCGAAGCGGGTACCGAGCTCTTGGAGCGTGAGGGGCTCGTCGGACACGAGGCGCTCGTCGAAAATGGCGATCTCTTTCACCTTTCCGACGAGGGTTTCGCGGAACGTTTGGAGCTTGGTTTTGAGCAGCGCCTGGAGCTCCTCGCCGGCGAGGAGCGCCTCGGGTCCCTCGGCGGGGGCAGGCATCATATCGATCTTGGCGATGGATCGCCCTTCGGCGTCGCCAATGGGGGCGTCGAGGGAGCCCTCCGCGGAGGTGAGGCGGACATCCATTTCGGCGACATCGGACTCGTCGACATTGAGCTGTTTGGCGATCTCTGCGTTGGTGGGGTCGATGCCCCGAGCGACGAGCTCGGCGCGCTTCTTACGGAGGTTGAAGAACAGTTTGCGTTGGGCTTGGGTGGTTCCGAGTTTGACCAGCCGCCAGTTGTTCAGAATGAAGCGGAGGATATAGGCGCGGATCCACCAAGCGGCGTAGGAGGAGAGTTTGACGCCGCGGGAAGGGTCGTAGCGTCGGACGGCCTGCATGAGGCCGATGTTCCCCTCTTGGACCAGGTCCATGATGTTCTTGTAGGCGCGTCGGTACTCATAGGCGATCTTGACGACGAGGCGCAGGTTGGATGTGACGAGGCGGGCGGCGAGCTCGGGGCGCTGGGTTTGGACAAATTGTTCAGCCAGTATGCGGGTGTCGTCAGCAGTGAGCAGCGGATGGCGTTGGACCTCCCGCAAGTAAGCGGACATGGCGTCGAAGCGTTCGATGGACGTCGACGACATGGGGGGCGGAGCGTCGCTGTCGATAGCGGCGTCGTTCGGCTCGACGACGTCGCGGGAGTCGGGAGCCGCCTCGATGTTCACGCTGCTCGAAGATGTGCTTTCGGGCGCCTCCTCGGAGGTTTCCTCGGGGTCGGTCGCCACGGCACGAAAGGCGGCTTTCGGTTGTTTTCTCGTGGGCGCCTTGCGACGCACCTTTGTCTGGGCCACTGGGGGTCCTCTAGCACGGGTCTGGCCCACGTGGTCGGGCCCCTCATCGTCGACCGCCCCCGCGAGCGTGTTGACGAGGTGATGCTTCCGTACGCCGAGCAGGTCCCGGACCTCGGCGACGCTTGCCTTGACAAGCGCGACAAGGACCGTGTCGCGGGCCTCGTCTCGCACCTTGTACACCGGATTCGCGACCGCTCGGCTCTGAAGGCTCGCGCAGCCACACTTCCACACGGCGGTTGATGGCGCGTCCTTCCTCAGCTCCTCGGCGGCGTGCTCTTCGTCCCGATCAAACCGTAGCTCTTAAGTTTCCGGTACAACGTTGCCGATCCAATTCGGAGCTGCTCAGCGGTGTGGGTCTGGTTTCCGCCGTTCAGTTCCAGTGCTGCAAGGATGTACTCCCTCTCGATCTCCTCGAGGGGGCGCACGGTCCCCGCGATGGTGGCCACATGGCTGGGAAATGCCTCGCGGACCTCGTCGGGGAGATCGTCGAGCTCCACGCGAGTCCCATGTGCGATCGCAACAGCGCGTTCTATGGCGTTTTCCAACTCCCGCACGTTGCCCGGCCAGTCGTAGCGAAGGAGCTGATCGGCTGCGCGCGGTGCAATGCTCAACACAGGGCGCTTCATCCGCAACGCAGTGTCCGTGAGCAGTACCCGGGCCAGTGGTAGCATGTCATCCCTTCGCTCGCGCAGCGGTGGCACATGCAACTCGACAACCTTGACCTCGCCTACTTCGTCCAGTAGGAGCGTCCCGGTGTGGGCCGCCTCGAACAGTCCTTGGCGGTCCTGTGTGGCCCCCGTGAACGCGCCCCGCGCGTGCCCAAAGAGCTCCCCCTCGAGCAGCGTTTCGGTGATGGCGCCGCAGTTGACCGCAATGAACGGCCCCGCGGCGCGCGAGGACTCATCGTGGAGAAACCGCGCAATGCGCTCCTTGCCCGAGCCGGTCTCGCCGGTAATCAGGACCGTCGAGTCGACCTTTGCAATGCTTCGCACCAGGTCCATGACCTGGCGCATGACGGGACTCTTGGCGATGATCCCAGGCGACTGGGCAACCTGGGCAACCTGGGCAACCTGGGCAACCTGGGCAACCTGGGCAACCTGGGCAACGTGGCGCGCCGCACGAGCCGAGCCATGGTGGTGTTCCCAGAGCTTGCCCTCGGCCGCTTTCAAGGTCTCGGTGACGCGCTCGAGGGAGACCTCGAGACACTCCTTGAGGCGCTGCGGGTCCAAGAGACGGAGCTCCTCGTCGGCCTCGTTGCTCCACTCCTCCCGGGTGCGCGCAAGCAGGTGGCAGGACAGGTCCCCTTTGCCCATGCAACGATCTTCGAGGACATGAACCTCCTTGTTGGCGGTACGACTGATGTAACCGCTGACAAGTCCGCAGATGGTCCAGCACATGGGGGCGTGGCCGGGGCCAAAGTCCCCTTCCGGGTCCAACTCCAGAAGCTCCTTGTGGTCCAAGTTCTCTACGCGCATCCCTCGGGTCCCTCGAATTAAGAACGTACTTTTCGAGGCAGTACTTCATTTTGAATGAGTCCGCCAGGCCTCCGTGCGATCGACGACAGACCCTGACTGCGCTTTTTTTCGAGGGGCGAGAAGGGTCCTCGGTGGTGTCTCCTCCCGCCTGTCCCATCAAATTGAAGGAGCTGGTCCTTCGATTTGATTGAGCTAGCCGGTCCTGCGAAGCGGTCCGTACCGAAGGAGCCTACATCTGCGCACATTTTGTCGTTGGCGCGTAAGATGCGATAATCGTCGGCGCCGGCCAGGAAGGGGACCACGGTAGCCCTTCGCCGAGTTGCACGCCCCTTCACCGCTGCTCGCTGGCGGTCGTGTCGACGTCTGCGGATCCCGCAGCGCCCGACCCGCCTCGGACAGCCATTCCGCCTGGCACGCATCACGCGACAGGCCGTAGCCCGATCGACAGGCGCGCGTCGCTCCTAGGTGACGACTCGCGCTGTGCTGTTGCTCGACATTGCACCGCCGTCCAGTACGGCACTTGCCGCGGCCCTACAGACCGCAAGCCACTGGCACGTCTACTAGGAGGATTGACTCATGACAAATTTTTGTTGCAATCGCTTCTATCTGTGTATGTTCGCCCTTCTGGCCCTCTTTGGCCTGTCTGTTCTGCTAAGTCGAGCTCCAACAGCGTTGGTCCGAGCGTTGAGCTGATCGACCGGTCGTCCTCGGGCCTTGTGACTGGCGACCTGACCTATGTCAAAGGTACCTACTCATCGTGCACCGCCCGCTTGGACGGCCAGCAATGGAGCGTCGCAATCGGCAGCTCCACGAAGCTCGAGGACGAGCTCAGCGTCGTGAAGAACGATGACACGTGCAAGCTAGTCTTGACCTCGCTCCAGACGACCGGCATGTTTTCCGCCGATCCTGCAATCCTCCTGGGAACAGCCTACGCTGACAACGCATCGAAGTTCGGCAGTCCGGTGCAGTTCTACGCTAACGCGAAGCTCTCCACTGCAACGTTCTCGAGCGCCTTCACCCTGACCATCCTTGTCTCGGACATCCTCGGAACCGCGAGTGGGAAGAAGAACCCGGACCATCGTCATCGCAAATGTGTTGCACGACGTTCGGGCTTATGAGGTGATCACGATGACGTTCAGCGTGCAACCAACGGGCATGGTACCGGTCCCCGGGGGAACGCTGACCCTTGGCGCGAGCGATCAGAGCGACAACCCGCCGCATTCCGTGACCGTCGCGGCTTTCCTGATGGACCTCACGGAGGTGACCGTGAGCGCCTACGGCAGTTGCGCGAGCGCCGGCCAGTGTGCAACGCCGCCGAGCACTTGTGATTTCGGGACGCCCAACTGGGGGGTCAGTGGCAAAGAGAACCACCCGATCAACTGCGTGTCATGGACCGATGCGAACACCTATTGCACCTGGTCGGGCAAAAGGTTGCCCACCGAGGAGGAGTGGGAGTACGCGGCGCGTTACGACGACGGTCGCGACTACCCGTGGGGGAATACCGCGCTAAGCGCCACGCTTGCAAACTACGGTATGAACGGCACGACTGCGGTGGGCAGTTTCCCGTCCGGCAATAGCAAGCTCGGCATTCAAGACCTAACGGGCAACGTGTGGGAGTGGACGAGCACATGGTACTGCAGCTCGCCGCCCTGTACGGGTACGAGTGGCACCTCCCGGGTGTTGCGCGGGGGTTCCTGGGGCGGCCCTGCGTCGTCCCTGCGCGTGGCCTTTCGCAACTTCGCCATCTCCCCGTCGTACCGCGAGAACGACGTCGGGTTCCGGTGCGCGAGGACTCCGTAAGAGCGAAGTACGAACACCGCCATTTCCACATACCCAAATCGACCCTGGAGTGTCCGTTATCGCGTGCCCACGGGCCCAGATCGACTCTCGAGTGTCCCTTGTCGCGTGCCCACGGGCCCAGATCGACTCTCGAGTGTCCGTTGTCGCGTGCCCACGGGCCCAGATCGACTCTCGAGTGTCCGACTGCGCCTGCTTATGGACCAAGATCGACTCTCGAGTGTCCGTTCTCGCCTGCCAACGGGCCAAAATCGACTCTCGAGTCCATTCTCGCGAGCTCTCAAGGCTCGCGCAGCCACACTTCCACGCGGCGGTTGATGGCGCGTCCTTCCTCAGTCCCGTTGTCGGCAATGGGAAATTCCGAGCCTCGTCCCTCTGTCTCGACAGTGAGGGAAGGACAAAGAGCGCGTAGGTTCTTCCCCACCGACTCCGCCCGTTCCTTCGACAGTGCCTTGTTGTCCGTGGCGACGCCTTGCGAATCCGCATGGCCAATGAGCTCGACAGCCGCGGTCACCGGCACCTTGCCGCACAAACTCCTCGAGATCAGTGCAAGATCCTCGAGCGCCAGACTGTCAAGTCGCTTGCCCCCGCTGAGAAATCGAAGCTCCGTGTTGAACTTCCGTCGATGGCCCCGTCCCGCTTTCGCCTCCGGTGCCATCAGAGCCACCCGAGTGCTCACGAAACCCTCCGATGTCACCGCGTCCTGCCCACTGTCCTTCACGTATTCGAGGAAATCCTTGGTAGCCCCCGTCGGCGGCCTTGCCGAATAGAGGAAAAGCCTGCGCGCCAACAGGTAGGTCCCCTCGCGTATCGTGTCCACAGAGGGGGCGGATGCCACCGTTGTCGCCGTCGCAGATAGCTTCAGCGCCTTGTTCGAACCAACGTCCTTGAAGGCAATGAAGGTGATGGCTTGCCTATCATTGCGTACCCGTTCCGTGAGATCCGCATTCAGCTTGACGGTCTCCGCCCCCTTGAGGAATGTCCCCCCCTTGCCAAGCACTCGGTCTTGAAAGACTTCATAGGCCCCTAGCTCTTTGGGACGAAGGATCACTGTGATGGGTCCCATGGCTCCGCCGACTTCGTGCCAACTGGTGACGTTTCCAGTGAAAATACGCCGCGTCTGCTCCACGGTCAGCTTGCTGAGAACATTGCTTGGATGGACCATGATCGCAATGGCATCGAAGGCAATGACGTGCTCGCACCCGGGAGCGTCGAGATCGAGACCAAGCGCTCGGGCAGCGTTGCGCTCCTTCTCGTTGGCAGGTCTGGACGCCGCTGCAAGGGACGCCGTTCCTTTGAGTAATGCGTCCATGCCGGGCCCCGTCCCGGTGGACTCCACCAGGATGGCAACTCCGGGATGGTTCTGTGTAAACGCAGTAGACCAGGTCCGCGCAAGCCGATCGTTTACCGTAGACGACCCCTTGATCAGAAGCGTTGTAGGAACTGCGTTCGCGGACGCGCTCGCCGATGCAGACAGTGCCCCTGCGGGGATTGACGCGACACGACGACGATGCAGAAGAAACAGACCCAAGGCTGCAACGATCACGATAGCTCCGAAGGCCAGGAGAACGACAGGGAGAAGCTTGCTCACGTTGGCCCGCGGGCGTTGCAGCTGTGTGGGATCAAACGGCAACTGGGTTACACGGGTCTTGCCTGGAGAAGCGCGGGGGGGCTCGGACGCTGTCGGATAGCCCAAGGTCCGCAGCACCCGGATCACCGAATGGGCCGCACGCGCGGGGGCAAATGGCGCCAAGCTGGACGCGAGCTGGGCAACGTCGACGAAGCGGTTGGCTGGGTCTTTCTGCAGGCATCGCGCGACGATCTCGGCAACAGCGGGCGGAAGGTCGGGACGGTAGTGGAACAAAGGACTTGGCTGCTCGGCAATGATGGCCGCAATGACCGACTCGAACGAGTTGCGGGCAAAGGGCATTTGTCCCGCAAGGAGCTCGAAGAACACCATTCCTAGGGCCCATATGTCGCAGCGTGCGTCGACATCGCGAGCCGACCGGATCTGCTCTGGCGCCATGTAACTGATCGTTCCGAGCAGCCCCTCACCTGTAAGCTGCGGTCCGCGTGTATTGGGGCTGGTCACCTTGGCAATGCCGAAGTCGAGCACCTTGATGCACACGGAGCCGTCCGGCCTGGTGGTGCGAAACAGATTGGCCGGCTTGAGATCGCGGTGCACAATTCCAAGCTTGTGCGCCTCGGCCAGTGCCTCGCAAGCATGAAGGACTACCTCGACAGCCTCATCAAGGCGCAGAGGGCCATTTTGAGCCAGGAACTCCGCAAGGTCTTGGCCCTGCAAGTGCTCCATGACAAGGAATGGAAGCCCATTGGGAAGTCTGTCGACATCGATGACCCTGGCAGCGTGCTCGCTGTGAAGTTGCACCGAGGCTAGGGCTTCGCGCTGAAACCGAGTGACCACGTCCGGGTCCGCTGCGAGGGCAGGAAGCAAGAACTTGAGGGCGACCTGGTGACCGAGCTGTACGTGACGCGCCGCCACGACTTGAGCCGTCCCCCCCTGTCCCAGAACACGCTCCACGCGATACTTGCCCAGCACGACGTCGCCTTCTCGGACCATGTAATGAGATTACGACGGAGGGTTCGCGGGACGCAAGCTAGGCGTTCATCAACTGCCTTTTTTCCCCCGCAGCTTCTTGTGAGTCTTCTTCGCTGGCCTCTTCTTTTCAGGCCTCTTCTTTTCAGGCCTCTTCGGGACTCTCTTCCTCTCCTTCTTGTGTGCAACCTCCACCAAACGACGTCCCACCACCATGCGTCGCGTCAGGATTGCATCCATCACCTCCACCACAACCCGATCCCCTAAAGCTACGGCGTCCCCAGAACGACGCCCCACCGCACGCAACCCTTCCATGTCGACCTCGAAAGGCTCCTGCCCAAGGTCCTCAAGACGCACCATGACATCCACGAACGGCGAATCGAGCGAAACAAACACTCCCGATCCCACTACAGACACCACAGTCCCCTCGAACCGCTCGCCCAAGTGCCCCCGCATCAGCGCCGCTCGGTACAGATCCACGACAGCGCGCTCCACCTCCATCGCACGACGTTCGGCTGCGGACGCAAGCCGGGCTGCCTCGGCAAGTCCCTCCTTGACCTCGCCCAACCGAACGCCCTCAAACCTCTTGCCCGCCAGTACCTCGTGCACAATGCGGTGAACCAGCAGATCAGGATAACGCCGTATAGGCGACGTAAAATGCAAGTACGCCTTCGACGCCAGTCCGAAATGTCCCGTGTTGGTCACCTCGTAGCTGGCCTGCTTGAGCGCCCGAAGCAGCAACATCTGCAGCACCGAACCCCGAGGATGCCCCGCAAGCTCGCTCACAAAGCGCGATAGGAACTTCGGATCACTCGCGCGGTCCACATCGAAGGTCCCCTCACCTCCAAGAAGCTCCCAGATCGCAGCGAAGCGTTCCAGCTTTTGCGGATCGGGCGGCGGATGCACGCGAAAGATCGCTGGCGCCCCATGGACCCCTAGCCAGTCGGCCACTGCTTCGTTGGCCAGCAGCATCATCTCCTCGATAAGCTGATAGGCCCGCCGAACCCCAGGATCCTCCGCCCTTCGCCGCACATCGACAGGGACCCCAGTGGCATCGAGCACCACCTGGGCTTCGGGAAGATCCAAGTCGAGCGCTCCCCGTCGCAGCCGACGGCTTCGCAGGATCCGCGACAGCTCGTAGGCCACCCGAAGCATGTCGCGATGGGCACGATGGGGCAGAACCGCCAGGTCTTCGTCGCGTGCCGAGAGGCCCAGAGCAGCGGCTGCACCGCCATAGGTGAGCTTTGCGCAGATGCGAACAACGGCGGCCTTGAGGACTGTCCCCACATGGGCACCGGAGGCGAGCAGCTCGATGACAGCGCAAAGGGCAAGGCGGTCGTGGTCGGCGAGGAGCGAGCCAAGCTTCGACGACAATGCCTCGGGAAGCATGGGAAGGGCGCGGTCGGGAAGGTACACACTGACGCCGCGGGCTTTGGCTTCGTCGTCGAGGGCGCTGTTCGGCGTGACGAACGTTGCAACGTCGGCGATGGCGACCCAGACTCGGTAGCCTCCCTGGTGGGTGCGTTCGACGAAGACCGCGTCGTCGTGATCGCGCGCGTCCTCGGGATCGATGGTGACGAAAGGGATCTGCGTGAGGTCCTCACGTCCAGCGCGCATCGACGCGGGGACTGTGTTTCCAAACGCGGCAGCTTCGAGGAGAGCCGCGTGGGAATGGGGCTCGTCGACGTTTTCGATGGCCAGGAGCTTGGCGACCTCGACGGGGAGCTCCCCGGGACGTCCCAGCACTTTTTCGACCACACCTACAGGGCTCTCGCGGACGAATTCGGGAAAGCGGGTGATACGCACCACGACGGCGTCGCCGTCCTCGCCCAACAAGGGAGGCTCGAGGGTGACCGGTCCACGAAGGCGCGCGTCATCGGGGTCGACGAAGGTCGACGCGCCACGTTTTCGAAGGGTTCCGGCGAGGCGCAGAAGGCCACGGGCGAGCACTTTGACGACGGTTCCTTCGTGTCCTCGGGCGCCCTGGCCCTGGAGGCGGACCACGACCCGGTCGTTATGGAGGGCGCCCCCCAGGTCGTCGGGGGGGACGAAGACGTCGCCTGCGCCATCTTGGAGGGAGACGAAGCCGAAGCCACGGGGATGAACGGAGATGACCCCTTCGAGTTCGGCGCCACGGATACGGGGGCGGGGTTTTACGGGGCTGGGGGAACGAGGGGGCATGGTTTGGTTTGCAGGGGGTTGAGTGAGCGCAAACGGTACTCGCATTTTTGCAGTTGGGGGGCAGTCAGATAGAGGTTGACTTCTTGCGGCAAGACGGGCCATCGAAACCGCAGGTGTTCATCTCTCTCCGTTACAAGTTCACTTTGGCCCTACTGGTCGGCAGCATGTTCTCTACCGTGCTGATCATCGGCATCGCCTATGCGAGGCTGAAACGGAAATTCGACGACCTGGTGCTCCAAAGCGCCGTCCAGAGTTTTCGCCAAGATGTGAGCTCCTATTTTCACACCTACGGTTCCTGGGAGGAGGCGCAACGGCGGGAAGATTTTCCCTCATTTTCCGATCGGCGGCGACAGAAGGTCGGAATGCCGGTGATCCGCGGACTCGATCGCGCGGTCTGGCTGGAGGGGAAGAACGAGCTCGAGATGGAGCCCTTGGAATCCGTGACGCCTCAAGTCGTCGCGGAGAATCTGCGGCGTCCCCCCTTCCGTTTCTACCTGTTCGATCCCCAAAAGCGGGCGTTGCTGCCGCTCGAACCTTATCGCGTGGGCGAGCCGATGCATCCTGGCAAACACGAAAGGCTCCTGCCCATCGAATCGGATGGGCGGGTGGTGGCGTATTTCTCACCGGAAGGGAGCATTTGCTATTCCGACTTGGACCTCGGCTACTTGGCGGCGATGCGCGAGGCCATGATCTATGGTTCCGGGATTGCCATGTTGCTGACGTTGGGTTTGGGTCTGACCTTGGGCAGCAAACTGAGCGCCGACCTGCGACGGCTGACAGTTGCAATCGAAGCCATGGAACAGGGAGAACTGAAACAGCATGTGGTGGTCCATTCCCGAGACGAGGTGGATGTACTGGCCAAAGCCTTCAATCGTATGAGCGAGGAGTTGACCAGAAGCCATGAGGAGGTGCGGCAAGCGAACGAGCAGGTCCGACAGCAAACGGAGCAACTCAAGGAGTTGAGCGTGCGTGATGAGTTGACCAAGCTCCACAACCGTCGCTTCTTCGATGAACAGGCGGAAGCGCTGTTCGAGCAGGCGGTGCGCTACGAGCGACCTTTCACCGTGGCGATAGGCGACATCGATTTTTTCAAACGCATCAACGACAACTTTTCTCATGCGCTGGGAGACGAGGTTCTGCGGCGGGTGAGCGAGATCCTGCGAAGCCAAGTCCGAGCGGTCGATGTACTGGCGCGCTATGGAGGCGAGGAGTTCGTCATCGCATTTCCCGAGACACCTCTGCGACAGGCGGTCGCGGTATGCGAGAGGTTGGGCAAAGACATCCGAGAGTATGCTTGGTGCGATCTCGATCCGGACCTGCACGTCACCATGAGCATGGGAGTGTGTGGAGACAGCCATATTGGAAGCTTCGAAGCCATGCTGAAGGCAGCGGACACGTTGCTTTACCGGGCCAAGGCGTTGGGGCGCGATCGGGTGTGCGTCGACGAGCCGGAAGGGTGAGCGATGTCCCGAGCGCTTTTCAGCCTTAGACCGCCCTACCCTGCGAGCCCGAGCTTCTGCTCGATGAGTGCAACACGCCTCTGCATGTCGCGCAAAGTTTGCCCTGGTACCCCGAGCAGTACGTTGTCGATGCGGGTCCCCTGCTCATCGCTCTTGCGAATGAGCAGTGCGAGGGCCGACGTATGCTCTTTGAGCACAAGGAGGATCTCGCGCTGCCCCTTCTCGAGGTCGACGATCGCGGTGGCGTGCCGAATGAGCTCGCGCATGGCGCCGTCTAGTCGATCTTCAACACGGCCCAATCGATCGTTGGTGACGTGGATCTCGTCGCGCACGCCGCGGATCTCCTCCCGTAGCTCGGTGCGGACACCGCGGATCTCCTCCCGTAGCTCGGTGCGGACACCGCGGATGTCGTCGCGCATTTCTCGGAGGAGCACGGGTATGAGAGACAGAACATCGTCGGCCATGCCCGAACGCTAGCACCGCTCCGAGGAATGTTCCCGCGCGTTGCGACAGGTTGCCCGAGGGTTACGGCACGAGGGGGGAGTCGTTGCGATCGCCTCCGTCGAATCCCCGTTGCCGTCGTGCCTCGTAGAGCGCGATGGCGAGGGCCACGGACGCATTGAGCGAGGCGACGGGGCCCGTCAGCGGCAGCTTTGCAAGCCGGGAACACGCCTGTTTTACGGGTTTTCTTAGCCCTTTGCCCTCGGCTCCGACGACGACAACGAGCGGCCCGGTGAGCTCGAGACGGTCAAGTGAGTCCACGGCATTGGCGTCGAGCCCGACCACTGAGAGCCCGTCGGTTGAAAGCTCCTCGAGGGCACGGGGAAGGGACGGGACTCGGACGAGACGCGCGTGCTCGACGGCGCCGGCCGAGGCGCGAAACATGGCGGTCGAAAGAGGGGCCGAGTGATGCTCGGGCCACATGATGGCGTCGGCTCCGAAGGCGACGGCGGATCGGACGATGGCGCCGAAGTTCTGCGGGTCTTCGAGCTCGTCGAGGGCCGCCACCAGAGGGCAAGGACCAAGGGAGCTGCGGTCGAGGAGCGAGACGGTGAGCTCGGGTGCAAACGCGAGGATCCCTTGATGGCGTACGCCGCGAGAGAGCCTATCGAGCTCGCTTCGTGGGCATCGTTCTACGGCAGCGCCACGTTCTTCTGCGAAGCGGGCGAGAAGCGCGAGTTTGGGCGACGAGGGCGACTCGACGAGAACGCGTCCAAGTCGAGCTCCATAGGCGCGGAGAGCTTCGCGGACGGACTGGGGGCCGCAGACAATTCGCATGGGGGACGCGATCGAGCGTTCTACCAACAAGTGCACATGGGGTCGCGCGGGTTGCATGTGCATGGACCCGCGGGCTGCGCGGTCGTTTTGACCGGCGCGGCGGGCCCTAACGCGGGAGCGGTGCCGGGTTTAGCCCCCTTCGCCTGGGCCTCTTTGGCCATGGCCGCGATGGTGGCTTCTTTGGCGTCGAGCTCGGCCCGCAGTCGACGTTTTTCTTCCGGGTCCGTTGCGGCGGCGAGCTTGCTCTGGACATCGGCGCGCTCTCGTTCAACGTCCGCCATTTTTTTCTGGAGCTCCTCGAGCTGCGCGGCGACTGCCTTTTGTTTGTCGCTTTGGTTCTTGAAGGCGACGCCACCGCCGGCGAGAGCAACGACGAGGAGTCCTGTCATGGCGGCGGCTGCGATCTTGAGGGAGCGTTTGGTTTTATCGTGTTCGAGGGTACGGAGTCTTGTCTCGTGGGCTTGACGCGAAGCGAGCTCGGCGTGTCTGGCCTGGGCCTCGGCTTCGAGCCGGGCTTTCTCGACTGTGGCCTGGTGGATCGCGGCGAGCTCGGCGGCCCGACGTTGTTCTTCGTAGGCGCGGCGTTGCCGCTCTTCTTCTTCGAGCTTGAGACGCTGGACTTCTTCTTCTTGTTGGCGTCGAAGGGCCTCTTGACGGGCGCGTTCTTTTTCGAGCGCCTGCGTCCGAACCGCTTCTACCGCCTTCGCCTCCTGGTCCTTTGCATCGCGGAGGATGTCGTTGATCGACGCCATCACCGAGGTTTCTTGTCGTTCCGCCATGGGCTCTTTCCTAAGGTGTCCGGGCGGTGTCCGCCCGCCATCCGTTTGTCGCCAGGACCGTCGTGTCCCGGGCCTAGCTACCGCGCGTAGGCTACTGTTTAACCCGTGTCATCGCAAACCCTTGTGTCGTTGCGCAGGCAGGTCGCTCGCGTCGCCGGCCGGGGCCGGGAAACGAACCTATTGAACTGCGCGCGCCGCGTTGGCTAGGGTTGGGTCCATGGCGACGAAGGTCTGTGCACACATCACGGGAACGATCTGGAAAATCGAAGTTAAAGAGGGGGACTCGGTGTCCGAAGGGGACACCTGCGTCATTCTCGAGTCCATGAAGATGGAGATGCCGGTGGAGGCTCCATGTTCTGGGACCGTAGAAAAGATCCTCTGCGCCGAGGCGCAAGCGGTGAACGAGGGGGACGTGCTCCTGACGCTCGCATGACCGTTCGCTTCTGTCGAAGGGGTTCTTTTCCCCTTCGACGGGCAGGACGCCGCGGCGGCATGGTACGACGACGCGGCGAGTCAGATGGTGCGGACGCGACGGGGGAAAGACACGGATGCCGAAGATTCTTATCGTTGACGACCAGCGGAACATGCGCACCACCCTTGCGATGATGCTCCGGGGGGCTTCCTACGAGGTTGAAGAGGCGGCGGACGGCGAACAAGGCTGCGAAAAAGGGGCTGGGGGGGCCTACGACGCGGTCCTTACGGACCTGCGTATGGGCGTCAAAAGCGGCATCGACGTGCTCAGGGCTGTCAAGGAGGCCCAACCGCTCACCGAAGTCATCGTGATGACTGCCTACGGCACCATCGAAACCGCGGTGGAGGCCATGCGTCTCGGTGCCTTCGACTACATTCAGAAGCCCTTCACCGAAGAAGAGCTCTTGGTCAAGGTCGCCAAAGCGCTTGAAAGCCGTCGTCTTTCGGGCGAGGTGACCTTCCTCGCCAACGAATTCAAGGACCGCTACAAGTTCGAAAACATCATCGGACGTTCACGGGCGGTGCGCGAGGTCTTGGGACGCATCGTACGGATCGCCCCTACGGACGCCATCGTGCTCATCACCGGCGAGAGTGGCACCGGCAAGGAGCTCGTGGCGAAGGCGATCCATGCGAACTCGCGGCGGTCGGATCGTCCATTTGTGCCGGTCAACTGCGCGGCGATCACCGAGACGCTGCTCGAGAGCGAGCTATTTGGCCATTCCCGCGGGGCCTTCACGGGGGCCGTCTCGGCGCGCAAGGGACTCTTCGAGGAAGCCGACGGGGGCACATTCTTTTTCGACGAAATCGCCGAGACCCCGATCACGTTTCAGGCCAAGCTCCTGCGAGCCATCCAAGAGGGGGAAATCAGGCGGGTGGGAGAGAGCAAGTCGGTTCGCGTCAACGTGCGGATCATCGCGGCGACCAATCAGGATTTGCTCGAAGCGGTGTCGGCCAAGCGCTTTCGCCAGGACCTTTACTACCGTCTGAACGTTGCTCGGTTTCTTCTTCCCCCGCTCCGTGAGCGTCGCGAGGACGTGACCGAGCTTACAAGCTTTTTCCTCGACAAGTTCAACCGCAAGATGAACGTCCGGGCGCGCCTGCACGACAACGTCTTCGATGCGCTGGCCCACTACGACTTCCCAGGAAACATCCGGGAGCTTGAACACATGGTGGAGCAAGCCGTGGCGCTGGTGCAAAACGGGGTGATCACCTCAGACGACCTGATTCAGCATTCGCCCCCCCCGTCGAGCATCACGGGAAGCCGTGCGCTGGCCGATGTGGTCGACGCGGCCGAGCGGAGCGCTATCGAAGCGGCCTTGCGCGACATGGACGGGAGCCGCGAGCGTGCCGCCGAGCTGCTAGGCATCTCTCCAACCACCTTGTGGCGAAAAATGACCCGGCTCGGTATCACCTACGATGTGCGCGCCGGGTAGGCGCCGTCCGACTTCAAAAGATTGTGAGGGTGTTTGGCGACCCCAACGGGAATTGAACCCGTGTTACCGACGTGAGAGGCCGATGTCCTAACCGCTAGACGATGGGGCCAAACTGTTCTTGTCACTACGTTTCAGGCGCCGGCTGGGGGACAAGGATTCGAACCTTGATAGACGGATCCAGAATCCGCCGTCCTGCCGTTAGACGATCCCCCAGTGACCGTTCCCGATGGCCCGCGCACGCTAGCCGTCTCCTAGCGCTTGTCAAGCAGCCCGCGAGAAAGCAGCGAACCAACTAAACCAACCCCATCTTGAAAACCGCAGGTCCGACCCACGGTCTGAACCGCGACACCCACGACCCAGGGTTACCCACCCTGGGCTGATTTGACTCGCCCCTTCGGGGCTGCCAGAGAACGCGCAGCTCCTATATCAAC
>CAITRH010000623.1 GCA_903894755.1 uncultured delta proteobacterium
CCCGTGCAAGGGCATTGGTCAGCCAGGGTTGCCCCTGCGCAAGCTCGAAGGCGTGTTGAACGGCTTTGTCGGTGAAGATCTGTCCTGTGTCCTCTGTGTGCTGGCGGTAGAGGGCATGGATCTCGGCTTCCGTGAAGTCCCCGAAGCGAAGGGACTCGACCTTGACGTTGAAAGGGCTGGAGGACCCAATGCGTTGCGGGTCCCCTCCGCTGGCAGCTTTGTAGTCGCGCACGTCCCGCAGTCCGCAGAGGACCACGCTTGCAGGAAAGGAATGGGGGCGATTGGGAAAACCCGCACGAAGCTGGCGGAGGACAGAACGGAGGCTTTTCCCTTGGAGGGCGTCGATCTCATCGAAAAAGAGCACGAGGGGCCTCGGGCAGCTCGTGGCCCATCGCAGCAGCATGACCTGAAGGCGCGCAAGAGCAGGAAGAGAGGGATCGGCTGCAGGAGGGCGAAGCTCCGGTGCAAGGGACATGGACGCGTTCTCCGCGATGCTTTGGAGGACGTAATTCTGGGCCGCGGCGTAGTCGTCTTGGGCTGGCTCGCCCCCTTCGCACGAGAAGTGGAGAGCCGCATAGGTCCCCTCGGCGGTGAGCTGCTTGGCCAACGCACGCAGTGTCGTGGTTTTCCCGCTTTGCCGCGGGGCATGCAGGACGAAGTACCCGAACTGTTCGATGAGTGGGCGCGCCTCCGGAAGGCGCTCGACAGCGGGGACCATGTAATGGCGGTCCGGTTCACAAGGGCCTGCGGTATTGAAGTAGCGGGGCATGGACGGGAGCCTAGCACCGAGCTCTGTCCCACGGCCCGTCAAGGACCAGACCGCAGCTGCCCATGTCCGACGGTTACGATGGCATGTCTCTCTCGGAGCCCCGATGCGCCGCGGGTGTTCCATCGTCGTTGCCGTCCATCTCCCCCGCTCCGGCCGCTCCGGGGAACGAAGGCCCCGTATCCCGCACGTGGTCGTTCCAGGACCGGAGGACCGAACGTCTCCCCAGCCGCATTGGCCACGAGCGACTCCTGCACAGCCCGTTCGGCGAGGGGTCCGGCGTGTTCGAACGGGAAGGGCTCCTCTCCATACCTGCCACGTCGACGTCCCAGTCGAACATCCCGGGCTTGGGAGTGCGGATTCTCCTTGAGGGAGAGTCCCGTGTCACCGTTCCGGGCTTCGAGCCGGTCGTCGACTCCCCCGATGCGTATGGGATTCTCATGGCTCGGGAACCCTTCTCGGTCGTCGAGGATCGCCCCGGGGTCCCGAGTCACCTCATCGGACCGCACTTCTCTGTCGACCGACTACGGGCGATGTTCCATGGGCAGCGAGTTCCAGTAAAGCTTCTGCGGTTCCTCGAATACGGTGAGGATTGCCATATGACGGCGCCGACGCTGCCGGCTATTCGCAGGATTGCTGCACAAATCCGCGGGAACCCTTTCCGCGACGCCATGGGCTCGCTCTATCTGCATGGCAAGGTCTTCGAGCTGATGGCCGAGGTGCTGGCTCAACTCGACGGAACTCAGGAGTCGGTCCCGAGGATCCTCTCGCGCGATCGGCGGGCAGCGATGGATGTTCGGGATCGGCTGATGACCGATCTTGGGGCCCCCGCTACGGTAGAAGAGGTGGGGATGTCGCAGAAGAGGCTGAACGAGCTGTTTCGGGAGCTCTTTGGAAACTCCTGCCAATCAACGCACGTCGCCATCATCTATTGCGTAAGGGAACCTGCCGGATAGGCCCCTGTGCGTTGATTGGCAGCCCCGACCGAAGGGGCGAGTCAAATCAGCCCAGGGTGGGTAACCCTGGGTCGCGTGTGTCGCGGGCTCGGCTGCCCGGCTGCCCCGGAGTGTTCAAGAACTTCCGCCGCGAGGTACTAGGCACGTGTGGCATTGGGTCGCTACTTCGGGACGGCGTCATGACCGTGCGTTCGCGCGGTTCGGCCAGGGAGCGCCACAAGGCCAGCGTGATCCGCTCGTCAGGAGCCAACGCCAGCAGACGCGCCACAGTGTTTTCAAGATCGCGGACATTCCCAGGCCACGGGTGCCCCTTGAGTGCGTCGACCAGTGCGGGCTCGACTTCCACTCCTGCCATCCCGTAGCGTTCGGCGTATTGGTGCACAAAGGTGCGGATCAAAGGCTCGATGTCTTCAGGACGTTCCCTGAGCGGGGGGACTCGAATAGGCACGACATTCAGGCGATAGAAGAGGTCTTCCCGGAACCGTCCTGCCCGAGCGTCAGCGCCGAGGTCGCGGTTGGTGGCAGCGATCAGACGGGCGTCGACAGTCTCGGGACGTCCTCCCACCTGCTGCACCTCACCGGACTGGAGGGCTCGCAGGATCTTGGCTTGGATGGGAAGTGGCAACTCGCCGATCTCGATAAACAGGGTGGCCTTGTGCGCTTGTTGGAAATAGCCAAGACGTGCGGACTGGGCACCTGTGAAGGCGCCTTTGGTGTGTCCAAACAGTTCGGCCTCGGCGAGCTCGCTTGGGATAGCTGCCGCATTGAAGCTGATTTGACTCGCCCCTTCGGGGCTGCCAATCAACGCACGGCCTTCTCGTTGCGTAAGGGGACCTGCTGGAAAGGACCACGTGCGTTGATTGGCAGCCCCGAAGGGGCGAATCAAATCAGCCCAGGGTGGGTAACCCTGGGTAGCGGGTGTCGCGGTCGGCCCCCCCGTGACTTAGCGGGCCGTTGTTGTTTATGCCGGTCA
>CAITRH010000624.1 GCA_903894755.1 uncultured delta proteobacterium
GCCCGCATGGGCAAGGAGGATGTCGAGGGAGAGGGGGTTGGGGGTGAGGTCTACGCGACATTGGGGCGCGGAAGCGGTAGATCGGACCTGCGGTTTTCAAGATGGTTTTGGTTTAGTAGCTCGCAGCGGGCGTTGTTGGTTTAGGCGTAGCCCCAAGCAAGATCGAGCTCGCTTTCGACTTCCACACCACCGCCCACCCGCTGGTAGCCTCGTGCCAACAGCGCACTGCAACGGACCGCTCGCGCCGCGTACGCATGACGGGCTCGAAGCACTCGCGTCACGAACCCGCCCGCGATGTCGCCCTCAGGAAGAAGGACCACCAGGGAATCAATAGGTAGGTTCCGAGGCGCTGGAAGCTGACGCGCTACAGTCACCAGATCTCCAAACCCACTCACCGGCCACGACACCGGTAGCGCCAAGAGTACTGCAAGCGACGCTGTCGGATCGTCACTCCACGCCTTGAGACCAAAAGGGACCCTCGGTACCCTTGACGACCGTTGCGTGCTCCTCAGCAACCGAAGTGCCGTAACCGTCGGTATCATGAATGCTCCGGTATCGAGTGCTCTACGACGATCTCGACTTTGACCACCCGCCGCTCATCGGCCTCCCGCACAATCAACTTGAGCCCGTCAATCGATAAAATCGCCCCCACCAACGGAACCCGTCCCGCTCGATGCACGATCAGCCCTCCAAGCGACTCAAACCCCGCGTCGGCGGGAAGACGCCGTCCAAGGTGATTTCCAAGGTCCGTAAGAGACACGGCAGCGTCCACCACCAAGTGTCCGTCTCCTATCTGCTTGATCTGCGCCTCCGTGTCGTACTCATCACGTATGTCGCCAACAATTTCCTCGACTATGTCCTCGAGTGTGATGAGACCGCTGGTCCCCCCGAATTCGTCAACCACGATCGCAAGGTGCAGTCGACGTACCTGCATCTCTGGAAGGATCTTTGCGACAGGCTGGGTCTCCGAGACGAAAAACACCGGGGTCCGCAGGAGATCCGCAAGTCGTGTGGTGCCAAGAAGCTTGTCTCGTACCACTGCAAAAAGGTCCTTTGCGTAAAGCAGACCCACCACGTTGTCGAGCGACCCACGGTACACTGGATAACGCGAGTGCCCTTCGGTCGAGACAATCTCGAACACCCGATCGAGCGAGGTCCCAAGCTCGATCCCCTGGGTGAGACGACGCGGGACCATCACCTCGCGCGCCGTTAGGTCCTTGAAGTCGAGAACCTTGCGAATCATTTCGGCGGGCTCGTTGCCAATCGCCCCAGCCTTTTCGCCTTCCGCGACGATCCACTCGACCTCAGTCTCCGCCGTCCGCGCATCCACGGTGCGAGTGAGGGGAAGGCGATCGGCGACAAAGCGCCCCAGCATCGCAAGAGGCGCGGCAAGGGGGAGCAGGATCCACTCGAGCGGTTGAAGAAACCGAAGGGCAAGGGCCCCCACGAATTCGGGACGTCGCCGGGCAAACGTGGCCCCAACCTCTGCGAACGTGCCATACGTCGCGACCACCGCAAGGACCGCGACCATCGGCCCAAACCCGGTGGGCTGGCGACGTTCGGCAACGTCGTGGATCAGCGCCGCAGCAAGACTGATGCACACCACCCGTCCCACCAGCCACCGCGACACGATGCGCACCGGATCGCTCGCATAGCGCCGAAAACACGCGCCTCGTCCACTCTCCTCGCCCGTGAGCACCTGAAGACGTGGCGCCGCAAGGGCATGAAGAGCGGCGTCTCCCGCGGCAAACAGCGAGCCGAGGAACGTCGCGGCGGCGGCGGCCAGAAGGTCGCCTGGAGCCACGTTCAAGCGGTCCCCCGCAGGACAGGAGACTGAAAACCAGGGACAACCGCCGAAATCATGCGGCCACCCTAACCGACAGGATGCTTGGGTCAAGCTCGACATGACAGCTAGGCTCGCCACGTGATCGAGAAGTCCAACGCGGTTGAAACAAGCAGGGGGCGCGATCTTCGCGAGGGGGGACACTGGAGCCTCGGACAGCGCTGGAAAAACCACGTGATCTATGCTCTGGCGCGCGTGGTTCTCTGGAGCTGCCTGCCGCTTCCTCGCCCCTGGCTCCGTGCCCTCGGACAGTGCCTAGGAGCCCTCGCGTGGATCGTGCTCCCCGCCACACGCCGTCTCGCCATCGGCAACGTCGCCAGGGTTTTCCCCGACGCGTCCGGGCTTGCACGACGGTCTTTCGTCAGGCTCGGTGGCGAGCTTGGCAACGTGGTCGCAACCCTCTTGCGCAAACCAGGGAAGCTCCCCGCGTTGGCCCAGGATGCCCAGCAAATCTTGGAGACGGCACGGGCCGAAGGACACGGCGTGCTGTTCGTGTCGGCCCACCTCGGCGCCTGGGAGGACGTTGCCGCAACGCTGGTTGCAGCTGGGATTCCTCTTACCGCGCTGGCTCGCGAGAGCTACGATCCGCGGTTTACACGTCTTTACCACCAGCTGCGCGACAGTCGAGGTGTCGCCGCTATCTACAGAGGACATCGTGGAGCTCCAATGGCTATCCTGCGCGTACTCAAACGGCGCGAGGTGCTGGGAATCCCGATGGACCTGACGGGGCGTGTCCCCAGTCTTGCGGTGCCGTTTCTTGGGATCCCTGGCCTCACCCCTCTTGGACCTGCACGCATTGCATTGCGCACCCGCGCATCCGTGGTGGTTGGAACCGTGGACTCGAGTGGACAGGTCGTGACTGCAACAAGGATCGCGACCTCGGACCTGCAGCCAGGGGATGAAGCGGTGCTGCTAGGCCGCATCAACGACGAGCTCTCGGCCCGCATTCGTGCGTTTCCAGAGGGATGGCCCTGGATGCACGCGCGATGGGACGGCTGCGCCTGATCATCGCCGAGGCATCGTAAGGGGGTGGTATGGCAGTCGCCCATGTCCGTTGTGAAGGTGGGAGACGTGATCGGTGGACGCTACCTCCACGAAAGTGTGCTGGGCCAAGGCGGTATGGCCGTGGTCTACAAGGCCAACCACAAGGAAACGCTACAGTCCTGTGCGGTCAAGCTCATTTTGCCGCCTCGGGGTGGCGTGGTGCATCCGAGGCGCCTCTCACCACGTTGGGTGCGATGGGCTGTCCAGGCCATGGCATGTTCTGTCCGGACCACCCGGAACCACGGAAAACGGTAAGCGTTTCAAGGTCAGCTTGCTGGCATAGGGCTCGCTCCAAGGGAAGACATGCTTGCCACCGCCGTTAGCTCCGCTCTCGTAGGGCTCGATGCCCATCCGGTTCGTGTCGAGGTTGAAGCGAGCCGAGGGGTTCCTCACTTCGATCTCGTAGGTCTCGCCGAGGCCGCAGTTCGCGAGAGCCGTGTCCGTGTTCGCAGCGCCCTCATGCAGGTCGGGATCGATATATGCGACTGCCGCATCGTGGTCAACCTGGCCCCGGCCGATCTGAAAAAGAGCGGAAACGGCTTCGACTTGGCTATCGCTGCTGCAACGTTGGCCGCACTGCATGCGGTCCCCACCGAGTCCCTTGACGGACTTCTCGTGCTGGGAGAGCTGTCGCTCACAGGGACTGTCCATGCCATACGAGGCGTTCTTCCGCAGCTTCTAGGAGCCCGCAAACAAGGACTCAAACGCGCCATTGTTCCGCGCGTCAACGAGGCCGAAGCTGCCCTAGTGGAAGGCATGGACGTGCGCACGGCCGGCTCGCTGAAAGAGTTGGTCGATGCGCTTCGAGGTGATCGCCAGCTTCCCCGCGCCCAAGCCACTCCTATGGTCTGCAAACACGACGAACTCTGCGACGATCTGCACGAAGTCCGCGGGCAACCGTCCGCTCGTCGCGCCCTCGAAGTCGCTGCTGCAGGAGGACACAACCTGCTTCTCATTGGTCCGCCAGGCGCGGGCAAGACCATGCTTGCGCGAAGGATTCCCAGTATCCTGCCACCGCTATTGCCTCACGAGGCGCTGGAGGTGACAGCGATCCACAGTGTGGCGGGACTGCTCGGAGCGATCCGCACACTCACCCGCGAGCGTCCTTTCCGCGCCCCTCACCACACGGTGAGCGAAGTAGGGCTTGTGGGAGGTGGCGATCAAGCGCGTCCCGGGGAGGTGAGCCTGGCGCACCATGGAGTTCTGTTTTTGGACGAGTTCTCGGAGTTCCGTCGCGGGGCGCTCGAAGCGCTTCGGCAGCCGCTCGAGGACGGCGTGGTGACCATCTCGCGGGCGCACGCCAAGGCGACATTCCCAGCGCGTCCGCTCCTAGTGTGTGCAATGAACCCGTGCGCATGCGGGTATCTTGGGGATGGGACGGATCGCTGCGGTTGCAGTCCCGATCGGGTACGGGCCTACCGAGCGCGTCTCAGTGGACCGGTGGTGGATCGCATAGATTTGCACGTAGTGTTGGGGCCGGTGACAGTAGGAGCGTTGCAGGGGAGAGTTCCAGGGGAGTCGTCGCGGGACGTGTTGGTGCGGGTGGAGGCTGCGCGCGAAGTGCAGCGGGCGAGGTTTATAGCGGGCGAAGTGAGCGCGGGGACGAACGGAGCCCTTGCGGTTCGCGATCTCGACAGGGTGACACGACTCTGCGCGCAAGGTGCAGCACTTCTAGGTGCAGCAGTGGACCGTCTGTCGCTCTCTGCAAGGGCGTACAGCAAGGTATTGCGTGTTGCCCGGACGCTGGCTGATCTGGAAGGGACCCCGTCCATAGGCCCCTCCCACGTAGCCGAGGCGATAGGCCTCCGCGTCTTGGATCGCCCTCTGCGCCCCAGCAGGGGGCCCCAATAACATTTCATACTCAATGGCCCGCTTCGTCACGGGCTTTCTCATGCCTACGTGACCGCGACAAACCAAGGAGCGCCTGCTGGACCTCTGGATGCGCCGCAATCTCGGCGGCCGGAGATCCTCCCTTCGGACAACACATACGCGTCATCGCTCGCAGCAAGGGCGAGATGCACGTTCTGTTCAACCAGCAGCATCGTCTGCCCCGCAGCCTTGAGAGTCCGCAGTGTCTCGAACAGGCTCCGCGTCAGGGTCGGCGAAAGGCCAAGAGACAGCTCATCGAACATCAACACCGCAGGACTCGCCATCAGCCCTCGCGCCACGGCCACCATTTGCTGTTCCCCTCCGCTCAACGTCCCAGCACGCTGCTGCTCCCGCTCCTGAAGCCGTGGAAACAGCTCGAACGCTCGTGCAAGGTTGTGCGCGATCTCGTCAGGCTTGCCTCGAAGAGGCGTGGCGCCCAGTTCCAAATTCTCGCGCACCGTCATCGATGCAAACAGCTGCCGCCCCTCCGGTACAAGCGCGATCCCCCTCCTTGCCCGCGCGTGCGCTGGCTCCCGTGTGACGTCCTCGCCCCGAAAGAAAACGCGCCCCTCGGCAGGCATCACCAGTCCGGCCGCTGTCCGCAGAAGCGTCGTCTTGCCAGCTCCGTTCACCCCAACAAGCGACGTGAGCCGCCCCTTTGCAACGGTCAGGCTGACGTCATGCAGCACGGTCACTTCTCCGTACCCCGCTGTCACGCCTCGAAGTTCCAGGATCCGCCTTGCCAAGGTAGGCATCGATCACACGGGGGTCCTTTGCAATCTCGGCGGGACTCCCCTCCGCAAGCAAAGCCCCCGCGTCGAGCACCAGCACGTGGTCCGACACCCCCATGATGGCCCGCATCACATGTTCGATCATCAGGATCGCCACCCCGTCATCGCGGATACCCCGGAGCGTACCCAGCATGCGCGTCACCTCGGTCGGATTGAGCCCCGCAAGCACCTCGTCGAGAAGCAGCAGGTGGGGATCGGCTGCAAGCGCTCGACCAAGCTCCAGGCGCTTCTTCTGGGCGAGGTTCAGTGTGACCGCCGTCTGCTCCAACCGATCGCCAAGACCGATCCGATGCAACGTCTCGGCAACGCGCGCTTTGGCCTTCGCCCCGGCAAGCTGGTGGCGTCCGAAGAAGGCGCCAACCATGGCGTTCTCGAGCACGGTCAGCTCTCCCAGGGGACGGACAATCTGGTAGGTGCGGGCAAGCCCTAGGCGCGCAATGCGATACGGCGGAAGGCCGGTGATGTCTTCGCCAAGGAAACTCACCCGCCCCGCATCCGGCGGGATCACGCCGCCAAGCACGTTGAACAGGGTGGTCTTCCCCGCACCGTTCGGCCCGATCACCCCGTGGATCGCCGCGCGCGGCAGCACAAAGGTCACGTCGCGCAGTGCGGCGAGCCCTCCGAAGGAAACCCCTACCCCTCGCACCTCCAGAACCGCTGTCACGGCAGCACCTTTGCCAGCGCAGGCAGCCGCCTCCGCAGGGCGCCAATGGCCCCCGCTGGAAGGAACAGCACGATGAGCAAGAGAAGGAGCCCCGCGACAGCGAGGTGCAGGTCCTTGACCACAGGGGTCGTGAGGAGCACCCCGCGCAGCCGCTCGTAGCAAAGAGCGCCGAA
>CAITRH010000625.1 GCA_903894755.1 uncultured delta proteobacterium
AAGGACAATGTCGAGGGAGAGGGGGTTGGGGGTGAGGTCGGGGTGAGGTCGGGGTGAGGTCGGGGTGAGGTCTGCGCCGTGGTCAATACGCCAGGATGCTCTCGACCCGGATGGGCAAGAGTCGCTCGCGTCCACCTAGAAAGCCCAGCTCGACAACGAACGCGTAGCCAATGACGTAGGCGCGTTGTTTGCGGACAAGCTCGGCGGCCGCCCAGGCGGTCCCGCCTGTGGCAAGTACGTCGTCCACCACAAGGACCCGTCCCTCTTCGCGGAGCGAGTCTTTGTGCATTTCGAGCGTAGCGGAGCTGTATTCGGTCTCGTAGCTCACCTGGTCGACGGCCGCGGGGAGCTTTCCGGGTTTACGGGCGGGGACAAAGCTTGCGTTGAGACGTGCGGCGAGGGCGCCACCGAAGATGAACCCGCGCGCCTCGATCCCCACGATGGCATCGATGTGCTCGCCGATGAAGCGCTCGGCAAGACCGTCGAGCACGATATGAAACGCCCGCGGGCTTGCCAGCAGGGTCGTGATGTCTTTGAACACGACGCCTGGCTTCGGAAAATCTGGGACATCCCGAATGAGCGACTTGACAAAGGCCAGCGCCTCGATGGTGCCGGTCTGAATGAGCGGCTGGATAGGGGTCCGAACGCCGACCGGGCGCACTGGACGAGTGTGCTTTGGCTCGGCGCGGCTTGGCTTTGCAGGGCTCCGTAGCCCACCGGTTCGAGCCGTGGTCGAATGCTTTTCCTTTGAAGGCATGGTCTGAATCCCCAGTTTCATGAGTGTTCTTGCATGGCACGTAGCGCCACCCTAGAGGCCAGAGGCGCACCTGCGACGTCCGTCAGATCCAAGATGAGCGGTGTGATCGACGCGACCCCTTGGTCGTAGGCATCCGTATCGCTCGCAGCCTCGTGCTCGTGCCAAACCCCAGGGCCGCCAAGCCAAAGATACTCGCGTCCGCGGGGGTCACGACGAAAGTCGATGACGTCTTCGTAAATGCGAGCGCCAAGCCGGGTCGAGCGAAGGCCACCGGTCCAGTCTTTTGGAAAGTTGACGTTGAGCAAGGTGGGCACGGGCACGGGACCTTCGGCTCGCTCCTCGAGCAAGGCTAGGGCGATGCGTACTGATAGCTCGGCGGCTTTGGCAAAGTCGACGGTCACCCACGCACTGGAGGCCACCGCAGGGATCCCTCGAAGTGCCCCCTCGCGCGCGGCCGCCACAGTCCCCGAGTAGAACGCGTCCCGACCGAGGTTCATGCCGTGGTTGATCCCAGACATCACGAGGTCGGGACGCCGTGGAACGATGCGGTCGCCGGCGTGGAGCGCCACGTAAACGCAGTCGGCAGGAGTGCCGTCCATCGCAAAAAGCCCTTCCTCGACCCTCCGGAGACGCAGCGGACGATGGAGGCTCAGCGCGTGGCTCGTCGCGCTCTGCTCCGTCTCGGGAGCCACCACGACCACGTCGGCATGAACCGCCAAAGCCTTACGCAACGCCTGGATCCCGCGGCTTGCATAGCCGTCATCGTTCGAAAGCAGTACGAGAGGACGCATCGGTCTTGAGGAACGTATCGGGGGTCGACGCCAAGGACAAGAGCTTCGCGGCTCGCTCCGGGGTAGCATCGCGCCATCGCTACCCATGAAGAACTCCATCGACGCCAAAAGAACACTGGTTTTGCTCAAGGGAGACGAGCGCATGGTCGCCTTCGCGGGCTTTCGCCTGGGGGCCGCAGAAGGGGTGATGAAGGTCGCGTCGTTTGTGCGCGGCGACGGGGGCTATTTGACCCTCACGTTTCTCATCGACACGCAAGGCGACAGCGACGTGCGCGACAAGCTCGCTGCGACATTTCGGCCCCTAGCGGAAGGTGTCCTGCAACGACAGCTCGAAAAAGACGTGACTATGGTGGTCAGCGTGCCGCTCGACGTGCTCGGGGACGTCTCGGATTACTTTATCGAGGAGCTCAACATTTATATCCGCGGGCTCGAGGGACGGGAGCGACGACTCCTCGAGCGCCAGATCTTGCCGCTGGTCGAGGCTGTGACCCATGCCACGTTCGCTCCGCTCGAGTGGATGCCCGAGCAAGGAACCGAACCCGCCACGAGCTGGCTCGATAGCCTCCGCAAGTGGTTCAGCGACTAGGCCTTAGGGACCGAACAGCTCGATACAGCTGCCGTTCATCGCGTCCGCAGCGTCGAGCCCCGCATACACGATGAGTCCCGCCACGTCGTCGGCGCTCATCTGCGGTTTGAACCCGCTCCCCGCTAACATCGGCGTATCGACCGAACCTGGAAGCACGGCGAGCGACTGAAGGCCAGTCCCGCGCAGCTCCTCGGCGAGGGCCTTGACGAAGCCCACCACTCCCCACTTGGACGCGCAATACGCGCTCAATGCCGGCGTGCCCTGTGTCGACGAGATGCTCGCCACCGCCACGAACCGTCCCGCCCGGGCCGCGAGCATGACGGGGAGAAACGCGCGGGTCACTAGGAAAACCCCGGTCAAGTTGACCCCAATGACCGTATCCCAGTCGCTCTTGGTCATCGAGCCGACGGGGACGCGCGCGACCACTCCCGCGCTATGCACCACGAGCCGCGGCGGCCCCAGGTCTTTGACCACCGACGCTGCCATCGCTTCGACCTGTTCTTCCGAGGCGACGTCGCACGGGCAAACCAATGCTTTGGTCCCTAAGAGACGCGCCCTCTCTGCGGTCTGTTCGAGGCGATCGGCGCGACGTCCAACGAGCACGACGTCGCAACCTCGGCGGGCAAGACGGAGCGCCGCAGCTTCCCCAATGCCGCTTCCCGCTCCAGTGACCACGGCCACGGTCATGCGCCTACGTTACAACCAAACCTGCGTCGTGGTCATACTGAGGTGTACGCCAGAGACGGCTGGCTGGGTGCACACGCCAAAGATAGCCCGGATCTGGTATCCTCTCATCTATCCGGGGGTCAGCCGTATTGGCCCATCGAGTCCAGGGGATGCACACATGCGACGTAGGTTGATTTGGGGGCTTGACCCAGGCCACGCGGGCCCTAGGTAGGAGCGCAGGCACAACCCATGACAGAACCCGTGTCCCCGCTACAATTGCCGATTCCGCTCGATGGGCTCCCGGTCGGCGTGCGTCATTGCATCGTCCAGCTGTTGAACATCATCCAGGCCCAAACGAAGGAATTGCAGCAACTGCGTGAGGAAAACGCGCAGTTGCGCAAAGAAATTGCCGTGCTCAAGGGACAGAAGCCTGCGAAGGGCGAGGGAAAGCCACCCGAACCTAGTAGCCCGCCCAAAAACCGCTCGTCCGAGAACGAGCGCCAAGAGAGCAAGCCACGAGAACGCCGGCGAACGCCGCTCGAAATCGATACTACGCAACGCCTCTG
>CAITRH010000626.1 GCA_903894755.1 uncultured delta proteobacterium
CAAGGTGAGTCCACAGGTACGAGCCTCACTGAACATCGAGTCTCAGCTTACGCATCCCGCTTGGAACTACGTCATCCATCCAAGGTCCGCTGCACCAAAACGATAAGTTATTATGTGACAGTGACATGTGTTCAGCGTCGCAGACTTCGAGGGAGCCTTCAAAGTCGACGACAGCGACGCGTGGGTCCTTGGCCTTGGCTTCGAGGATGCGGGCTTCGAACCGGGCTTCGAATTGGGCTTCGCGCTCGCGAACCATGGCGCGGTCTTCTGCCTGGGCTTGAGCCAAGGAAGCGACGGCGGCGATCAGCTGGTCGACGCGGGGGTCGGGAAGGGAAGGTGCCGCCGGGACACCACGGAGTCCCTCCATGTGGGCGCGGACGATTTCGTTGCACTTCACGTGGAACGCGGGCGAAAGGTATTTCGCATAAGCCATGGCCAGGTGCCAATGGGCCCACGTTCCGCCTCCTCCGTCCGTTCCGCCTTTCGCGCTGCCTTTCTCAGGAACGACAGACCGCGTGATGTGTGAAATTCCCACATCATGCAAATGTTGCTTCAATTCTACGGCTTGCGCAGATCTGAGCCATTGCGCTGGTGCTTTGGACGAATCGGAGCCAGCGGCTTTCCACTCATCGGTTAGATTGAGCGATTCGCCGCGAACGCGGACGGGGGTGTCGTCGAAGTAGAGAGCAAGCGTTGTAGGGTTCGCGCTCATGCTGCCACCTGCCATTCGACGAAGCGGACGGGGATGGATACGGTCTCGGTCTTGTAGATCTCGATCTGTGTGTTCTCTGGTTGCATATTCATTCCTTCGGTGTGCGGGAAGAGTCAGGTACGAGGTCGAGTGCAGCGCGAGCGGCTGCGTCTTCGAGGTTGCGCAGTGCCTTGGCAGCCGCGCGGGGGTTGTTGGCAGTGACCGCTTTGAACGCCTCAGCAGCAGCCGCGAGGAGCGCGGCCCCTCTGCGCATAGGATCCTCGTGGGCGCTGGCAACGTCCCGCTCGCGGTGCGCCCGGGCCATGTCGAGGAGCTGGTTGCACTGGGCGACTGGGAGTGCGAGCATATCCCCCAGGGTGAGTGCGGCTTCGTGGTCAGGATCCATCCACCGCGTTACCTGCCGCTCGGAGACGCCAAGGTGGCGAGCAGCGGAGGCAACAGAGCCAGATGACGCGACGACAAGCCCAAAGAACTTGGACGCGGCGCGTCGCGACTTATGGCGCAAGTCGGATACAGGCCGGATTTTCGACGTAAGCCGGCCTGTCGTAGCGCCGCAACCGGCACCACTGTTTTTCGCATGCAAAGACACACCAACCTCCGAGAGACGCTACGAGAGACGGTTACGCTGCTGCGGGACGAGGACCTCGACGCCGTGAGGGTCGTGGTGGGCGCTCTACTGGCGGCTCCTCCGCAGGTTCGGGATCTGGTGCGCCAGCGTCTGCTGGCGATGGTGGTGAGGAGTCTCCAGTGATCAGCCAGTCCACGTCGCAGCAAAGCGCTCGAGCCAGTTTTACAGCGGTAACTGCCGAGATCCGAAGCACAAGACCATTTTCGATCTGCGTGTAGTGCCCCTGAGTCAACCCAGTTCTGGAATCCACTCCACGCTGGCTCAACCCAGATCGTTTACGTAACACGCGCAACCTGTCTCTTAGCGGAGTCGACATGCCTAACATGCTAGGCGCGAGCAACGCGTTAGTCAAGCCTTCGGCTAGTCGTATAGTCAATTTAGGCGATGAGCGCGTTAGTCGCTCGCGCCATAATGGAGGCATGTCGAACATGCCCAGTCGAATTCTCCTAATACTAAGCACAAGAGGGTGGAGCCAACGAGAACTCGCGCGTCGTGCAGGGCTCAAATCAGAGAGCCATATCGGCCTGCTACTGTCCGAGAAAGCTGCCGATGTCCGGCTTTCAACGTTGCTCGCAATAGCGCAAGGCGCGGAAGTCCCGTTCGCTTGGCTGGCGACAGGCGAAGGAGACTCTGGTCTAGGGCAAACATCCCCCCGTGCCGAGCCAGTGGTGGAGTACGACGATCGCTACCCTAACCGCCCAGCTGCACTGCAGGCGGCGCGCGACGTGGGACTCGACCCCGATGCCATCGAGTTCGTAAGTAAGATGGTGTTCAAGTCCGATACGGATTTCCCCGCAAAGGAGTGGCTAGAAATGATCCAAGCCGAGGCCAGTGCACGGCGCACGCGGAGAATGGGGCGTGAGGTAAAAGGGCCGCAGTTTGATGGCGACGAGTTTTGATGGATACCGAGCAGCGCGACCTTTTCGAACTGGCGGGGCTGAATGCGAGCGAGCCTGCGCCGATGCTACACCTCGCCGCGGGGCTCGGACTGACCGTCGAACCTGCGCGACATATCGGAGTGGACGGAGTCCGCGTGGACGATCACATCCGAGTCCGCTACGGCATTTCTCGCGAGCGCCAGAGGTTCGCCCTAGCCCACGAGATCGCGGAGTGGCACATGCGCCACGTCGTGGATCCGAGGATCGAGGAGCAGGTCAACCAGCTCGCTGCGGCGTTGATTGCCCCTCGGATGGCATTCCAACGGATGGTGAACGCACTGGGGGTCACGGCGTGGCGAGAGCTCGGCGAGGCCTTCGGGACGACGTCGACATGCATGGCGCTACGGGCAGGAGAAGCGATGGGGATCTCGCTCGTCGTCGTGTCTCCCGCTGCAATTCGAGCTCGTGGGCTGAGTGGTGCTGGCCGTGTGCCGAGGAGATCAGGAGGCTGGTGCGACGCCCCGATATCCTCGCTACGCTATGGCTGCGGGTGGTCGATATCGGGGACCGTAGGCTCGTGATCGTGGGGAACTAAAACACCGCGCGCACATATGAACTGCGCGCTCGGGACCAGGAGGATTCTCGTGTCTCAGCTTCAAAGCGTGCTGAGCTACCATTGACTCCGCGACCATAGGACCGAGCTACTAAATGTCAAGTCAACAGCCCCAGCTCGCGCCGGGGCGCATGTTCTCTACGAGAACTTCGTTCTCCTTTTTGCATGCTGGGCATTCCAAATCTACGCTGAGCTTCGTGGCGACGATGGGCGCAAAGTCCAAACCGCTCTCGACAGCCTGGAGCGGGCGGTCAAAAAGTTTGGTAAGTAAGCTAGCGGTCTCTTTCATAAGGCCAACGATCGCCTTCTGATGCTCCGCAACCTGCTCCAGGTTGGTATTGGTTCGTGCCATCGCATCGATAACATCCGATGAGAATTGAACCGTGATCCCACATGTTGCCATGTGTCGAGTATACATCATACATGGCGCCACGACAAGCCTAGGGTCTGCGGCGGCTGGCGGTCGCTACGCTAGGGCTGCGGGTGGTCGATATCGGGGACCGTAGCACGGGGGTGAGCTATGCTGATCCACACGGAGGAAGCATGGACGTCGAAGCCCTGATCTTGTTTATGGACATTCGAGGGTTCACCCGATGGTCGTCGGACACCGAAGTATTTGCTCACCTGCATGAGTTCGTCGGGTCCTTCATGGATCTAGCCCGCGAGGTCTTCCGGAATGACTTCGTAAAGTGCCTCGGCGACGGCGCGATGATCGTCCACCGCCTCGACGGCGACGCACCCATCTGCGCGGGGGATGTGTTGGGCTCGGCCTTGACGACCGTCCGGATCACGAACGCCAGGTTCATGGACCTCTGTACCGAGTTCGCGGGCCGAGTGGGGCACCAGACCGAACTAGAACTCGGTTGGGGCATCGTGCGTGGTACTGTCAAGCCATTCCGTGATGACTTCGTCGGCGCCAACATCAACAAGTGCGCCCGACTATGCGACGTCGCGCGTCCATACGGGATCGTTATCGATGCCGACGACTTCCCCGCCCCGCCCACGAACCAACCCGAGGTCTTCGTATGGCAGACGCGCAGGCTGACCGGCGTGCCAGACGACGTGCGTGTGTGGGTGACCAAGGAGATCGCTTCGAAGTTCGTGGCGCGGGAGCGGCTTCGAGAGACCCCTGAGGTCCACGTTGCGGGGGTCTGTATCGACACCGGGCACAATGCCGGTCCGCGGGTCATGATCGCACATCGCACTCGCCATCGTCGCCTCTTCCCGGGACTCTGGGAAGGCTGCGGGGGACAGCTCGCGCGGGCCGAGCGGTTCGCTACCGGGGTTGAACGCCACTTTCGACTTGAGATGGGACTCGAAGTCCGCACCATCGAAGACATGCATTGCTTCTATGAGATTCGAGAACCCGACGAGGCTTTCATCCCGGGAATCCGTTTCCTATGCGAGCGGGTCGGCACGGTCGAGCCGATGTCGCACAACCACGACGAAGTCCGTTGGGCCACCATGGGGGAACTCGCGAACATGCCCGCGGACCAGTTCGTCGGGCACTTCCGCGATGAAGCTATCGTCCTGGTCAAACGATGGCTGGCTCGCGGCCCATCCCCACGGGGCAAGACGTCAGCGAAGAAGCATCTAGGAAGATAGTCAGGACGCCGCTAGCTGTTCGCATGGGGCGATCTTTCTTCGGCGGTCAGGGGGCACGGGCGCTCTAGCACTTGGCGGATGCGCTCTTGCGAGAGGCCAATGAGCTGGCCGGCGTCACGCAGGCTCAGCCCCACGGTCTGCGTAAGCGCCACCGCCACTGCCTGGAGCGCGTCTTGTGCGAGTGCAGACCGCCCCTCCGCCTCGTGCCGCGCATCGGCATATTGATCGAGGAGTCGCCGTGCTTCGGCCGGCAATCTCACATCCCCTACGAGGACGGCCTCCTGGGCCAGTCGCTCGGCTTCCTCGTCCGTGGCATCGAGGGATGCAGCCAGTGCCTCACGGATCCGTTTTTCGGCGGATGGGAGGGTTCGGCCCTGCGTATGGCAGCCGGGTACGTCGGGGATGCTGACCACCCACCAGTCGTCCTCATCGCGTTCGTAGACAACAGTGTATCGATTCATGAAAGCAGCCATCCTTCCCCGAAACAAGGGGTCATATCGCGTTCGATTTTCCGGAGTAGCCCCTTGCCGATGTCCTCGCCGCCGTGGTCGGGAACGACGGTGGTGCACCGCCCGCACGGGCTACGGAAGACAATGTGCGAGCCGCGCTGTCGCACACGAACAGCACCGAGGGAGAGTAGCCGTCGGATGACGTCGCGTGCATTCATGCCGATGAATATAAACACGGCACCAATAGTGTCAAGCCCTATTGACGTTCTCGTAGATCTAGCGGCCTAGACGGAAGATTGTCGAAAACATTAGAGGGGTAGGGTGACAAAACCCCGCAGAAAACGGGCCCCATCCGGTGGACGACTGCGCGCAGCTGCAGGTGCCGCGCTCGGCGCGCTCGACCAGGGCGTCTCCCCCTCTCTACGCTTCAGTTGCGGTCACCTGACTAAAAAAAACTTCACGGCACTTGACTAGCATCTTAGTCGCGCCTAAGCTCCTGGTCATCAAGAACGCGGCACGGAGCCGCGGTGGAGATGACCATGACGACGACGACGACGACATCAGCAGTGGAAGACGTGCGGGAGTACGTAGAGGCGGACATCAATTGGTTGCGCAAGGCCCCAAAGGCATGGTCCAAGGTGGCCGCGGACATCCTCGCCTTCGGCGAGGCGATCGAGAGCCGCGACCTGGTGAAGTACGCGAAGACGCTGACCGCCTTCGCAGCCTGCATGGGGCCGGTGCTCGCTGCGCTGCTGGCGTGGAAAGCGGCTCCGAGCTTGGAGCTCGGGATCGCAGCCAAGGTGGCAGCGTCCCCGCTGTTTGCCGCGGCCAAGAAGCTCGCGAAGCCCGAGGACTGGACCTCGCAATGGGACCTCTTCGGCTCGAAGCGCTTGGCGCGCCTGCAGAAGGCGGTGGAGGCGTTGGAGACGATGGGCGAAGCCTCGTCACTGGCAGTGTGCCTCGAAGACGAGGACAACACCCCTGAAACCTGGTCAGAGGCGGGCCCTGACCTCGACTACATTGCCGCAGCAGCCACCTACGAGCCCGATCCCGTCGAAGACGACGAAGAGTCCGAAGACGACGACGAGGACGAGGCCGCGGCCTAGAACTCGCGGGGTACGGTGGGGGTCTGTTTCCTTCCCCCACTGGCACTCCGAGCCCTCGCCAGCGGGGTCCTGCGATGAGCTGGCACTTTTTTGGTAGCGGCACAATGGCAGCTCGGCACCCTTGAAGCTGAGACGACAGTAGACAGTGGAGGTATGTGATGACGCAAACGCAACTAGTAAGTGCTGCTTAAAGGTTCGAACCGATGGACTGGTACGCCCCCGACTGGCGTGACGAGATCCCGTCGTGGGATACGACGGATGAGCGGTTTCGCATGGATCGTGACCATGGAGTTGAGGAGACAGAGTGATGAACATTGTAAGCCGAGAGCCCGAATCAAACGCAATAGTCGTCGCCAACCATCAGGCGATGGCCCGCACATCTGCGCCCAGTTACCAAGGTTTGGTGCTCCGTACACTGACCGAAATGATCGCATTCGCCGATCTTGTCCTCCGATCCAAGATTACCCCCAAGGGCTTGGATACCGTCGAAGCCATCGTCGTGGCGCTAGAATTCGGCGCCGAACTTGGGATGGCGCCGATGCAAAGTCTGCAATCTGTTATGGTCGTGGGCGGCCGTCCCGGATTGTATGGGGACGCCGCCCTGGCCCTTTGCAGGAGCAGGGGCGTGCTGGCTTATTACAGCGGGTGCAGAATTGGCCATATCGCGCCCGCTGAGCTCCGTTAATCCGAGGTTTTTGGACACGCAAGCGCATCCATTAGTCAACTTCTGAACGGCGATCGGGCGATTATCCATTTTAGATGGCGTGCGCACCTTGACACGC
>CAITRH010000627.1 GCA_903894755.1 uncultured delta proteobacterium
CGAGCTCCGCCTGCTGCTCTTTAATGAGCTCGGCCATCCGATAGACCAGGTCCATAAACTGCTCCCGGCTGAATGCGTCCAACGCTGGCGGTAGTTGAAACGTTTGCATTTGACGATTAGACGCTGCCAACGCAAAAAAGGGTTCGCGCACCGGTCTTTTTTTTTTCTGCGTGTCCCTCCGCTCAGGTCGACAACACTTCGGACTGGACGCTAATCAATTACCGCTGCTGCCTACCGTGCTCACCGTCCGTACCGAAGACTACGCGCTGTCGCGACGCCTGTTTCTCTACACATCTTCCAGCCCCAAGGCCGTTTGGGCCATCGAATTCGCCGACTTCGCAGAATCCGCAGAGGGCCAAGCGGTGGTGGAAAAGATCGGGTTCGTCAGCATGACTCCCAACGCCGAGCCGTCCGACTCCGTGTGCAATGGTTGTCCTCCAGATTATGCAGCTGTCACCAAGGGGGCGCACCGACTCTCACTGAACTTCCGCTTCGAGAGCGGCAACATGTTGCTGGAGACCCGCGCGCAGAAAGACGTCGAGCGGCTCATTGCCATGCTGAGCGATCCTGGAAAGCGCGGCAGGGAAGTGCTTCTGTTCGGGTTCGCCGACAGCACGGGAGATCCCATGGTGAACCTCGAGCTGTCGAGGCAGCGCGCCGAGGCCGTTGCCAAGACCATTCGGCTGCGCGGGGTAACCCCTACTGTGGTGAAGGGGTTCGGTGACAAAATGCCCGTCGCCCCCAACGACACGGAAGCCAATCGGGATCGCAACCGCCGTGTGGAGATCTGGTTGCGGTAAGGCCTTGGGGCGTGTCGAGGGAAACCTGCGGTTCTCAAGGTGTGGTCACCCGTTCGACGTCGCTCCGTCGAGGCTAACTTTCGTAACGAAATCGTCACCCAAAGGCCACACGGTGGTGGTCGAGTGGCATGTTCGGAGCCAATGTCCTTTCCAAAGACCCTCGAGTTGCCCGCGAAGCACACGGACCAGGAATACGACGCGGAGCTTCGGAAGCTGCGCGAAAACCTGTTGCGGATGGGGGCGAAGGTCCAGCGAATGATCGCGTCCAGCGTGCAGGCACTTGCGGAGCGCAACGACCTCCTTGCACGCGAAACCATCGGTTGCGACGGTCAGATCAATCGACTCGAGCTCGACATCGACGAGGCCTGCCTGCGTTTAGTCGCCCGTCGTGCGCCCGTCGCCTCCGATCTCCGTTTCATCACCACCGCGTTGAAGTTCGTGACAGATCTCGAGCGCATCGGTGATCTGTGCGTCCACATCTGCGAGCGGGTCCTTGAGCTCAACGAAGTCCCCCCCCTCGTACCTTTCGTCGATATTCCTCGCATGGCAGACATTGCCCAGGGCATGGTGGCCGATGCCATGACTGCGTTCGTGAAGGGCAACACCGACCAGGCGGAACAGGTGATTCGACGCGACAACGCCCTTGACGAAGCCTTTGCGGACGTATTCCGCCGGTTGCTCACGCTCATGATGGAGGACCCAAAGTGCATCTCCCGAGCCATCCGGTTTCAGAACATTGCCAAGTACCTCGAACGCATCGGAGACCACGCGACCAACCTGGCAGAAAGGGTCGTGTTCATGGTGCGCGCAGTCGACGTGCGACACACGCAAGAGCGCGACATCAGCAAGATTCCGCCCGCCGTCGACCCGCGCGACTTCCCTACGACGTAGACCACGAGGCCCCACGAGCGCCGCTCAGCGAAAGAGCAGACGCTGCGCCAGGGCCCGAGCACGCGGTCGAAGGCTCGGTCGCGCAGGTACGAGCCTCGTCCCCTTCAAGATCAGAAAGGGATGTCCACGCCAATCGATGCGCCGGCTCACGCAGGCACACAGCCAACACCACGCAATGAGGTACGTGCGCACGATCTCCAGCGGGACCCAGTACCAGGCCAGGGACCGTCCGCGCAGAAGACGCAGGTCGAGCATCGCTGCAACGGTTTGCACGGCCGCACAGAGAACCCACGCGCCAAAAGCCACCTTCGACCGCAACAGGATCGCCCCCACCGTTGCGACAAGCAGCGGGGACATCAGCGGTTCCGCAAGGAACGCCGCCGGGACGAGCGCCCGACGCATCTTAGCCCAGCGCGCATGCCGTTCCAGTGTGCGCGCCACACTGCATGCCACGTTGCGGTTCTCGACCACGTAGCGCAAGACCCGCACCCCCAGCCCCGCCTCCTGGAACAGCCCCCCCAGTACGTAATCCTCGGCAAGCACGTCTCCGACACGGCCAAAACCTCCCAGGCGTTCGAGGTCGCCGCGCCACATCGCCATCGACTTCCCCACTGTCAGCGGGCGGCTGCTAAGTAGATCCACGGCAAGCAAGCCCGGCGTGGTCATCGTTCCGAGCTGCAGATTCTCGAGCGCAGCCCCCATGGTTTCCTCTCCTGTCCCTGCAAAGAGCGTGGTGACCAGGCCAACCCCCGGCTCACTGAGCCCCTGGGCGACGACACGCAGGTAGTCGGGTGCAACCCGCACGTTGGAATCGGAAATGAGCAGCACCTCGCCGGTGCCGGTCATGCCCAGAAGCTGCGCGACCTTGGGGTTCGATGCCGCCGCAGGGTTGGTCCGTACCACCCTCGCTTCCATCTCGGGGTGCCTACGCACAAAGGCTTGGGCGATGGGCAACGCTGGGTCCGAGTCGTGTGCCACTCCGAGGAGCAACTCGAAGGAGGGGTAATCGAGCTGCGCAAACGATTCGAGGTTGTCCTCGAGACCGTCGTCGTTTCCTGCCAGTGGCTTGAGGATCGTCACGCGCGGCAAGGGGCTGGCACGTGCCCCTGGTGGACGACGACCATACGACAGGACAAACACGAACTGCAAAGACAGGTAAAACGCCAACACGACTGCTGTTGTCGCGAGAACGACCATGTGCAACGCATCCATGAGGAGACTGTGGCGGGGCCACGGGTCGTTTCCGCGACCGGACCGCAAAGGATGGGTGAGATTGGCACGGCGGGACAGAAACAGGGATGTAGCGTTCCCCCCCGAGTGCTCCGAGTGCTAGCGTGCGCATCCGCCGATGCCCCTTCTATTGCATTTCTCCGACCTGCACATGCGCGCGGACCGCGGCACCCGGATCCTCGACGCGCTCGTCGCAGCGGTGGCCAGGGAACGCGATGCCCGCGGGCCCCCGTCGCTTCTGCTCTTCACCGGCGACATTTTCGATTCGGCCACCCAGCCCCCCGAGCAAGCCACAGCAGCCTTCCTTGCGCTCTACGACCGCATGGCGGAGGCCGCGGAGGCGGCGAACATCCCCGCGGTGGTTCTCCCAGGCAACCACGATCGACGCCGGCTGGGAGTCCTCGGACCGCACCGAACGCAGCTTTTCGATCTCCTTCGGGAGCGTGCCGACCCCTCGAGGATCTTCGTCGCCGGCTGCAACCGTCCGTTCTTGGCCGAACTGGTCCCCGCAACCTTCCACAAGCTTCCAGCCCATGTGATCGCCTACGACTCGACCTTCCTTCCCCGTGGCTACGTAGGGGCAGGTGGCTTGATTCGCCATGAAGACCTGCTCCATGTGGCGTCCCTGCTCCCTTCCGAGGCCAAGCCGCTTCCGGTGCTCTTTCTCTTGCATCATCACTTGATCCCGACGCCTCTCACGGACGTTGCAGCCATCGACATGGACGGGGCTCCTCTGCTCCGGTGGCTGATGCGAAGTCTTCTTCCCACAGTGTTTGCCAACGCGGACCGGGAGGAGGTCACCATGACGGCTCTGGGAGCGGGGACGGCCCTTTCGACATTGCATTCGTTTGGGCGTGCCATGCTCGTCTTGCACGGTCACAAGCATTACCCGACTGCGCGCATTCTGCCTGCAACGCTCACGAACGGTGGGGACTTGATCATTGCTTCGGCGGGGAGCGCAGGACGGAGCGAGCGTTTTTTCCCAGCCCGCCATCCG
>CAITRH010000628.1 GCA_903894755.1 uncultured delta proteobacterium
GAGCCATGGCAATGAGCTCGCCCACATCGACAGCGTCGTCCACAACTTCCTGGCCAGATACGACATCCCCGGCCTGTCCATGGCCATTGCAAAGGACGGGCGCCTCGTCTTCGCCAAAGCCTACGGTTTCGCTGACAAGGCAGCAGGCGAGCTGGCCCACACGCAGCACCGATGGCGCATCGCAAGTGTCTCCAAGTCCCTTACCTCGGCGGCCCTCTTCAGACTGATCGAAACCAAAGGGGCCAGTTTCCAGGAAGCCCGCACCGTCTTCGGCCCCGCCGGAGTCCTCGGAACTAGGTTCGGCTCCCAGCCCTACAAACCCTACGTCGCCTCCGTGCGGCTCTCGCACCTCCTGCGCCACACGGAAGGTGGCTGGCAAAACGATGCCAACGACCCCATGTTCTCCAACCCCCAACTCAGTCAAGCGGACCTCATCTCCTGGACCTTGGACCACCGACCGCTCGATCGCTCTCCAGGCGCTTCCTTTGCCTATTCCAACTTCGGATACGAACTGCTGGGCCGGGTCATCGAGCAAGAGTCGGGTAAAAGCTACGAAGCTTATGTTCGAGATGCAGTCCTCGCACCAAGCGGCGTGACAGATATGCAGATCGGCGGCGACACACGAGCCGACCGCAAGGCCAACGAAGTTGTCTACTACGACGGCAATAGCAACAGTCCGTACACCATGAAGGTCGCACGGATGGATGCCCACGGGGGTTGGATCGCGAAACCTATCGACCTCGTGCGCTTCGGAGTCCACGTCGACGGCTCCCCGACCAAGCCGGATATCCTCACCCCTGCGTCGATCCTGTCCATGACAACGGGCTCCACAGCCAACCCGGGATACGCGTGCGGCTGGGCAACCAACGCAGCGGGGAACTGGTGGCACAATGGCAGCTTGCCAGGGACCTTCTCGATCCTGGTCCGCACCAAGAGCGGGTTCGTGTGGGCCGCTATTGTCAACTCCCGAAAGAACGACCCCGACCTCGACAAAATGATGTGGGACGTCGTCAACGGAGTTCATAACTGGCCAACCTATGACTTGTTCTGACCACGCTGCCCAAACACCCCCTTCCGCTGTCCTGCGCGATGACACGCGCGAAACCTTCCTCCTTTTCCGTAGCCCTCGCGAGGTGCTCCAAACCTATCGGATGTCCGAGGTCCTGCCGTTGCTGGAACGCGCCGAGGCCGCCGTGGAGCAACAAGGACTCTTCGCCGTCGGTTTCCTCAGCTACGAAGCCGCCCCAGCCTTCGACCCCGCCCTTCGGGTTCATCCAACCCGCGGTCCTCTGCCCCTCGCGTTCTTTGCTCTCCACAACCCTCCCGAGCTGTGCGCCGAGCTGGCCCCGTTGTCCCCAATGGGGCCGCACCTCCCCTGGCAGCCAACCATCGACTTCTCAAGCTACCGACACGCCGTTGAGCGGATCCGACACCACATCGCTCAGGGCGACACCTACCAGGTCAACTACACGTTCCCTATGGAAACCCCGTTCCATGGGCTTGCATGGGACCTCTTCCGACAGCTTCTCCCCGCGCAACGAGCCCCCTGGGCCGCCTACCTGGACCTCGGCCAACATGCCCTGTGCTCGCTGTCGCCGGAGCTCTTCTTCCATCTCTCTAGAGGTATCCTCACATGCCGTCCCATGAAAGGCACCTCGCCCCGCGGACGTTGGCTCGAGGAAGACAACGTCTTGGCCCAAAAACTCGCCGCGTCGGAGAAAAACCGAGCCGAGAACGTCATGATCGTCGACATGCTCCGCAATGACATGGGACACGTCGCTGACCTCGGCTCGGTCGTTGTCCGCGATCTTTGTGTCGTCGAGCGCTACCCCACACTGCTCCAGATGACTTCCACAGTAACCTGTCGCACTCGAGAGTCCCGCACCGAGATCCTGCGCGCGCTCTTTCCCTGCGCGTCCATCACCGGTGCCCCCAAGGTCCACACCATGCGCCTCCTCGCGGAGCTCGAGACCTGTCCACGCGGCATCTACACCGGAGCTATCGGCTACCTCGCACCAGGAGGACACGCCCAGTTCAATGTTGCCATCCGCACGGTCCACGTGGATCGTCAGCAGGGCCTCGCCCGCTACAGCGTGGGAAGTGCCATCCTATGGGACTCGGACCCCGCAGACGAGTACAACGAGTGCCTCCTGAAGGCGCAGATGCTCCGAAAGGACCAAGACTTCGAGCTCCTGGAAACCTTGCGTTGGACCCCAGACGCAGGATACCTCCTGCTCGACGAGCACATGCAGCGCCTCAGTGACTCGGCAACGTACTTCGTCTTTCCGCTGCGCCGCCTGGACGTACTACAAAAGCTCGAAGAGACTGCGACCCAGCTGGCCCAAGTCCCTCACCGGGTGCGCCTGTGTCTGTCGCAGAACGGGCTCTGTTCTGTCGAGGCTTCCTGTCTTCCGACGTCGGCGCAGCCCGAGCCGGTGCGCCTCCGACTGGCTCCCGAGCCGGTGGACCGACAGGATGTATTCCTTTACCACAAGACCACGCGACGGC
>CAITRH010000629.1 GCA_903894755.1 uncultured delta proteobacterium
AAAGCTCCGGGTGGGAGGGCACACCTTCGGCTTCAGGAGGCAAAAGCTCCGGGTGGGAGGGCACACCTTCGGCTTCAGGAGGCAAAAGCTCCGGGTGGGAGGGCACACCTTCGGCTTCAGGAAGCGCAGCCTCAATTTGGGAAAGCAAACCTTCGGCTTCAGGAAGCGCAGCCTCAATTTGGGAAAGCAAACCTTCGGCTTCAGGAGGCAAAAGCTCAGGGGGGGACGGCAAACCTTGCGCTCCAGGAGAACTTCCATGGCGGCGCGGCTTTCGACCCAGTTGGTGTTTCATTAGGTGACCGCTAACTGGGATCGGCGGAGCGGGGCTACGCTCCAACTCCCGTTCTCTCCACTACGGCGTCCCTGCAAAGATCTCCACCTCCGACAGCGCCAGCGGCTTCCACTTGCTCCCAGGATAAACCTCCACCACCACCACACGCACCACCTTCGCCGTTGCGCTCAGCCCCTCGAAACGCACACGACGCTCGTCCCGTCCCACCGCGCGCGTTGCCACCACTTGGCCATCGAGCTCCAGACGTAGCCGCTTGGCGTGCGCGTACTGCGGAAACCGATCGCCTACCTTCCTTGAACGCGAGTCAAACCCACCGTGGACCTCCACACACACCAAACGCGTCGGCTTCTGCAACTCCGCTTCTATCCACTCTCCAGGCACAGGCTCGGTCTTCCATGCCGTGTCCGGGTCATTGTCGAAGGCCAACTCCGGTCCCCACGACTCCTGCCGCGACTTCTCCACAAAGGCAGACGCCCGCACCGTCGCTGGCTGTACATACCCTGGCTCCCTGCCCCGCCGTATCGAGGACTGTAGCGCCTCGTCCGTGTCGCTGTCCCCCGCAGAGAAGAACACAAGCAACCCGCCGATCAGCACCAACAGCCCGAGACCTCCAGCCACCAGCCCAACCCACAGCCCGACCCGCGACCGCTTGGAGAGGAGCGGAGGTTGCCACGGTGGAATGGCGATTTCCGTGCCGCTCCTGGCCAATGCGGAGGGTGTCGATGGATCCAGCACCGTTGCTGCCACACCGCCGCTGGTCACCATACGCAACAGTCCGTCGATGCCGCGGAAAGCCTCGACTGCATCCCGAAACCGTGCGTTAGGCTCGCGAACCACACACCGTGCAAACCAACTGTCGAAGCCAGGAGGAAGACGATAACCTGCGCCCTGCTCCGATGCGCGCGCCGAGGCAGTCCCAATGGGCTCGAGCAGCACTTCGCGCAATAGCCCCGTCATCGACCCCTGCGGATGCTCCGCCTCCCTCCAGAACAGATGCCCTGTCAACATACGAAATACAATGAGCCCCAAGGCCCATACGTCCGTGGCCGGCGCAATGAGCGTGCCCCGCGACGTCTGCTCCGGAGCCATCCATATGGGAGAACCTAGCGCTGCGGTCCCTGTCGTGACAGCGTCTGCCACGATCTTCGCAATGCCGAAGTCGAGGACCTTCACGGTAAATTGCGCGTCCGCCCGACGCGCCTCCGCAAGAAACAAGTTCTCTGGTTTCAGGTCCCTATGCACCACGCCAGCAGCATGCGCTGCACCAAGAGCGTGCGTGAGCTGCACCAGAAACTCCCTGGTCTCGGAGAGCGTCATCGCCCCTCGCTTGGACAGATGCTGCGCCAAGGACTCCCCTCGCAGCAGCTCCATTGCCAAGAAGGGGGCCCCCGTTGCGTCGTCTACCCCCGCTCCCACTACCTGCACCACGTGCTCGCTCGCAATGCGCGACGCTACCCGGGCCTCCTGTTCAAAGCGTTTGCGAAGCGACGGGTCTGTGACGAGCTGCGGATGCATCACCTTGACCGCCCGCTCCATCCCCGTGCTCTCTTGCAACGCTACATACACTGCGCCCATGCCGCCCGAGTCCAGACGGCGCAGGATCCGAAAGTCGCGCGCGAACAGCGTGCCGTCGCTGAGTTCCATGGCTACGGCAGCTCGAGGACTACGCGTGTCGGCACCACCGCCTCGCACATGGACTGCGCATTGGCGTGCCAGTTCTCGTTGGTGATCTCCACCAGCTTGAGCGCAATGCACCGGTTCGGCACGAGTGCCCCCATCACGCGCTTGCCATTACGTCGCGTCTCAATCAGCTTGATTCCCGAGAAGTCTTTCTTGCCCCGCAACATCAGCTGCGCCAACGGATAATCGTAGGTCGCAGGCGTCATAGCAAGAGGCATCGCCATCTGTACAAACAGTCCGCTCGGACACGAGGGCTCCAGAGTCCGAGGACAAAGGCTCTCACCGGCCTCGCCGTAAATGTTGATGTCGTCCACACAGAGGTCCTTCCACTTTCCCGTGTCCACCTCGACAGCCGTGAACCGCAATGTCGTGGTGACCTTGTTGATGTCAACGCGCTTTTTATTGCCTCGGTCCGCCTTTCGATCGAATTTGACCAGCGCCGAGCCCCCGTCCCAGTTGACACGCATCACCCGAAACGAGCTGTTTGACGACCAGAGATCCACCCTCCCCGACATGGCCGCCCAGCCGCCGCTCACTTCGACGTAGCCGACAAAGGTGTTGGGTTTCAACCGAGCCTCGAGCCACTCCCCGGTCCCGTCGGTGGGGGACTCATGGTTCCATGCCGTATTGGGGTTCTGGTCGAAGGCATGAATGGGAGGATGCGGCGGATTGAAAGGGTCCGCGTCCTGGTGGAACGACGATGCCCGAGCCGATACGACGGCTTCCAAGGTGATGTCTGTGACCTCGCGTTCTGCAGCCGCGACAGGGACGGAGGCCGCAGGGGTGGGCACGTTCGACGTTGCCACGGTGCTGGGCGCGTTGTCCGTGCGCCGGACCGCCAAGTCGTCATCCTCGATCTTCTTCTTGCACGCCCCCAGCATGCCCAGAATGGCTACGGTAACGGCTAGGGAAACAATGCGACGTTGGTTCATGGAATGAGCTCCTTCGGTGCGGCTGCGCATGTATAGCAAGGCTTCAGGTCTTTGTGGGTTTGCCTCTTTGCTCGAGGCGACGACGTGCGCTTCGATAGCCTAGGGCGATGCCGACACGCACGCCGAGCACAAACCCGGCGAGGGCGGCGAGGGCAACGGTGAGACCGGACACGCCCGTTAGTGGGCGCGCAGGATAAAAAAGGCAGCGACCGCAGCCGCGGTGAGGAACGCCACGAGGCCGACGATGGCGAACACCACGACAAAATTGGCCTTGGGGGCGACAGGGGTCGGCGCCATGACGATCGCGGAGGGCTCGGAGGTCATGGCTGCCGAGGCGAGGGCCGGGCTGAACGCACCGCCGCCGGCGAGATTCATGATGTCGTCGACTTTGTTTTGCGGTCGGGCGTCGCGGTTTGGATTGGCGCCAAGGGCTCGGATATCGATGAGGCCCGAGGCCTCTGCTGGGATCCCGGCGGGACCAGGGAGAGGCACCTTTCCGGCTGCCTGCAGCGTGAAAAGGACCGAGTCTTCGTGGCGTTGACCGGTGAGTTTCGGCGCTTCGGCGAAGTTGGGCTCTCGGCCGTTCTGATGCGCCGGCTCGGGGGCGAAGAGGTCGCCTTTGGTGCCTCGCCCTCCGGCCCGACGCGCCGCGACCGCACCGACGTCGTCGGCAAATTCCAAAGCGCTTGGACCCAGGTCGCGGACCGCAAGGGTGCACACGTCGTAGAGCGCCTGAACGTCGCGCAGAGGGGTCCATCCTGCCGTACCGTCGCGCCACACGTAGGTGGTGTCGGTGACCGTACCGGAGCGGTAGGCATCGACGACCTGCGGGGTGGTGAGGGTTTGTGGGTCGTCGCCGACCGCGAGAATCCAGGTTTCGTCGGGGACATCCGCGGAGTTGGAGGCGCGCGTAACCGTGGGCGCTTGAACATCGTTGCCGTTGATGACGATGGTCCCTTCGCACTTTTTGCAGCGAATCTTGACAATTCGCCCGAGCACCTTTTCATCGGCGATGGCGTATTTCGACTGGCACGACGGGCACGAGATCTTCATCGCAGGTCCGCAACTATATCGTCCGCGCCCACGCCCGATCAACCCCCGTCGGCAAGATTCGTACTGGACGCACTACGGGCGCACTACGAGAGGGGCGTGAGAGGCGCCGTTGTCTTGGCGTTTGTCCATGTCGTACTTGCTGGGGCACTTCGCCAAAACCGTGGACGCTTCAAACGTGCGGTCGGCGAGAAGCTCCCCTTCGACGGTCACGCCAACCTCGACCCCCTGCACGTCGCGGAACGTGTCCGGGATCACGCACTGCGCGTAACGCACCGGCAACGTCGCGCCGTTCTTGGTGATCGTGAAGCGGAACTCGCAAGGCTGATCGCGCTTGGTGAGCGTGCCGTGGACCAGGGTCCCCTCGGCACGTACGGGCCTTCCGATGAAGCGCGCCTGGCTCTTGAGGAGCTCGTCGACCGGTTTGGCGTAGACGGCCCCTTCCTGCATGCCGGCGAGGACCAAACCGGAGAGCCCGGCGGCCCCCATGGCGAGTCCGAGGACAAGCGCGCGACGTCGCCAGGGGCGATTGCTGTGGGCGGAAACGGTGGTGATGGGTTCCATGCGAGCGGGATTCTAAGGTCCGTTGGGCCAGAAGGCACGTGGGGGACCGCTGTTTTCGGCTGGGCGGGGGGGGTAAGGGGAGCAGCCGCGCTCCCTCACATGTAACTAAGGCCCTTCTCAAACGGTCGATTGACACTAAGCCGTCCCCGCGGGCGAGGGCTGATTTGTCCTGGTGCTCGTTAGAGGCGATTGGCAGCTCGCAGGGGCGGGCAAGAAGGTGGAGGTTCTTATGGCGCTAGATTCGACACGCGCGTCCGAGCTGCTCACAAAGGCGCAGGCGGCTCTCGTGCGGAGCCGTAACTTGTTGGACCGTATCGTTTGGGGACTGCGTGAGCGCAGCCTCGAAAAAGGGAAAGTCTCCGGCAACAAGCTCGATGACTACCAGCTCCTTTGTTACGACATGGCGTTCACATGCGCCGAGATCACCGGCTCCGAGTTCGCCGTCGACTACGCGAAACGGGCCATCGAAAGCGGCGCAGGGGACCTGGAAACCCGCATCGCCCTCCTCTTTACCGCAGAGGCCATCGCCAACATGCGGGGACGCGTCACGGCGCGTCTCGGCGACTACGAGCTGTCGCCCAAAGACCTGGCGTCTACCCTGGACCACGACTCGGTCCGGTCCCTCATCGCCGAGCAGTTGTCATCCAAAACCCTCGCGGCCCTAGGCGCCGAGGTCCTCGAGTCCGGCGCCACCGGCGTCTACCTCCTCGACGAGCACCACGAAATGATGCGGACCACCTTCCGCAAGTTCGCCCAGACCGTCGTCGCTCCCCGCGCCGAGCATATCCATTGCCACGACGACCTTGTCCCCGACGAAATCATCAAGCCTCTTGGCGAGCTCGGTGGCTTCGGCCTCTCCATTCCCGAGCGCTACGGCGGGCTGCAGCCCGATGACCGTGACGACAACATCGGCATGATCGTGGTCACCGAGGAGCTCTCCAAAGGCTCGCTCGGGGCGGCGGGAAGCTTGATCACGCGTCCTGAGATCCTTTCCAAGGCGCTTCTCAAGGGGGGGACCGAAGAGCAAAAACAGAAGTGGCTCCCCAAGCTTGCGACCGCCGAGATCCTGAACGCCATCGCGGTCACCGAGCCCGACTACGGCTCCGACGTCGCTGGGATGAAACTCAAGGCCGTCCGCACCGAAGGGGGCTGGACCCTCAACGGCGCCAAGAGCTGGTGCACCTTCAACGGCAAGGCGCATGTCATGCTGATCTTGGCGCGCACCAATCCCGATATGTCGCTAGGACACAAAGGACTCTCCTTGTTCCTTGCGGAGAAGCCCTCCTTCGAAGGCCACGACTTCGAGTTCACGCAGCCGTCCGGCGGCAAAATCAGCGGACGCGCCATTGCAACCATCGGCTACCGCGGGATGCACTCCTACGAGACGTTCTTCGAGAACTTCTTTGTCCCCGACGAGAACCTCCTGGGCGGTCCGGAAGGCGAGGGGAAAGGGTTTTACTTCACGATGGCCGGGTTCTCCGGCGGACGCATTCAGACTGCGGCGAGGGCCGTCGGCCTGATGAGCGCTGCGTTCGAGCGAGCGGTCAGCTACTCGCGCGAGCGCAAGGTGTTTGGCAAGCCCATTGGCGACTACCAGCTTACCCAGGTCAAGTTGGCTCGTATGGTCGCTGCGTTGGTGGTCTGCCGTCAGTTCACCTACAGCGTGGGACGGCTGATCGACGACGGTAAGGGGGACATGGAAGCCAGCTTGGTCAAACTCTATTCTTGCCGTGCGGCGTTGGCTCTTTGCAACGACGCGGTGCAGATCCATGGTGGCATGGGCTACGCCGAGGAGACTGCCGTGAGCCGCTACTTCGTGGACTCGCGAGTGCTCTCGATCTTCGAGGGGGCCGAAGAGACCCTTGCCCTCAAAGTCATCGCTCGCGCACTGGTCGACCGCGCGCAGAAGCCGTCGGAGCTCGACGCCTAAGCCCTCACCGAAGTCGCCGCGTTGTCTCGACCAGGACAGCGCGGCGCCTTCGGTCCCACTACAACAAGCTTGCAAGCGCCACTGCGCCCTGCCGAGGAACCTAAGAGAATGTCAGCCAAGAAAAAAGAATCCACGTGGCTTATGCGGACCTACTCGGGTCACTCGTCCGCGCAAAAGTCCAACGAGCTTTACCGCACCAACCTCTCCAAAGGCCAGACCGGTCTTTCCGTCGCCTTCGACCTTCCTACCCAAACGGGCTACGACGCCGACCACGCGCTCGCCCACGGCGAGGTCGGCAAGGTGGGAGTCCCCATTTCCAACGTCGCGGACATGGACGCCCTCTTCGACCAGATCCCGCTCGACAAGATGAACACCTCTATGACCATCAACGCCACTGCAGCCTGGATGCTCTCGCTGTACGTGGCCGTGGCCGAAAGACACAAGGTCGACCCCAAGCTCCTCAAGGGGACCACGCAGAACGACATCATCAAAGAGTACCTCTCCCGCGGTACCTACATCTTCCCCCCTGCACCGTCCATCAGGCTCCTGACCGACGTCATCGCCTACACCTACAAGAATATCCCCGACTGGAACCCCACCAACATCTGCAGCTATCACCTCCAGGAAGCTGGGGCGACTCCCGTCCAGGAAATGGCCTACGCCATTGCGACCGGCTTGGCGGTGCTCGACGCGACCAAGGCCAAGATTGCCGCCGAGGACATTCCAACTGTAGTGGGGCGTATCTCCTTCTTTGTGAACGCGGGGATCCGCTTCATCGAGGAGATGTGCAAGATGCGCGGTTTTACGCAGCTCTGGGATGACCTGATGCTCACCCGGTACGGCGTCACAGACAGCAAGCTTCGCAGGTTCCGCTACGGCGTGCAGGTCAACTCGCTGGGACTGACCGAGGCGCAACCCGAGAACAACGTGCAGCGCATCGTGATCGAGATGCTTTCCGTGGTGTTGTCGAAGGACGCGCGAGCGCGCGCCGTGCAGCTTCCCGCCTGGAACGAAGCCTTGGGCCTTCCTCGCCCCTGGGACCAGCAATGGGCTCTTCGGATCCAGCAGGTCATCGCTCTCGAGACCGACCTACTGGAATACGACGACATCTTCAACGGTGCTCCTGTCGTGGCCGCCAAGGTCAGCGAGCTTATCGCGGGAGCACAAGCCGAGCTTGAACGCATCGAGCAGATGGGCGGCATGGTCGCTGCTGTCGAAAACGGCTATGTCAAACGCGAGTTGGTGCGCAGTCACATGGAGCGCCTGCGGGCCATCGAGCGCGGCGACCTGAAGATCGTAGGACTCAACTGTTTCAAGGAGACTGCCGAGTCCCCCTTGACCGCAGGCGCCGACACCATCATGAAACCCGAGCTCAGCGCCGAACGTGACCAAATCGCACGTCTTCAGGCGTTCCGGGCAAGCCGCAACAGGGCCGACGCAGAGTCCGCTTTGACAGGCCTCGTCGATGCGGCTCGTTCTGGCGAAAACATCATGCCCGCCTCCATTCGTGCGGCCCATGCTGGTGTCACCACCGGCGAGTGGGGCGACACACTGCGCAAGGTGTTTGGAGAGTACCGCGCGCCAACAGGCATTGACATCTCCTCCAAGGCGCCAGGGATCAAGGAACGCGAGGCAGTGATCCAAGACCGCGTAAGAAAGACCGGAGACGAACTGGGACGTCCTCTCAAACTGCTCGTTGGCAAGCCTGGACTCGACGGGCATAGCAACGGCGCTGAACAGATTGCAGTCAAGGCCCGCGACGTTGGCTTCGAGGTGGTCTACGACGGCATTCGGTTGACACCAGGACAGATCGCCACGACGGCGCACGAGGAAGGGGTCCACTTGATTGGATTGTCGGTCCTATCGGGGAGCCACATGGAGCTGGTGGAGGAGATTCTACGCGAGCTGAAGGCGCGCGGCATCGAGCAGACTCCCATGGTCGTGGGGGGGATTATTCCCAGCGACGACACGCCGAAGCTGAAGGCGCAGGGCATTGCAGCGGTGTACACACCAAAGGATGCCGACATGAACGTGATCATGGGCGACATGGTGGACATCGTGCGTCGCTCGAACAACCTAGCCCCCTTCGGAGCGGTCTGACATGGGTCCGCGACGGGAGTGGCCCGAGCCGGCTGCGCTCGCCGCGGGCATTGGGCGACGGGATCGGAGCTCAGTTGCAGCAGCGCTCAACCTGCTCGACGATAGGAGGCCCGAGGCACGTCGGCGGGCTTCCGAGCTTTGCAGTCTGCTGGTCCACGGCGACATCACCGCCCATCACATGGTCGGACTGACCGGGCCTCCAGGAAGTGGCAAGTCGTCGCTGTCAGCGGCGCTTCTACGCACCTGGCGGGTTTCTGGACGCACCGTTGGGGTGTTGGCTGTCGACCCTTCAAGCCATCGCACGGGAGGAGCACTCCTTGGCGATCGCATTCGGATGCTGCAGGCGTCCCACGACGACGGGGTGTTCATTCGCTCGCTTGCGTCGCGTGGGGAGCTTGGCGGGTTGAGTGCGGAAGTCTGGCCCATGAGCATTGTGATGCTGGCGGCTTTCGATGTCGTGCTGGTCGAAACCGTTGGCATTGGGCAATCGGAGATCGACGTATCCCAGCTGGCCGACAGCACGTGCTATGTGGTGCAGCCCGCATCGGGGGATACGATCCAGTTTCTCAAGTCGGGCATCATGGAAGTTCCCCACGTGTTTGCGGTGAACAAGGCCGACCTAGGGGCGGTTGCAGAAAGGACCACACGAGAGCTCAAAAGCGCGATTCCAAGGATGCCCGACGGCGACTGGGCGCTTCCCGTGGTACTGGTGAGTGCGGCGACAGGGCGAGGGATCCAGGAGCTGGCGGCGCACTTCGATGCGCACCATGCGTTCTTGTCTGCTCAGGGGACCCTGGCGGCGCAGCGACGTGTGCATCAAGCGATGTGGATTATGAAGCGTCTTGCCGAGGAGTTCGGCTCCTTTGGTATCGAGCGCCTAGGTGGGACGCGGTCTTTGACAGAGCAGCTTACGAGGACTGGAGCCTCACCTTTTGCATTGCATGAAGAGCTGCGACAGCTTCTGATTTCGGCGTACTCCAAACCTGTTTGACCCCGTGGTGGGGAGAGAGAGAACATGTGATGACAAAGGACCTCTATGCCATTGGTGAAGCCCCTCCGGTAGGCCATGTGCCGCCCAAGATGCACGCCTATGTGACCCGTCCCGAGCGCTTCGGCCCCCCCAAAGACAGCTTGAAAGTCGAGGTGCTCGAAACACCGGACATCAAAGACGACGAGGTCTTGGTCTACGTGATGGCCGCCGGAGTCAACTACAACAACGTCTGGGCGACCCTTGGGGTCCCTGTCGACGTTATCGGCGCTCGCAACAAAGCCGGCGAAAAGGAGCGTTACCACATCGGCGGCAGTGACGCGTCCGGGGTGGTCTACAAGGTTGGCAAGAACGTGACCTATCCCAAGGTGGGCGACGAGGTGGTGATACACTGCGGGACCTGGGACGCGAACTGTCCCATGGTCAAGTCCGGCATGGACCCCATGTACTCGCCGTCGTTCCGCATCTGGGGCTACGAGACGAACTGGGGAAGCTTCGCGCAGTTCACCAAGGTGCAGGCCCATCAATGCCTTCCCAAACCAAGGCATCTCACCTGGGAGGCGGCAGCGTCCTATATGTTGGTGGGCGCTACGGCCTACCGGATGCTGCTTGGTTGGGCGCCCAACCAGGTGAAGAAGGACGACGTCGCGTTGATTTGGGGCGGGGCTGGCGGGCTTGGCTCCCTTGCGATCCAGATTGCCAAGGCCAAAGGGGCGGTTCCTGTGTCCGTGGTTTCGAGCACCGACAAGATCCAGTACTGCCTGGACTTGGGCGCCAAGGGATGCATCAACAGGAACGACTTCGACCACTGGGGAATGCTCCCTCATTGGAAGGACACGGTCGGGTACAACAACTGGCTCAAGGGCGTACGCAAGTTTGGCAAGGCGATCTGGGAGGCGGTGGGCGACAAGAGAAACCCCAACATCATCTTCGAGCACCCAGGGGAGACCACGATCCCAACGTCCATCTTCGCATGCGAAACCGGCGGCATGGTGGTGATCTGCGCAGGCACGACCGGCTACAACGCCACCGTCGACCTGCGTTACCTCTGGATGCGTCAGAAGCGTCTGCAGGGATCGCACTTTGCAAACGACGAGCAGGCCAAGGGGGTCAACGATCTGGTTCTTGCGGGTCATGTGGACCCGTGCCTTTCGCGAGCGTTCACCTTCGAGGAGATCCCGGTAGCCCACCAGCTCATGTTCGAGAACAAGCATCCGCACGGCAACATGGCGGTGCTCGTTGGAGCCAAGGAGCTCGGGACCGGTATTGCATCGACCGTTGTGGTCCATCCACACGCTGCTGTGCCCGAACGCCATGTCCCGCTTATCATTGCTCCGCACACGAGCCCTGCGCAGTTTACCAATGAGCCCCTAGAGGAGCTGACGGTGGGGCGCGATGCGCTTCCTGATCACACTCCTATCTCGGAGATCATGCGCAAGGACGTGATCTCGTGCAGGGTCGACAGTACCATCGAGGATGTCGTGAAGCTGTTGGTGTTGCATCGCATTCACGCCGTGGTGGCGGTAGACAATGAGGGCAAACCGGTCGGTGTGATCTCGCAGACAGACATCGTGTTGGCCCGTCAGGGGCGCACCCAGGAGGAAGCCCGTCAACTGAAAGTGTGGTGGGTGATGACGCCTGGTTGCCTGACTTGCGCGCCCACCACGCAGCTTGCCGAGGCCGTGACCCTCATGACGCGAAACAGGGTCCATAGGCTTCTAGTGACCGAGTCGGATGGCACGCGTGAGACCATGGTGGGGATCCTCTCGATGACCGACGTGGTCAACAAGACCCTGGGGTTCCGAGAAGACTGAGCCAAATACCCAGCATCGGAAGCGGGGACCATTGCACTTGCCCCGCTTCCGATGGCACCATCACCACGCACAATGGAAATCCTCCCTGTCGGTCAGACCCTCGCTGGAAAATACCGCATCGAGGGGCTCCTCGGACGCGGCGGGATGGGCGTCGTCTACACCGCCACGCATCTTGTCCTCGGTCACCGTGTTGCCATAAAAACGCTCGGCATCGCAGTCGTGTTCAACCAAGTCGCCCGCGCCCGCTTCGCACGCGAGGCTCGCGCCATGGCCCGCCTCCGCGGCCCTCACGTTTGCCGGGTCCTCGACGCCGACGTCGTCGGCACCACCCCCTACGTCGTGCTCGAGTGCCTCGAAGGGGCTGACCTCGGCCGAGTCCTCCTCGAACGAAGCCGCCTTCCCCCCTCCGAAGCCGTCGACCATATCCTCGAGACCTGCGCAGCCCTTGCCGAAGCCCACGCCGCCGGCATCATCCATCGCGACATCAAGCCCTCCAACCTCTTTCTTGCAACAGGGACTGGAGCCGGCGGACGCGCCACCATCAAAGTCCTCGACTTTGGCATCTCCAAGCTTCTCGAACCCTTCGAGGGCGACGAGACCGAAAGACTCACGCAGGCCGGCTCCTTCGTCGGCTCGCTCCGGTACATGGCCCCTGAACAGTTCCGTGCTGGAGCAAGTGCCGATGTCCGCACCGACGTTTGGGGACTTGGCGTGACCCTCTACGAGCTCCTCTCCGGACAACGTCCATTCCGCGACGGACGGTCCGACGTTGCAAAACAGATCTGCACCATGGTTGTCCCTTCGCTTCGCATCGAACGTCCCGAGGTCCCTGAAGGCCTCGACAAGGTCGTGATGCGTTGCCTGGCCAAGGACCCTTCCGACCGCTTTGCCACGGTTCCCCAGCTTGCCGCAGCTCTCGTGCCGTTTGCCCCTGCGGGCTCGCCGGCTGCAACGGCATGGACAGACCCGGATGGCATTTCGACCCTTGGCGCCGTCAGCACCGTGCCCGACGACCCAGTACCACCAGAGGCCTCCCCGCAGCTGCCAAGACAACGAGATCGCATTCGGGTCCTGCTCGTGGCTGTCGTGGTGGTGCTCCTTGGAGCCGTGGGATGGCTCGCCGCTGGTGTTGCGCGACGTACTGCGAGAACCATCCCGCAGGAACTGTCTGCTGCGCCTTCCGCTCCTGAGATCCTTCGTGCTGCGGGGACCCATGTCCTTGCGGGCACAGTGATCGACTCTTGGACCGTGGGGTTTCAAAGCGACCGCGGCAGTGTGAAGTTCAGTGTGCTTCCGAGCTCCCTTGCCTTCGAGGCGTTGATTCGCAACGAGCTCGACGTTGCTCTGGTCTCGAGGAAAGTGACCGATGAAGAGACGCGAGCTGCGTTGTCGAGCGGCTTGGCACTTGGGGAGCACCTGGTGGGATTCGACGCGCTTGCCATCGTAGTGCATTCCGACAACCCGGTGAGCGAGCTTTCCATGGCCGATCTGCGGGCCGTGTTCACTGGAAAGATCCGCGATTGGCGTGCACTTGAAGGCACTCCCGGGAGGATAGTCCCCTTGCTTCGTCCTGAGGAACTAGGCGAGCATTATGCGTTTCGAGCGCTGGTCCTTGGTCCCGAGGATCGCTACCTAGAGACGGAGACGGTGTTGCAGAGCCGCGATCTTGCCGAGCGTGTGCAGCGCGATCGCGGTGCTATTTCCTATGTTGCCTTTGCCGAGGTGGCGAGCAACAAGGCGCTACGCATAAGGACTGCAGAAGAGCCCGGCATGGCCCCGTCCACGACAAGCATACGCAGCCAGCGTTACCCACTGGTGCGCGGTCTTTACTTGTACACTCGGGGTCCTGCTCGTGGGCTCGCCAGGGAGTTCGTGACCTATGTGACCACCCGTGGGCAGAGTGCGCTTGGAGCGGCTGGACTGGTTGCCCTGGGGACGGACTCTAAAAGTGGACCCACACCATGAGACGTAGACAATGCCGATGGGTTGTTCTGTTGCTACTTGGGATAGAAGCCAGGTCTTTTGCGGGCAACGACGACGAGCACCTCCTTGGGACCGACGCGGCGTTGACAGGGGGGGCGGTGACAGCGACGGTGTTTGATGGGAGTGCCATTTACTACAATCCTGCGGGGCTAGCTGGGGCGCGGGCCAACCAACGGCTGGACGTGAGCGGGACTGTGTATGCGTTGCGCTTCTATCGAGCCAGCGGGTTTCTGCGTTCGACCCAGGGGCCGACTGCGGATCTGCAGGCCACGGAGTTTGTCCCTGTTCCGAGCGCGGTGACCTATGTTCGGCCGCTGTCGCACAACGTCAACGTGGGTTTTGGCATCTTTGCACCACGTCTGTCGGACCTTACCAATCGAGCGGTGATGGCGGTTCCCGGCGCGAGCGGTGAGGACGACTGGGTGTTTGTGGTGAGCGCAAACAAGGCGAGCTACCGAGCGGGTCCAGCGTTAGGCTGGCATGTGAACGACGACCTACGGGTAGGAGTTGCGCTGCTTGGGATGTACGACACGGAAGGGGGGGCGGCGCAGTTTGCCGGAGGACAACGGCAGGCGGATGGGGCTTCTTCGCAGTTTTACACGGCCTCGCAGGTTTTCAACACGTACCGTGTGGGAGCGCTTCTGAGTCTGGGAGTCCAGTGGAAACCGGCGTCCAAGGTATGGGTGGGGGCGACGGTGGTCTCGCCTGGCTTGAGTCTGTACAGCATTTATCGGGTGACCACCATCGAGGCGAGCGCGGGACAGTACGTACCTGGGGATGCAAGCTCGCACACTCCTGATATTCGCTTCTCGACGCCGCCTCGTTTTCGTTTGGGGGTTGCCTACCAGCTTGGCAATGGATGGGTGTCGCTCGATGCGGACGTACAGACGGGGATGACGGACAGCGAACTGATGTTGCACCGTGAGCCGGTCTGGAATGCGCGTCTTGGCGGGAGGCTGCGTATTGGGCCATTGTTGTCGGTGGGGGCGGGACTTTTCACCGATCGCAGTGCGGATTCGACGCCAACGCAGCTTGGCCAGTCGAAGATCAACTTTTATGGGGGGGCGTTGGGGCTGGAGGTTGGAAAGGAGTTCCAGGTGAAGGAGGACGACACGGTCAAGCCGCTTCGGTTCACCACGACCCTTGCGTTGCGCTACGCGCTGGGGGTGGGGGATGTGGGCGGGTTGGTGGTGCGTCCCATGACGGCGCAGGAGCCGGTGGAGACCTCAGCGCAGAATGCGGTGATGAGCGCAGTGATTCACGAGCTTGGAGGCTATATCGGGGCTGCGTTGTCGTTCTAGCGGGCTCGATCGATCGCGCGCCCCCCCTGAAGCGATCCCGCGGCTGTCGCGATCGAGCGCACGCCCCCCCTGAAGCGATCCCGGCGCCCGCCCGATCGATCGCGCGACCCCCCTGAAGCGATCCCGCCGCCGCCCCGATCGAGCGCGCGGCCCCCCTGAAGCGATCCCGTCGCCGCCCCGATCGAGCGCACGCCCCCCCTGAAGCGATCCCGCTGCCGCCCGGTCGATCGCCTCATCTCGAAAGATCGGTGCCAAAAGCTGCAACGCGCGGCGCTGAACAGGTATCATCGCGGCCGTTGAATCGGGGGACCCCCAGAAGCCACGGAGCCATTAGTGTCCACACGACAGGTTGTTAAGGTTGCGGCCTGGCTCACGCTTGCCGCAGCCGTATTTGTTCCAGCATCAAGCCTCGCCGACGAGCGAACCGAAGCACGCGCCTACTTCAAACGCGGCATGACCTCCATCGCCAACGGGCATTACGAGGACGGCATCGGGGAGCTCAAAAAAGCCTACGAAATCCTCCCTCATGCAAACGTGCTCTTCAATATCGCCCGCGCTTACGTCGATAGCGGCGACCTTGAAAACGCGGTCATCTATTACCGCAAGTACCTCGAAGGGAGTCCACGCGACCGCGGTGAGGTGGAGGCGGTGCTTGTCAACCTTGATGCACGCATTCGGCGGCAACAGGCGAAACTGGCCGAGGCCCAACGCGTCGAGGCTCCTGTGGTCCCTACGCCGGGCACCGGTCCGGGGCCGGTCGGTCCTGCGCCAAGAGAGACGCCGAAAGAACCTGTCAAGGCTCCCCAGCCCGAGCCTGTTGTCGCAACGGCGCCGGTCAAGACCGAGGACCCGTTTGCTGAGCGCGTGGTGACGGCGTCCAAAGAAGCCCAGGACACGCTCGAGGCCCCCAACTCCACGTCGATCATCACGTCCCAGGACATCCGCCTCTCGGGCATTTTGCGTATCCCCGAGTTGGTGCGACGTCTCGCGGGGGTTGACATCATGGCGACGACGGGATCGGCGACCGAGGTATCGCTTCGCGGCTTCAACCAGCGTCTTTCGAACAAGGTGTTGATCCTTGTCAATGGAAGAAGCGTGTATGTCGACCTGCTTGCGTCGACTTTTTGGCAGACGTTGTCGGTCGGTGTCGAGGACATAGAGCGTATCGAGGTGGTACGAGGGCCTGGGTCTGCGCTTTACGGCGCGAACGCGTTCAACGGGGTGATCAACATCATCACCAAGGCACCTGGGGAGGGGACGAGCGGGGTGCAGGGGGCGTATGGCAACCAGAACTTTGCGCATGGGAGCGTGTGGGCGACGGGGCGCGACCGGGGGTTTTCCTGGAGGTTTTCTGGAGGTTACGACTCGGTGCCGAGGTGGAGCCGGGAGGTGCAGCCTGGGAGGGTGGATGTACTTCTGGCGACCGCGGATCAGGAGACATCGCAGCGCACGACCCGTATGAACCTTCAGATGCAACAGGTGGTAGCTCCGGACGTAACCGTGGGGCTCGAGGGGGGTTTTGTACCGTACCTGTTCGACTTCATGGGAAGCGGAGTCATCAACACGCACATACTGGAGGGGTCAGCGACGCACGCGACTGGGTATTTGTCGTCGAAGCATGTCTACGCCCGTGTGTTTTGGAACACGTTCTCTGGGCAGACTGGCAACAACGTGACGACGCCTGGCCAGCATAGTTATCCGAGCCGGATGCGGACCGACGTGCTGGATGGAGACGTGCGTGGGATTTTCCCGTTCCAGCTTGGCGCAGGGGTTCGCAACACGCTGCAGGTGGGGGCAGCGTACCGTTTCAAGTCGGTGGACTGGTCGTACCAAGATGGGAAGCGCCAGGAGAACCACTATGCGCTGTATCTGCACGACGAGGTGAAGTTCGGGCCTCGGTTTGCTTTGGTAGGCGACTATCGTCTTGACTATGTTCCTTACTTAGCGCGGGTGGTGCAGTCGCCTCGGGCCACGGCGCTGTACCATCCGACCAAGCAATCGGTGCTGCGAGCGATGGTAGCGACGTCCTTTCGCACTCCCAGTTTTCTCGAGACCTACTTGTCGCTTCCGGTGCAGCTTCCAGCGACGGGGGGGAACGTACCGACGCAGGGAATGCCTAGCGACAAGCCCGGGTTCCGTCTCGATCCGGAGCAGGTGTTGAGCGCTGAGGTTGGCTATCTGACGTCCGACAGCGAGCTATTCACGCTCGACACGGCACTCTTTTTTACGCGCACGAGCAATGTGATCCAGTTGGCGTCCAATCGCCCCAACACGCTGGGCGACACGACGAACCTTGGTCTCGGGCAGTCGTTCCAGACGGGGTTTTTCCCTCTTTTTTTTGGAGGGTACAGCAACCAGTGCCAGGTGTTCAACTTGTACGGTGCCGAGTTGGGGGTGAGGACTTTCCCCATGGAGGGGCTGGACGTGTACGCAAACTACACGTTGAACCTGGTGGATCAAGACAACTCCGGCTGCAGCGCCCAGGAGCTTGCGCTCATTGTGACGGACAAGCGTACGAGCGCTCACAAGGTCAACGCGGGGTTGCAGTTCCGCACCAAGGTTGGTGTGGATGGCGAGCTTGCGTTTCACTATGTTTCGCCGCAGACGTGGGCGGAGCACGTGGTGGACCTCGAGCGCCAACGGGTGGCGTCGCAGTCGTTTCATCTCGACCCCTACATGCTGGTCAACGCCAGGGTTGGCTATCGTATCCCAGGAGGGAAAGGCGAGGTTGCGGTGGCAGGACAGAACCTGTTCAACCAAGAGCACCGGGAGCATCCCTTTGGACAGGTTGTGGGACGGCGCGTGATGGCGATGCTTTCCTATCGCTTTTAGGCGCGCGCGCCAAACTCGGACTAACGTGGGCGCCATCATGACCCTTCGACACACGCCGCTTTTCGAGGAGCATGTGGCCCGTGGCGCCCGCATGGTCCCTTTTGCAGGATGGCAGATGCCGGTGCAGTACACCGGTATTGTCGACGAGCACCGGGCAGTTCGCACCAAAGCGGGCCTTTTCGATGTTTGCCACATGGGGGAGCTCGAGCTCTCCGGCGAATATGCGGCCGCCGTGGTCGACTACCTGGTGGTCAGCGACGTGAAGCATTTGAGCGACGGCCAGGCCTGTTACACCTGCGCGCTCAACGAGAGGGGGACGATCCTCGACGACCTCATCGTGTACCGTCTCGCCTACGATCGCTTTCTTGTCGTGTGCAACGCGTCGAACCGAAACAAGATGGCGGAAGTGTTCCGCAATGCGGCCGACCATCATTGCGATTTCGTCGACCGCAGCGACCAGATGGCGCTTCTTGCGCTTCAAGGACCGCTCGCTCTCGAGGTCCTTGCGAAGGTGGGGGGGGACGCGCCCAAGCGGTTTTTCCTTCGGGACTCGGTGGTCGCCAATGTTCGTTGCAGCGTGGCCCGAACGGGCTACACGGGCGAGGATGGCGTCGAGCTGTTCTGCGCTTGGGGCGATGTACCGCAGCTCTTTCGGATGCTGCTCCATGTCGGCGAACCTATGGGACTCAAACCTGTAGGTCTTGGAGCCCGCGACACGCTGCGTCTCGAGGCACGTCTCTCGCTGTACGGCAACGACATCGACGAGACGACGAATCCAATGGAGGCAGGCCTCGGCTGGATTGTGCACTTAAGCAAGGGGCTCTTCGTGGGGAGCGAAGCCCTCGAGGCGCTGGGGCCATCGACGCGGGCGTTGGTGGGCTTCGAGGTAACGGGACGTGGTGTGGCACGGCACGGGTATCCGCTTTGGAGCGTCGACGGTGCCGAGGTTGGGGTGTGTACGAGTGGAAGTCCCTCACCTACACTTGGGAAAAACATTGGCCTGGGGTATGTCCCGGTGGGCCTTTCCGCTGTTGGAACTCGGCTTCTTGTCGATTGCCGCGGAAAACAGATTGACGCCGTAGTTGTCAAGACTCCGTTCTACAAACGAGGTACCGCTCGATGATGCAGCTTCCTACTGACCGCCTCTATACCAAGGACCACGAATGGGCCTGTCCTCTCGAGGGGGGAGTTTCCGTGGGCATTACCGCATTTGCGGTGGAGCACCTCGGCGACATCACGCTAGTCGAGCTCAATGTCAAGGTGGGCGACAGGGTCGAACAAGGGAAAACCTTTGGCACGATCGAGAGTGTGAAAGCCCTTAGCGATCTGTTCGCTCCTGTGAGCGGGACCATCACGCAAGTCAACACGGAGTTGAGGGACCATCCCGAGATTGTCAACGAGGATTGCTATGGCCGAGGATGGATGGTGGTAGTGGCATCGAGCGACCTCAGTTTACTTTCGCCTGATGCGTACCGAGGGTTCCTGGAGGAGGAGGCGGCGAAGGAGGCGGCGAAGTAGCCATCGGGTTGCCTCCTTTACGGGGGCCGACTAGGCTACGCGCGATGGTTCCGGGGCGTTTTCTAGGCTTGTGGTTGTCGGTGCTCACCGTGGCAGGGTGTTCTGCGCCGGTGGTCGCTGGGACCGATGCGGACGCGCCTCGGGAGACGGCGCTCGTTGTGGTGGAGCGGACAGCGGGCTATTCCGATCGCGTCCGCGGCGAGGTGGTTGCGAGGTTTTTACGGCTGCCAGCGCACGCGGATCGCGTTCAAGCCGAGGAGCTCCTGGGCGCGTCCGTGGCGCTTCCTGCTGGCGGGACGTGCTCGATGGTTTCGGGGCGGTCTCCTAGTACCGCGGGCACGACGGCAGCTGTGGAACTGCGGAACGTGGGGGCGGTGGTAGTCGAGGTATCGGGGGCGAAGATACCGTTGAAGGTGCGACGTCTTCCCGACCTGCTCGATTCGGTGTCTGGGGTGTTTTACGCGAGTGCGGCCGACTCCGAGCCTTTTCCTGCGAAAGCGTTCTACACGCTGTCGCTTGGGGATGGGGTCTTTCCAGAGGTTCGGATTTCAGCCGTAGCGCCCGAGGAGCTAACGGGGCTTCGGGTCGACGGGATGGAGTCGTTGCAGCGGGTGGAGCTACGGGTGGATACCGGTGCGCTGCTCGAATGGAACGCCGGGGGAGCGGACGACTGGGTATATGTGGACGTGACGACGGAGCGTGCTGGAGCGACGTACCGCTGCGCGTTTGCCGACAGTGCGGGACGAGGGCTGGTACCGTCGTCAGCATTTGCCGCGATGGACCAGGGACGCGGGGAGGACGGCGTACGCGGGCTGATGACGGTACATCGGCTACGTCGTGTTCCAGTTGGGGCGGGGACATTTGACGACGGTGAGGTTCGCTTCGACTTCGCGAGGACCGTCACCTTTACACGTCAGTGACAGGTCGCGTGATTGGGCCCTTTGCGTTTCTGGTGTTCGCGGTATCGCTGGCATGGGCGCAGCCGCGGGCTCGTCCGCGACCGGTGGTGTCCCGTCCCAAGCCAACGCCGTCGCCTACGGTGTGGAACGTGGGGAAGGCCCCGCCTGTTGATGCAAGGGGACGTCCACTCTTGGTCCTTGTGTCGCTTGGCCGTGGGGAGCGCGCGGAGCTGTCGGCGCTGACGGATCCCGGGGGGTTTGCTACGCGCGACCTAGAGCGCGCTGCGCACGTACTACGGGCTGGGGGGGGGGACGAGCATCCTGTAGAGCCTCGGATGCTCGACTTGGTGTATCGGATTCAGGTCCACTTTCGGGCGCCGGAGGTCCGCATCGTGTCTGGGTATCGGACACCGAAGGCCAACAGTCATTCCAATCATGGCAAGGGACGGGCTATGGACTTCGTGGTAGCGGGAGTGCCCGATGTCGAGGTGGCGAAGTTTGCTCGGGAGCTAGGGTTCGTGGGGGTTGGGATCTACCCGACGAGTCATTTCGTGCACGTTGATGTCCGTCCACAGAGTTACTTTTGGGTCGACATGAGCGGTCCTGGGAGACGCAATCGGGAGCGAGGCATTCTGGGCGATCTAGCGAGGGGGAGCGATCGCAGGGCGTTGGAGCGGGGAGAGCGGGGCATCGAGCCGTTTGTGATCGCTGCCGATGTGGACATAGCGTTGCGAGCGCATGGGACGCAGCGTGTGGAGGCGTCCATTGTGCAGCAGCAGGATGACGACGACGACATTGCGGATTGACGCGCCCCAACGACTGGGGAGCCGTTAGCTGCGAAATCCGGGGATCGCTTTCATGGCGCCCCGAAGTGCCTTCTCGTCGAGGAAGCACTTTGCCCGCAGGTCGTTCTTATCTGTGCTCACCTCGAGCCCCTGCACCTGGGGAACGAACTGAAGCACCGACCCGACCATGCGAGTCCAGCGGTCGACGGAGCGAATTCCGTCGGCGGCTTCACTTGCCTCTTCAGGCCCGCCGTACGTCAACGTTGCTGCGATCTGAATGCCTGCGGCGGAATCCCGATCCGCGAAGTTGCCGATGACCCGCGCCAGCCTCATCCCCTTCAAGAACGGCAGGGAGACCGATCCGACGGCAATCGATGCGACGGGCTGCGAGGTAAAGTCGGCTGCCAGCGCAAACGCTGCCCCTTTGGTCTCCAAGGTTTCGTACATCCAGGGAGCACTGTCCCGTCCCCCGCGCCCATCCTGAACCCGGTCGAGCACGCGGCGGATCGACGTCTCGGTCCCTGCGACCACGGTCTTTGCGGAAAGCACCGAGAAGCCCACATTCGCTACGGTGTAGACCGTTCGATCGCCATAACTCGACGCGACCAGCGGAGAGCCCACCTGCATCATCGTGTGGGATCTGGCTGCGCGCTCGATCTTGTCTGGCTCGAACCGTCCCCGAAGCACGGTGGTCACATCGGCCCCTTGGGTGCTGTAGGCGGCAATCACCACCCGGTCGATGTCCCTGGATGGCACCAACCCCACTTCGTCGCCGACGGGAAGCAGCGTTTCTGTGAGCTTGCCGAGGTCGCTTGCCAGCAGGCCGCTCGCATAGAACGCTTTGGCATCCACATTGGCCAGCACCAACGGACCGCTTGGAAAAAGCGCCAACACGTCGCCGTCGATGTCTAGGCCCCGTGGTGGCGTGCTGGGCTCGATGGCCCCTCGTTTCGAACAGGCAAACAGGAGCGCCAGTCCACCAAGAAACACGCGTCGGCCTAACATGGTTCGCCACGCTACCACTGCTGCCGGGGCGCTCGACCCAAAAAGGGAACACCCGCTAAACCAAACCCATCTTGAAAACCGCAGGTCCGATCTACCGCTTTCGCGCCCCAATGTCGCGTAGACCTCACCCCCAACCCCCTCTCCCTCGACATCCTCCTTGCCCATGCGGGCAAGGACGATCGTCTTCGAGAGAGGGGGCTCGGAACAGTGGTGCACGAGGCTCTCCTCCCCCCTCGCT
>CAITRH010000630.1 GCA_903894755.1 uncultured delta proteobacterium
CCCTCAGCACAAAAAGAACCGACCTCAGCGCCCGATCGCGCCTCCTCAGCACAAAAAGAACCGACCTCAGCGCCCGATCGCGCCTCCTCAGCACAAAAAGAACCGACCTCAGCGCCCGATCGCGCCTCCTCAGCACAAAAGGAATCGACGGCCCGCTAAGTCACGGGGTCTCGTCATACTCCGCCGGTGGACCGCGACACCCGCCGCGAGCTACTAGGGCACCGGTTTTAGCGCCTAGGACGGACACCGTGCGTTGATTGGCAGCCCCGAAGGGGCGAATCAGAACAGGCCATGGTAGGTAGCCCGTGGGGTACCCTGGCGGTCGTGGGTGGCGCGGTTCGGACCTGCGATTTGGGGCGCGCAGCAGCTTTACGGCGAGGCGTGCGCGAGCCACCGCTCCGCATCGAGTGCCGCCATGCAGCCGGAGCCGGCCGCCGTCACGGCCTGCCGGTACGTGAAGTCTTGCACGTCGCCACATGCAAACACGCCGGGGACGCTGGTCTGCGACGTTCCTGGCTTGGTTTTGATGTACCCGTTGTCATGGAGTTCGAGCTGTCCTGCGAAGAGCTCCGTGTTGGGCGTGTGGCCAATGGCAACGAAAAGGCCAGTCACCGCAATGACGTTGGTGGCGCCGGTTTTGACATTCTTTAGGCGCACACCTGTGACCTCGCCTTTGGCGACGTCCAGCACCTCGTCCACCACGGAGTCGAACGCCATCCTAATTTTCCCATTCGACTCGATCCGATGCTGCATGGCCTTGGAGGCGCGAAGCTCGCCACGACGGTGCACGAGCGTGACGCTGGAGCACATTGCGGCGAGGTAGGTGGCTTCTTCGAGCGCAGTGTCGCCACCGCCGACGACCATCACGTCTTGTCCGCGGAAAAACGCGCCATCACAGACCGCACAGGCGCTGACTCCGCGCCCCTTGAGCGCATGTTCGCTTTCGAGGTTCAGCCACTTGGCCTGGGCTCCCGTGGCAATGATGAGGGCTCGCGCCTGGTGCTCGGTGTGGTCGTCGCCCACCCAGACTCGAAAGGGGGACGCCGTCAGGTCGACCTTGTTGACGTCGTCGGTGACGAGGGTGACGCCCTGGTGCTCGGACTGCTCGCGGAACGCCGCCATGAGCTCGGGCCCGGCGATCTTCTTGGGAAACCCAGGATAGTTTTCTACGTCGTTGGTGATCATGAGTTGGCCACCTGGGATACCGCCCCGCACGAGCCCTTCGAAGAGGAGCGGAGCGAGGTTGGCGCGTGCGGAGTAAATCCCCGCTGTGTGGCCCGCGGGCCCGGAGCCGATGATGATGACATTGCGTGGTTGCATGGGTCAGTCCTTGACCGGCGTGGCTTTGAGCGACGCGCGTCCTTCCTTTACATAAACAGAAAACTTCACCCGTTTGCAGCCGTGGCGCTGCATGAGAGCGTCGCGGTTCTTGCGGAGCGTTTGCTGGAACTTCTCGAACGTGAGCCCGTCGGTGGTCTCGCTGCATTCCTTTTTTGTGCGAAGGAAGTCTTCGTATACGGAAAACCACTCTGCGCCGTCCTGCGTCCGCTGCTCGGCGATTTTGGCCAATATTTCTTTAGGGATAGCAGCCACAGTGGTCGCATCGTCGTCCTCGATTTCGTCGTTCTCGGGCATGGACACGGGTAGACGGGGCGTAGGCGGCGCCGGAGGTGGCGGCGGAGGTGGTGGCGGAGGCTTGAGCGGCGGCGCTTGACGTGGAAGAGGCGGTGTCACGTCGGACGGGATGCTTGGTGCCTGGTGCGGGCCTGCCGGAGGCGGCGGGAGACGAGGAGGAGGAGGAGGACCAGCCGCGGGTCCAGGCCGAGCGCCGGGCAGGGCAGGGGCCGAGTCTTTGAGACCGAACGCAAACGCGCTCATGGCCGGTTGGGCGGGGACCGGACCTAGGATCGATTCGAGGTCCGCCGGTTTGCGCCCCGAGCCGCCTTTTTCAGCGAGTCGCTCGATGCCTGCGTTGATGCTTTGGGCGGCCACGCGAAAGGCCCCGCGAAGTTTTGCGAGCGCCAGTGCGTCGGCCTTGCCCGCCTTGAGCGCGTCGGCTTGGGCGAGGAGCTGACGAAGCGGAAGGGTGTGTTCGAGGAAGGTCAACGCGATGCCGAGCAAGGCACCGAGGAAGACCAATCCACCGACCACGAACCAATTGACATTGGCTTTGTCCTTGTCGTCGGCACCGCTCAGAAAGCCCATGGGGCCGTTGACCATGGCCCTGGGACGGACGACGGCGAAGCCGGCCCGCAGATCCCACGCGTCGCCTGGAAGCCTTGCGAACATGGCGCCTAGGTCGTCGCGGAGCATGCGCACGCCGGACCTGCCGTCGTTTTCGTAGCTTTTGTCGTCCCCTAGCTTTGCGGCTTCGGTCGCGACCGGTTCGAGCTGGCTCTCTTCGAAACGTTCCGTGCCGGTGCCGTAGGCGATCTTTTGTCCTTTGCCCTGGGGGACAACGTAGAACGCAAGGTTAGTCCGGGTGCGTTTGGCGAGGTCTTCGACGTACTTCTTGTTGACCTCGCGGATGGCCACGACGGCGCCGATGGGACGTTGTCCGGATTCGACTTCGACGGGGCGAGCAAACACGAGATAGAGCTTGGACCCGAGCACCCATGCGTCGTCGCGCACGTAGCCGTGGAGCGCGTCGAAGACGGCGGGGAAGCCACCGAGCTCGAAGTCGTCGATGCCGGCGGCGGCCATGTCGAAGCCGACTTCGGCCACGACGCGTCCATCGCGGTCGACGGCGAAGATGGCGTCAGGTTTTTGGTCTTGCGGGAGTTTTTCGAGGAGCAGGCCGAGGGCTTTTTTGCAGTCGTCGCGTGGTTTTGCGGGGATTTTTTCCTTGTCGTTAGCGGCACCGAGGCTCGCCTGAATGCCCGGGTCGACGCTTCCTTGGAGGAGCGCATCGAGCCGTCGTCGGCTGTCGATCTTGATGGCCCACTCGACGGTTTGGCTATCGGACGCGAGCCCTGTCTTCATGACCAGCTCGTTTCCTCGGTTGTACTGACCGACCGCGAGGAAAACGACGTAGACCGCCGCGCCGGCCACGAGGCCCAGCACGACGTACCAGAACCGGGACAGGAGCATCATGGGGTCTCTCCGCCTACGCTGAAGGCATCTTTGAGCTCGAGGGTTGGGGTTTTTTCTGTGAGGGTGAGGCCGGGAAGATCCTTGCCCACCTGGCGTCCTCCGAAAAAGGCTTTGAGAGTGAAGGTTCCGAAGGTGCCTGGGGGGAGATTCATGGTGAAGGCGCCGTCCCGGGCGGGGTAGACGAACCCGATGACATTGGGGTCGACGACGATGTGCATGCGCACACTAGAGAAAAGCTCGTCACGAATCTCGAAGTGCCCTGGGCTTTGGGCGCGCCAGTCGCGTGTGGCCATAGCGAGGGTGACCTGGGGGGCCCATTTCGGGTCAGGTTTGCCGTCGGTCAGCTGGAACAGACGGTGCGGGAACGGATCGAAGTTTTTGAACGACAAGACCGTACTGGGCGCGACCACGATGGTTGCGGGAATGGTGCGTCCGCCGGCGACCTTGACGAGCACCGCGGCTTCCGCGGGCTTTGGGGCATCTGTCGAGAATGCGGCCACGCAGATTTCGCGCGACGGGTTGCCGGCCAAAATCCGCGCGGCGACGGCCACCGTAGGGGACGGCTCACGCCAGCTATACCGATGCGCTTTGGGGTCCGCTGCCTCGGCGTAGACGTCGGGGACAAGCTTCTCGAAGCCAGCGACTTTGCCGCGAATTTGACCGCCTTGGCCGGCGATCGAGAGCAGCGGCGACGAAACCAAAAGGGCCAGAGCAACGAGCCCGGCCATCCGAAGTGGAGGGTGTTTTGCGTGGTTCATGGGGGGGTTGCACACGGGACCCCCGACCTTTTGGGGCTCCAAAGGAAAAGGCTAGCTGACTGCGATTGCATGTGTAAACGCCCTAATGCCCGCCCCTTGTCAATTCGAGAGCGCCGTAGGGTCCTGATGCAGGCTCCTGACGCGTTGACGCACTGTTTCCGAACGATTTGACGCACGGTCCGCGTCAGCCCCCTCTAAGCTCGGCGGACATGTTTAGCGGTACCGTCACCCTCCCTGGCTACATCTGCGACGCCCTCCTTTACGAAGGCCAACGTTCTCGAATTTTCCGAGGCTCCCGCCGTAGCGACGGCAAAGCCGTGGCCATCAAAGTCTTCTGGGCCAATGAAAGCGCCGAGGAGCTCGCCCAACGCGAGTACGACCTTGCCGTTCGCTGCGCCGGCGACGACATTGTCGCCGCACTCGCCTTCGAGCACGCTGGCGACGAGCCTGCGGTCGTCTTTGCCTACGTCGGTGCCAAGAGCCTGCGCGACGAAGTGACCCCGGACGGCTTTCCGATCCCCATGTTTCTCGAGCGGGCCCTCGCCCTCGCCCGCGCCGTCGCCTCGATCCACCACGCTCGCGTCGTCCACCGCGACCTCAAACCCGAGAACACGCTCGTCGACGAGACCACTGGACAGCTTCGCATCACCGACTTCGGCATCGCCGTCGCCCTCGCAAAAGGGCAGGACGCGGTCGATGAAGAAGGGGTCCTTCAAGGCAGCCTTGCGTATGTCGCGCCGGAGCAGACCGGACGGATGAATCGGAAGGTCGACACACGCGCAGACCTCTATTCGCTCGGCATCATCTTCTATGAGCTGCTCACGGGATTCGTGCCGTTTCAGTCCACTGACGCCCTCGAGCTGGTCCACGCTCACCTCACGCAGATCCCGCGGCCCATACACGAAGTCCGGCCCCAGGTCCCTCGTCTCCTATCGGACCTTGTGGCGCGTCTCGTCGCCAAAGAGCCCAGCGAACGTTACCAAACGGCACGCGGCCTCTTCTACGACCTCGAACGATGTGCCGTCGCCATGCGACAGGGAGAAGAGCTCTCGTTCCCCCTCGGCGAGCGCGACATCCCCGAGCGTCTCACGCTCGCTGAGCGGCTGGTGGGACGTGCCGAGGTGGGGGAAGCGATCTCGGCAGCTTGGAAACGCGCCCAACAGGGGAATGTCGAGCTTCTACTCCTGTCGGGTCCCGTGGGCTCGGGCAAGAGCGCACACCTGCTCACGTCGCGTCCGCACCCCTCGGAGACCACGGCGCGGTTTGCTCTGGGGTGTTTCGAAGCCCACCGGCGCAACGAGCCCTACTCCGCCATCCGCGATGCGCTGACTGCCGTTGTGATGGATCTCTTCACCGAAAGCGAGGCCGACCTGGCCTCTTGGAAAGCCGCTCTGACGGGGGCACTTGGCGCCATCGGTCAGGTTGTGGTCGATCTGGTTCCAGACCTCGAAACGGTGATGGGTGAGCAGGCACCTCTCGACGAGCTAGGGCCAACCGAAGCCAAACGTCGGTTCGTGCTTGGCATACGACGTCTCATGCAAGTGCTCGCCACCAAGCACCATCCGCTTGTCATTGCCCTCGACGACCTTCACGAGGCCGACCGGGCGAGCTTGGGACTCCTTCAGTCCGTGGTGACCGAAGCGGAGCAGTGCGCCTTACTGGTAGTAGGCACGGCACGCGAAGACGACCTCGCGGCCGACCACCCGCTTCGTGAGCTTTTGAAGGCGTGTCAAGAGGCCAAGCGGGCTGCACGAGTTGAGATCCTGCCGCTCACCGATGGCGACCTAGCGGAGCTTCTAGGCGTGACGCTCCGTGTCCCGTCCACGCAGGTTGAGCGCCTTGCGGCCATCTTGGGGCAAAAGACAGGACGCAATCCTCTGTTTTTGCGACAGCTTGTCGACCGCCTTGCAGAACAGCGGGTCTTTCACCTGGGCGACGATGGACGTTGGGCTTGGGACGAGGTTGCGGTGCAGACGGCTCCGGTCCCTGACAGCGTTGCGGGGGTGATGAGTGCAAAGCTCGATGGCTTGACCGCGGACGCGCTCTCGGTGTTGCGGCGCGCGAGCACCATTGGTCCTCGTTTCGAGCCTGCGGTGCTCCATGCCATTGCGGGACAGCCTGCCGAACAGGTCGAGAAGAACCTCGAAGAACTGGTCGGCAATGGGCTCCTCGGCAAGAGCCGACGCGAGTACGTGTTTGCTCACCCAAGTCTTTATGAGTCGGCTCGAGCCGGACTGGAGCCCAGCGAAGCCAAGGCGCTCAAGTTCAAAGTTGGCTGGCTCCTCTTGGAGCGAGCCGGCACGGCTTCAAAGGGAAGTGCAACGTGGAGGGCCAGTGTCACCCTGTTGTCGGGCGCGGGAAAGGCCGCCTTGGCCAAGTCCGGCGCGGGAAAGGCGGCCTTGGTCAAGTCGGCTGTCGGAAAGGCGGCGCCGGCCACTGGAACACCGCGCGAGGTGGACGGTGCCGAGCTTGGCGATAGCGTCTTTGTCATTGTCGAGCACCTCAACGAAGGCATTGACGGGGAGCTAAGTGCAAAAGAGCGCGACCGCATCGTACGCCTCAACGCTGTCGCGGGGGCGCGCGCGCTCGCAGCCGCTTCCTACGAGTCGGCGCTCGTGTTTCTCTCGGCCGGGTTCCTTTTGGTAGACGACGACCTGCGTCAACGACAGTTCCCTCTCTGCTACACGCTGGCGCTCTCCCGTGCGCGAGCACTGTATCTGTGCGGACGGACCGAAGAGGGGAGCGCTGCGTTCGATGCGCTTCTCGAGTGGCCCGTGTCCATCTCCCAGCTTGCCGAGGTCGTTGCGTCGCGCGTTACCTTGGTCACCACGACGGACCAGAAGGCCGCGGTCGAAGTCGGGCTTGCTGGGCTGGCTCGATGCGGCGAACACTTTACGTTCAAACCATCCCCCCTCGGCCTCGTCGCTGCCCTGGTGCAAGTGATCGTTCTTTTGAAACGTCGCAGCGACCAACAGCTGTCGGGGAGCAGTCCCGCGGAAGACGAGCGCAGCCGAGCGCTCTCGCTCATCTTCAACGCCACTGGGCCCGCCGCCTACTTTGCCAATCCGAAGCTCTTTTTGCGTATCCACCTGGCCAACATGCTGGTCAACCTGCGAAAAGGCTACGCACCCACAGTCGCCTACGCGTTTGCACGCCACGCACTCATCACAGTGGGGGTGCTCAAAAACTTCCCGATGGCTATCCGCCTCGTGCGGGTCACCGAGCGCCTCCACGAGCGCTTTCCCGACCCCAGGTTTTGGCCGCGCACCCAGGCGCTTCTCAACCTTTTCATCAAGGCGTGGACCGAGCCGGCACGTGGTATCGCGGTGTCTCTCGACGGCCTATGGCGCGCCTGCGAAGAGGCGGGGGACGCCGAGTACGCAAACTACGCCATGCACACGCGAAACAACCTCATGTGGGTCATGGGAACCCCTCTGCGTGCAATGGTCCCAGTTGTAGAAGAGGCTGTCCGCACCAGCAAGCGTCTCGGATTCGAACCCGTGGCAGCCATGGAGCACTCGACCCTTCGGGTCATCCGCTGTCTCGCTGGACAGGAGCCCCTGGACGAAAGCGACCCCATTGGCCTCTCCGAGACCGCGGCGTTCGATACTAAAGCCGTGCGCTACAACGCCATCACCAGAGGACTGGTGTTTCTCTACCTCTTCGACCGGCACGCCGAAGCCTTCAAGCTCGCCGAAGAAACCAGCGACGCTGCCAAGGTGCTGATGGCCCAACCCACCGTGACGGAGCACCACTTCTTCCATGGCATGGCTGCAGCCCGCGTTGCGGCCGAAGGGGGCCCGGACGCGTCCAAGGCCAAGAGCCGTCTGAAACAGCTCGTCAAGATCTTTCGCAAGCTGGTGGTGCACTGTCGCGACAACAACCAACACCGGCTCGAACTGCTCGAAGCCGAGCTTGCACGCCTTGAAGGCCACCACACGCAGACCTTTATGCACTACGGCAAGGCCGCGGCTCACGCCCACCAGTTCGAAATCCTCCACATGGAGGCTCTTGCCCATGAACGACGCTCCTCGCTCCTCAAGGAAATGGGGCTCGACGGCGAGTCGGCGCTCTTTGCCCTCCAGGCTTTCGAGGGCTATCGCGCCTGGGGCGCCCACGGAAAAACCAAGCGCATGGAAGAAGCCATGCCAAAGCTCACAGAGCTGCGTGCCACGGTCCGCTCGACCACCCGCTCGGCCACCACGGACATACCACTCTCACGCACCGCACACGCCACAGCGAACTCAGAGCCAAGCTCGCGCGGCAGCAGCGCTTCGAGCTCCCTCGATGTAAAAACCCTGCTTTCCGTGTCCCAAGCCGTTTCCGAAGAGCTCGCGGTCGATGCTGTCATGCGCAAGGTCCTCGAAGGGGCCCTCGGACACGCCGGCGCTGACCGAGGACTCATTCTCCTGCGCCGCAATGGAGTGCTCCTGGTGGAGGCCGAGGCACTTCAGGGAGGCTCCTTTACCTGTCCTTCACTCCCCGTAAAGGGCTACACCGGCCTTGCTGACACTGTGCTGCGTCCTGTAGAACGCTCCGGCGAACGTCTGGTGATCGACGATGCCTCCACGGACTCCCGGACAGCAGCAGACCCGCATATTGTCAAGAGCGGAGTGCGGTCCGTGCTATGTATGCCTTTGGTGCGTCAGGGCGCTCCAGTGGGGCTCCTGTATCTGGAGAACCACGAGGCTGCGGCGTTTACTCCGGACGCTCTAGAGATCCTGCGGGTGTTGTCTACCCAGGCAGCTATTTCCCTCGACAACGCACTGCTCTACGCAAACCTCGAGGCTCGTGTGACAGCCCGTACCAACGAGCTCAAAGACCGAAGTCGCGCCATGCGTCTTGTGCTCGATCGCGTAGAGCAGGGACTGATTACCCTTGGCCCGAGCGGCTTGGTGTCCGAAGAGCGCTCGGCGATTGTGGATCGCTGGTTTGGCCCCTGTCCTGCCAACACGATTTTTGGCGACTACCTGCGTCCCCACGCCCCTGACACCGGGGCCATGTTCACGCTTGGCTGGGAGGCGGTCACAGACGGGTTCCTTCCCATGGAACTGTGCATCGAACAGCTTCCCAAGCGCATGGTGGTGGGGGACCGTCACTTCGAGTTCGCCTATCGTCCTATCGTCTCCGAGTCCGAGCAGCTCTTGAACTGTCTTGTGGTGATGACCGATGTCACCAGCGAGGTCGATCGGGAGCGCATGGAGGGGGAGCAGCGCGAGACGATGCAACTGTTCGAGCGGATTGCGCGCGACCGGGCTGGGGTTGTGGAGTTTGCCGCGGAGGCGCGTCGCATGGTGCAGGTGATCTCTGGACGGGCCCTGGACGATCTGGCGGAAATGAAGCGCGTGGTCCACACGCTCAAGGGGAACTCTGGCATTTTTGGGCTTCATCAGATCGCCTCAGTCTGTCAGGAGATCGAGGCCGAGATGGAAGAGATGGAGGCGATGCCCAGCGCACTGATGCGTGTCGCACTTGCAGACCGCTGGAATGCGGTAGACGCCAAGTTAGGACTTTGGTTGGGTGACCAGAGCAGTCGACTGGTGGAGGTGCAAGACGAGGAATACCGGAGTGTGCTTCGTGCGCTTCGTCTTTCCGAGCCACGGGCGGAAGTGGTGGGGCAGATGGACGCGTGGAGTCTCGAGCCTATGGAAAAGCGGCTTCGACGCATTGGGGACCAAGTCGAGCGTCTTGCGGAACGTCTTGGCAAGGCGCCTATTCGGCTCATCATCGAGCCGAACCGACTGCGGCTTGATCCAGAACACTGGGGGACCTTCTGGGGGAGCCTTGTGCACGTGGTACGCAATGCGGTGGATCACGGGCTCGAGACTGCCGAGGAGCGTTCAGCTGCGGGCAAGCGGGAACCTGGGACCATCACCCTTCGCACAGTGCGCGCGGGCGACGAGCTGCGCATTGAAATCGCGGACAACGGCAAAGGGATCCATTGGGACGCCATTGCGGCAAAGGCGTTGAAGAGCGGTCTACCGTCGGCAACCCATGAAGAGAGGGTGCGGGCGCTGTTCAGCGATGGCATTTCCACACGCGACGAGGTGACGGAGATCTCGGGGCGTGGTGTGGGGACCAGTGTAGTGTTACGCGAGTGCGAAGCGCGGGGGGGCCACATCGAGGTGCGTTCCGAGGCAGGGAAAGGGACTTGTTTCTCGTTCTGTTTCCCTGCCGTCGAGGCGCTGCGGCGTACTCGGACCGTCCCAATGCATCCGGAGGACATTCCCAAGTTGCATCTTCCCCCGCGTCTTCCCCATATCCCACTTCCGCTCGACGGCGGCAACTGAGCGCAATCCAACATAGTAGCCCGCGGCGGAAGTCCTTGGACACTCACGATCGGCTACCCAGGGCTACCCGCCCTGGGCTGTTCTGATTCGCCCCTTCGGGGCTGCCAATCAACACGCTGTGGCCTTTCCGGCAGGTCCCCTTACGCAATGCGCAATAGATGATGACGACGTGCGTTGATTGGCAGCCC
>CAITRH010000631.1 GCA_903894755.1 uncultured delta proteobacterium
AACACAACCGTGAATCTACAGGGGGCCGCCATCGAAGATGGACGGCCTATCGCCGCAACAACTACCCGTCGAGCCGCCTCAACTACGGGTTCCGGTGCGCGAGGACTCCGTAAAAGCGAAGTACGGACGCGGCTGCTTCACGTTGGTCTTGCACAAACCCCTGATCCCTGAGTTCTGAACCCCTGATCCAATCCGGTGAGTTCCTACGAGTCCCTTCCCATCTACCGTGTGGCCATCGATGGGGAGGGGGACGATGTGAACGCTCCGAATCCATGTGGGGGTGAGGTCTGCGGGGCCTCGTAGCTCACCCCAGAGGCCTCGCAGCTCACTGCCGAAGCCTCGTAGCTCACCGCCGAAGCCTCGTAGCTCACCCCAGAGGCCTCATAGCCCTCTTTTAGGGCTCCCTTAGCCCTCCCCGAGGGCTCGTAGCTCACCGCCGAGGCCTCGTAGCTCACCGCCGAGGCCTCGTAGCTCACCGCCGAGGCCTCGTAGCTGACCGTTCAAGTCTTGGAGGCTCCGCCGCTGGCTGCGGTCGCTGCGACGAGCTCGGATTCGCCAGGACCATCGAGGCAGGGGGCGCTCAAGCAAACAAGCTACCATTTCCCCCCACGCGTTTTTCCGCCTACACTCCCTTGCAGCGCCATGAACCGTATTGATACCGCTACGTTGGTCCTTCTTGCAGCCCTTTCGGTCCCAGCCGCTCTTGCCGCCCGCCAGACGTTGAAGCGCGAGGAAGTGCCCCGCACCCCTGTTACCCCTGCTCTCCAAGAACCTGTCCCGCCCGCCTGCCCGGTTCTGGAGGTGCCGTTTCCAGAGCTGATTTCGATCCCTGTCTTGGACCGTCCTGTCCCCCCTCTTGAAGGGGCCGACCGCCTCGCACCGTTTTACGAGCGCATGGCGAGACTTCTGCGCGGCAACGCCAAGGACCACCTGCGCATTGGTTTCTACAGCGACTCGAACGGTTGCAAGGATTTCCTTTCTGGCGAGCTTCGTCGTTTCCTGCAACTTCGCTACGGCGACGCAGGCCATGGATGGATTGGATTGGGACGTCCATGGAGCTGGTACATCCATCGGGATATCCGCCATGGGCTGGACGAGCACCTATGGACCTCCTATGTGGTGAGCAGTCTTGCGGCGCCCGATCCGTATTATGGGCACGGGCTGATCGCAGCCGAGACGAAGAACAAAGGGGCAAGAACATGGGTCGGGACTGCACCTGCGTCGTCCCGCATCGGCAAGACCGTAAGTCGCGTGGAAGCCTATTATTTACGTCGTCCGCACTCGGGGAGCTTCGATGTCCTGGTGGACGGGGCGAAGATTGCAACCGTAGCGACGGAGGGGACACGCATCGAGCCTGGGTATTTTTCCTTTGAGGTTCCAGATGCGCCGCACAAGGTGACGTTTGTGGCGGACGGGCGTGGGCCGGTGCGTTTGCTAGGGGCGACTTTGGAGCGAGGGGCTCCGAGTATCGTGGTGGATGCCATTGGCATTGGAGGGATGGCATGGCGGACCTGGCTTCGGGAGGATCGAGAGCTTGACGAAGCGATGTTGCGGCATCGGAACTACGATCTTTTCATTGTACATGTGGGGACCAACAGTTGGCGTAAGGAGCTAGGGCGGGAGGAACAGACAAGGACCATATTGGGACGTCTCCGCAAGGCACTTCCCGAGGCCTCGATGTTGGTGATGAGCCCTGGGGACAACCAGGACGATCCCAGGCTGATCGCCGAGGAGCTGGTCTTTGAGCAACGTCGCATTGCCAACGATGTGGGGGCAGCGTATTTCGACTTTCACGCAGCGATGGGGGGCAAGGGGACCGTGGGGCCCTACACGCAACGAGGGCTGACCGAGGGGGACGGGGTCCATTTGAACGAGGCAGGGGGGGCGTACTTGGGAAGGCGGGTGCTCTTGGCGTTTTTCCGTGGATTTGTGGAGTGGCTTCGGGCGCATCCAGAAGCAGGGTGCAAGTAACTGCAAGGCGCCGTACAAGGACATGAACGAGCTCCTCGCCTTGCCGCTCGACAATCCCTTCGACCACCTGGGCAACAAAATGGCGGTTCTCGAGTTGGTTGCGGTTTATTCGGACGGTGCGGCGAGGGTGACCTGCCGGGTTGCGCTTCGATAGGCCCTTCGCGAGGCTTCGGGAAACGCCCTGGCGTCGTCGATGCCCTGCGCCACGAGCTCTTCGAGAATGGAGGCCCGACGTGTTGCGGACGCCACAAGCCAGGCGTCGCAGGGACGGGCCGCGCACAGGTCGAGGACCCCTCTTTCGATGACCAGTGCCTTGCCATTGTGTCCCTGGTCGACGAGGGCGCGTGCGTAGAGGTGGAGCGTGAGAGGTTCGGAACGGAGTGACTCGGGCGCGTCTTCGATGAGGCTGACCGCGAGGCCTGGGACCCGAATGTCAAGGTAGGCCTGGGCGAGGGTTCGCAGGGTGACCTCGGAGGGGGCCAGCGCCATTTCCGTCTCGAGGGAGCGCACGCGCTCGGTTTGCGGCGTCAGCACCACGACGGGACGTTCCTTCTGGGTGCCGCTTGCTAGCCACAGGACACCGACAGAGACGAACACGGACAACGAAAGCACACGCAAAAAGCCCGAAGAGGTCATGGCCCGCACCATCTGACGAAGGGTTACGGAAGTCACGGTCTTGCCCCCACGAGACGAGGGCTATAAACGCACTCTCAATTCCATGGCATCGATCCACGTCAGCCACCACCTCGAAGGTGTCCGTTACGAAATCCGCGGTCCGCTTGCGCGTCGGGCCGACGAGCTCGAACGGGCTGGGCATACCATCCTCAAACTGAACATCGGCAACCCGGGCGCCTTCGGGTTCCGAACGCCCGAGGCTATCCGTCTCGCGATCTTGGAGAACCTCGCCAAGTCCGAAGGCTACTGCCACCAAAAGGGGATCCTGCCCGCACGCGAGGCCATCGCCGCAGACTTCCGACTGCGTGGCCTCTCGGACGTGGTCTCCGATCATGTGTTCGTAGGGAACGGCGCCAGCGAGCTGATTAGCTTGGTCCTGCGCGCACTTGTCGACGACGGCGACGAGGTCCTGGTACCGAGCCCCGACTACCCCCTTTGGACCGCCGCCGTCACGCTCAACGGCGCCAAGGCCGTTCACTACGACTGCCCCGAAGACACCGGGTGGGTCCCTCGGGTCGACGAGGTACGGGCGCTGATCACTCCGAAAACTCGCGCCCTCGTGGTGATCTCGCCCAACAACCCGACGGGGGCGGTCTATCCGAAAGCGACGCTTCAAGGGCTTGCGTCCCTTGCCGACGAGCACGACTTGGTGCTGCTGTCGGACGAGATCTACGACCACATTCTGTACGAAGGGGCGGTGCATCACCCCATCGGGACTCTGTCGAAGCAAGCGTTGGTGGGCACGTTTGGCGGCCTGTCGAAGGTGCATCGTGCCTGTGGGTTTCGAGTGGGGTGGGTTGGGTTTTCAGGAGCTCTCGAGCGAGCGCGCGATTTTCTTCTGGGGGTCGACCTGCTGTGCGCCCTGAGGCTTTGTTCGAATGTCCCTGGGCAGTGGGCGGTGCCGGCGGCGCTAGGAGGCGCGAACACGATCGATGCGCTGACCAGTCGAGGGGGACGGCTTTACGAGACGCGTCGCGCGGTGATCGAAGGTTGTGGGCGTTCGAAGTACCTGTATGGGACCGCTCCGATGGGAGCGCTGTATGCGTTCCTGGGAGTTCGGGGGATAGCGGGCTTCGACGACCGTCGGTTTGCGCTCGATTTGCTGGAAAAGAAACAGGTGTTGGTGGCTCCAGGGGACGGGTTCAATGTCCCCTATCGCGATCATTTCCGCATCACGCTGCTTCCCGACGCCGACACGATGGCCGAGGTCTTTCGCCGCATGGAGGACCTGCTCGACGGGGTTTGAGGCCCCCATCCATTCAAGGACGGTCCTCGGTGGCACGACGACGCAAACCAACCGCAAGCGCCAACAGCGCCGCTGCAAGGGGCATGTACACCAGCACGTAGTTTCGAACGTCAACCCGCGACTGCTCGGTGATCCGCACGCCTGCTGGCATCCATGGACGCTCAGGGACATCCAGCACCGGTGGACGCGACACGAGCCACGAAAGCGCATTTTCTACAAGCATCGCCCCTCCTCGCACGGGACGGGGCTGGGTCCATGTTGGCTCCGCTAGCGCGTAGGACGATCCAACCACAACGAGCCTTGGCCCGTGAGACGCCTTTGCCGTGAGCTTGGGACGCTCACTGGCCATCGCCACCACAAAAGGTCCCGCGGTCTCTTTCGCGTCCCCTTCCAGTTTTCTAACTGCCGCGGCCCCTTTCGTGGTCCCTAAAATGTCGATGGGCATTGCAGCCCCGTCGGGAGTGATCCGACGGAGCGAGCTTGGACGCACCATCACCACCTTTGCGGGGTGGCTTCCATCCTCGAGAAGCCCTCGCGTCACAGCATGCGCCTTGACCGTTGCAAAAAACGCCTCGCCGTGCATGGCGGCAAGGGCAACACTGGGGTCCGTGTCGATCACCAGGTTGTCGTCGATGGCGATTCCGAACGGTGAGAGCGCGTCGGTCAGGCCCGAGGTTGCGAAGCGGACAGGGCCGGTCGCTTCGGCGAACACGGGACCCACGGTGATCAGGGCGTTTCCTCCTTCTAGAAGGTAGGTGCGCAGGCGTTGGGTTTCGTCTTTTCCAAATGCTGTCGCGAGCCCTGCAACGACGACGGCCGTGCAGTCCTTGAAGGGGTCGTGGGCATTGGGGGATGTGGTGTCGACGGGGACGGCTTCGTAGTTATCGCGCTCGAGGATCCTGCGGAGGTCGCCGACCCAGCCGCGCTGCGACGGCTCGAGGGGAAGCTCGCCGTGGCCTGTGGTGAAACAGAGGCGGGTCTTTTCGCCCCCCAAGACAGCGCGCAGGGCGCCGGTCAGGGCTTGTTCTTCGTGGGGACGGGCTCTTGGGTTGTCCCCCTCGGCGGCTTCGAACAGATCGTTTGGGGTGAGAAACCACCTGCGCTCGCCGCGGGCTACGACAACGACGGCGTCGGTGGTGACCCGTCCGTCTTCGCTTCGTCCGGCCTCGAGGTGGAAGCGGTGTTGCAGTTCGACCAATGCCAGGACATCGCGGTCGGGATCGATGAAGTGGACGTCGAGTTTGGCGGACTCGGCCTGGTAGGCGGCGACGGTCTGTTTGAGGCTAGCTTCGAGGGGATCGCCGGCAGGGAGCACGACCCATATTTCGACGCGTTCGTCGAGAGAGCGGAGGGTCTCTCGGGTGGCGTCGCTGAGGGTGTAGCGTTTACCGCGGGTGAAGTCCCAACGGTGTGGGTGGCGAGCGCTGAACACGTTGGCGAGGATGGCGAGCACGACGGCGGCGACAATGCCGCCGAGGCCTACGATGTCTCCTAGACGTTGTCCTTTGGTCACAAAGCCTCCGCCGCACGTCCCGATCCGATCATCAAAAACGCCCCCACTGGAAGGGGTAGCGACCAACGGGAGCGTAGGGGCGAAGCCCCTGGTTTGCCGCCCCGCAAGGGGGTTAGAAGTCGACGATCGCGGAGCCCCAGGTGAAGCCAGAGCCGAAGGCGACGAGGGCCACTCGCTTGCCTTTTGTCAGCTTCCCCGCCTGGTCGGCCTCGGCGAGCAGGATCGGGAGGGTTGCGGCGGTCGTATTGCCGTAGTGCTGGATATTGTGGGGAACCTTTTCGTCCGGCAGCCCCAGCTGGCCTTGAACATACTGGTTTATCCGCATGTTGGCCTGATGAAACAGAAACAGGTCGATGTCTTTCGGCTCGATCTGGAGCGCCCAACATGCCTGCATCACCGACAGGATCATCTTCTCCACGGCGTGTTTGAACACCACCTTGCCGTTCATCCCAGCCCACAGCTTATCGGGCGCGACCTGGCCCACACCTTGGTCGTTTACCGGGATAAAGGGGCGTTTGGTGATGTCCCAAATGGGCTGCGACAGCGTCTCGGCAAAGCGTCCATCGGCCCCGAGCCAGGTGCCTCGGATCCCGCGGTCTTCGTCGGTGGCGCTGACCACCACCGCCCCTGCCCCGTCCCCAAAGAGCGCCGCGACGCTTTTCCCACCGCTCGAAAGATTGAGCGCCGCCGAGTGCGTCTCCGCCCCTACGAGGAGCACGTGCCGTGCGGCGCCCGACCGCACAAACGCCGCGGCGGTCGCGAGTCCGTAGAGGAACCCGCTGCACTGGTTACGAATATCCATGGCCGGCACGAACTTCGGGGAGTCATCCAGAAGACCCAGTTTCCGCTGGAGATACACGCCACTTCCAGGGAACGCCGTCTCGGGCGAGAGCGTGGCAAAAAGAATGAGGTCGAGGTCCTTGGCGACCAACCCGGCGCGTTCGAGTGCCATGGTCGACGCGGCGAGGGCGAGATCCGCGGTGCCTACGCCTTCATCGGCAAAACGCCGCTCTTCGATCCCCGTGCGCTGAACGATCCATTCGTTCGTTGTCTCGATACGGTACTTGGTGATGAGGTCGTGGTTCGACACGACGCGCGGCGGGACATAGAACCCTGTTCCCGAGATAAAGGCGTTTGACACGTTGTGCTCCTTTTTTCTCGACCCAAAGGGCCGTGGACCGCCTTATACCCTCAGTTTCTTCGCGCCACACCCTTGCCGTCCAATTGACACGCCAGTCCGCTGAAGTAGGGTCGCTCCGTGGCCGAGGTCGAGCGATACGCAGAGGCGGATGTCCCCACCGAGTACGGGGCCATCCATATGCTTGTCTACCGTGTCGGCTCGCAAGAACACATCGCCCTGGTCGTCGGCGCGCTTTCGGACCTTGTCCAGTCCCATCCGGTGCTCGTGCGGGTCCACTCGGAGTGTTGGACCGGCGAGGTACTCCATTCGAAAAAGTGCGACTGCCGCGAACAACTCGACATCGCCCTGCGCGCCATCGCCGAGGAGGAAACTGGAGTTGTCGTGTACCTGCGTCAGGAGGGACGAGGCATTGGGCTCGGCAACAAAGTGCGCGCCTATGCGCTCCAGCAGGAAGGGGTCGACACTGTGGACGCCAACCGAATCCTTGGGTTCCAGGATGACGCCCGCACCTACGAGGTTGCCGCGCAGATCCTCGGTGACCTTGGAATCCATGAAGTCGTATTGCTCACCAACAATCCAGCCAAGGTTGCTGGCCTCGAGGGCCTGGGAATCCATGTTGCCGAGCGACGAAGCCTCCATGCCGAGCCGAACGAGCACAACGTCGAGTACCTCGCAGTGAAGGCCAGACGCATGGGACACACCCTCTGATGCTAGTTGCCGTCGTTCAGCTCTCCTCGCAAGACAACGTTGAAGAAAACCTGGCGCAGGTTCGGACCTTCGTTGCCCAGGCGGCTCGAAGCGGCGCCGAGTTGATCGTGTTGCCTGAAAACTTCGCGTTCATGGGCGAGGAGGCGGGCAGACACGTTGTTTCGGAATCCCTCGACCAGGCGCCAGGGCTTATTCTAGGCACGCTTCTCGACGCAGCCGCTCGTCACGGGGTGTGGATTGTCGGTGGAGGAATGCCGGAGCGCAGCAGCGACCCGGACCGTCCATTCAACACGTCGGTGCTGGTGTCTCCTGCGGGAGCCCTTGCGAGTGTGTACCGCAAGATCCATTTGTTCGACGTAGCCCTTGCAGACGGGACGAACCACCACGAGAGCGCGGTTACCTTGGCTGGGCATGACGTAGTCGTGGCGGATGTTCATGGCATTGGGCTTGGGTTGACGGTCTGTTACGACTTGCGGTTTCCTGAGCTTTATCGCCGTTTGGTGGTTCAAGGCGCTCGCATCGTGACGGTTCCAGCGGCGTTTACGCTGACTACGGGCAAGGACCATTGGCAGGTGCTGTTGCGAGCGCGGGCCATTGAGAACCAGGTGTTTGTCCTTGCGGCGGCCCAACACGGCAGGCATCCACGGGGACGGGTGACCTATGGCAAGTCCATGATTGTGGACCCGTGGGGCGATGTGTTGGCGCAGACGGGCGAGGGGACCGGCGTTGCGCTTGCGAACCTTGATTTCGCGTACCAGGACCGAGTGCGTGCGGCACTTCCATGTCTTGAGCACCGTCAGTTGATCTAAGCCGCCGGACACGAAGAAGACTTCGCCCCCGTGGGGTAGAAGTTATTTGGATTTGGATACGGAGAAGAGTCCCCGGACCCTCCACCCCTACCGCACCACCCGAAGCTTCACCCGAACCACCCCTTCGCGCAGCATCCCGAGACGCTCGGCCGCCGCACGGGACAAGTCCAGAATTCGGTCGCCATGATAAGGTCCCCTGTCGTTCACGCGCACCACCACACGCGCGCCTGTCTCCACACGCATCACTTCAATCCAGGTCCCCAGACGCAGCTTGCGGTGCGCTGCTGTCAAGGCGTTCGGATCAAAAGGCTCGCGACTTGCCGTGGGCTTGCCCGCAAACCGCGCCCCGTACCAACTTGCAAGTCCATCCTCCAGCCACACTCCAGACACGTCGCTCGGCGTATCCGGTCGTGCAACCGTGCTCGCGCCGCCGCACCCGGCCACGAAAGCTAAGACCAAGGTCCATGCTTTCACGACGGCTGCTCCTGAAGCCGATCTCCCAGAGCGCGGAGCACAAGCTCGAGAAACAGCAGTCCAAGCAGCACCACTGCCACCACGGGAGAGGCGTCGACGGACGCGTGCCGGTCTCCCCCTTGGCCTACCTGTGCAGGCGACGCTAACGGTCGCGCACGGGGGTCGAGCTCCCTTGCCACAGGTGCCGCTACGCGCAGCTCCCGCTTGCCGTCCACCTCGATGGCGTACGGGCCAATGCGCGCAGGCACATAACGGACACCGGCTGTCTCCGCAGCGCCCGGAGGTTCCCTTGGATGCAACGGGCCTTGAACCTCAACGCGATGCGCGCCAGCGAAGGTCCAGGAGGAACCAACGTCGCTGCGCCGAGGAGACGCGCGGGTCCGTGCCTCGTCTACAAACGCGTCGAGAAGCGCGAGAAACCCTGGACGTAACGTGAGGTCGCTTGCCCCGACGGCAAAGGGGAGCGTCACCACCCACACCTCGCCTCGTCCAACGGCCCGACGCGCCACGAGCGGAGCTCCGTCTTGCCAGCGAAGAAGCAGCTCCATACCGGCCACGTCGTCGGCGCCAAGCTCGATGCGTGCTTTGGCTCCCAGGTTTTCGAGGCTCTTGGCCCCTTCCACGAGCGCCCCCAACGCGGTTGCAGAGGCAGCTCCCGACGCGGTGGTTGGTGCCCATCGGACGGCTTCCCGAAGCACGGGCTCAAAGGACGCGCCCAAGGGGGCCGATGCCGCACGCGGACCGAGTGCAAGCAAGGCGACTCCTCCTTCTTCGAGCATGGAGGCGAGGGCTCGGCGCTCTTCTGGAGTGAACCCAGGGGGGTCATCCACAAGAACCCCAGCGAAGGCACGGAGCTCGTCGACGCGGTCTGGAAGCGCTGGGATGGGACGCACCCACACGTCTAGCCGCAGCGCGGCGAGCGCCTGCTCGACCACCGGGGCGCCGCCCGTGGCTGCAGCTTGGTCGGCCATGTCGGCCACGACGGCGAGGCTGCTTTGTCCTGCCTCGATGAGGACCAGGGCTCTGTTGTCGGCTTCGATGGTGTCGTGACCGGTCAGTTCGGCGAAGAGGTCGACGGGCTCGTCTTTGGGAAGCGACAGCACGACCTCGGACTTGAGGGCCACGGGAAGGTCGGCACGGACTGCCACGGTGCCATTGGCCTGCATCAGCACGATCGCGCGTCCCCGAGCGGCTTCTACTTCGCTGCAAGCAATGGAGACGCGTACGCGAAGTCCACTGCGGTCGGCGGCGAGCACGGCGCAATCGCCGAGTGGGCCGGAAAGCTCGGGGAGGGCGTTCCAGACCCCGTCGCCTTCTCCTAAAGGTGTGGAGTTACCTGTCCCGTCGGCGCCATCGCTAAGCAACACGACGCGTCGATCGAGCTGCGGAAGCGAGGCGACAAGGGAGTGGGCGAGGACGAGGGCGCCATCGAGGTCGGTGGCTCGGTCGCTTTCTGTGAGGGAGTCGACCGCAGCGTGTGCGGCGCCAAGGTCCGTGGTGGGGGCGAGGGCGACGCGCGCAGGTGCGCCTGCGAGCACCAAGGCGATGGCATCTCCTTCACGCGCCGAGCGAACCAACTCCCGTGCACCTTTGCAGGCACGTTCGAAACGCGAGGTCCCTTTCGAGACTGCGCGCATGCTGAGGGAGTCATCGACCACGAGGACCACCGCGACCGAAGCGCCTCCAGCTCGTTCGAGCGACAGCCGCGAGCACCGTACGAGCGGCGACGCACCTAGGACCGCCAAGGCGACGACGGCCAGGGCCCGCACGGAAAAGAGCGCGCGGTCTTCCAGCTTGGCCCGTCGACGCGCCTTAGGAGGGGCCGGTGGGACGAGACGAGCCGCGGCAAACGAACGCTCTTCGGCGCGTCGTCGGCGCAGGCGGTGCGCCAGGAACGGAACCACGACGAACGCGGCAATGGCGAGAGCGAGAGCGGTAACAAAGCTCAATGGGGTCCTCGAACGGAGCCGGCACGAGTTGACGCTTGCCGGAACGCCGTGTTTGCCACTATCCCGCTCCCATGGCTGACACAGCAATCTTCGATTTCGATGACGCGCTCGACCGCGCAGGAGGGGATCGAGAGCTTTTGCTTGAAATCCTTGAGATTGTCCCTCGGCAGGCCATCGACGCCATCACCCAGCTTCGCATGAAAGTGGCCGAGAAAGATGCCGCAGGAATCGAACGTCTCGCTCACTTCTTGAAAGGTGGGCTTCTCAACATCAGCGCTCACGAAGCCGCCGAAGCGGCCCACCGTCTCGAAGACATCGGTCGATACAACCGCATGCCCGAGGCCCAGCAGGCCCTCGCAGCATTTGAAGCCGCCGACCGAGTCCTGCAACCGCTTCTTGTGGATGCCATCCGTTCCCTTAAAGCATAAAGTCCTACGCAGCGCTCTGCCTTAGGCGGCGCTGATAGGACATTTGAAGCGGAGGAGAGGGGTCTTGCTCGCTCAGTAGGCGCCCGACTCGGACGGTTCGAGCAGGCCCATGAGACGGGAGGGATTGAAAGCCCCCGTCTGGCCCGCCAAAGCCGCCGCCGGTTGCCCCGAAATTTGGCTCGAGGCGGAGCTCGCAAGAGTCGAAGCCTGGTCGAAATTCATCGAGGACCCCTGACCTCGACTGACATAGGTCGGCTGGAACGTGTCACCAGCAGCCTTCGGAGCCACCTTCGTGCGGTCTTCCGTGCGTGGCGCCGAAGTTTCGACAACCCCAGCGGGACGCGTCGTAACGGGTGAAGCGAACGGTTCAACTTTCATAGCCATGGCCGTTTTCCTCGCGCAAAAGTCGGCACCACGCCTGTAGCCCGTCAGTGAGCTCAAGAAACGTGGTGAACCCGATCCCTGCAGCGTACGGAACGGAACCGTGACCTGCAGCTTTAGCTCAATTCCATCTTTTTTTCTGTAGTGCGCCTTGTCTCCCCAAGGCTGGCTAACCGGTAGCTTGTTCAGGCTCGTTCTCCTCCGGTGTCAGGGGCGGAGGAGATAGGGCCGGGTCAACACGTTCGTCATTAATGACGATTGCCCCTGGCGGGAATCTGACAAGAGAAATAATACTACTTCTCTCATCCTTAAATTTCACTTGATCTAAAGCCTTTGTCTTGTCGATCTTGTCCCATAGGAAGACTTCTTCTTCCTCTTTGAGACATTTTCGATCCAACTTAGTACTCTCGACCAGTTGTGACCCTGATGGATGGAACCAGAACATCCTTGAGGACCGAAGCCCTTCGGGCTGTTCTTGGTCATCATCCACTGAGAGACCCTCAGGGTACCCTTCCTCTGTTTGCACGTTGGTCGGACACCCAAATGGTTTCTCAAACTCAAAGTCACAACCACCAACGAGGTCGTCCTCCCGTCCCTTGAAGACGGTGTAGCCCTGGATGGGCACACCCTCTTCGAAGACGATGGAATTCTCTCCTTCAGTGGTGAAACAACCATCAGTGAGAATCTCGAAATTCTTTCGTTTCTCAGTTCCGATGGTTTCTGTCTCTTCCCAGCTAGACAAGCCCAACTCGTCGGTCCTGACAACATGCTTAGGCCTGCCCTTTGGGCCAGCCACAGCGTGTTTGTCAAGATCCTTCTGGTCTTCATCATCTAACAGAATCGGGTTTGCCTCCCAGGCGTACCCTATCTCCTTTGTAGAAAGAAACAATTTGGCCTGCCGATAACCCCCATTTCAGACACTCACTGGCAGACCACCTGGTAATACTCCCTCGACGACTAAATGGCCTCCGAGGTAACCTACCCAGGTGTTAGGCTTCGACTCATATACTAACTCCGGGTTGAGATTTTGGCAAGGGGGGTTCTTTGAAAATAGTTACTAAATTGACCGCGCCAAGGAATTTCCATCATCTTATGAACTCCCCCATCACTTGAGCCAAATCCTCCTCGTCAAATCGATTGAGCCCTCTGGGTACATCTTTGGGAAGCAGTTTCGCAAATTTTGAGGTCCCGTAATAGACATCATCCACCATAAACGGGACGTTCATGTGCTTCAGATTGTCCCAAAACTTCTGAACCTTCTCCTTCGGGATAAACACATTGGCCCTCGAGTCGATCTCAGCGCCAAGAAACAAGATCCGCTTCTTCGCTACCCCGTGAACCAAAGACCTTGCATCTGGACGATCCACATCGGGGGCCACCTTCAAAGCTAATCCTCGACTTTCAAGCCAATTGCGAACTTCCACTACAGCTTGCCGAACTGCTTTTTTAGTTTTGCCAAGGAGGATCATGTCGTCACAGTACCGTCTGTAGAAAACATCGCCTCCGAATGTGGTGACCAGTATTCGGTCCAAATCAGAAAGGTAGAGATTGGCCAGAATCGACGACTCCCGAAGGCCCGCTTGGGTCCCCGATATCGTTTTCACGGGGACCCAGCTTCTCCCCTCGGCCTTCATAAGCCTTCCCTGAACGAGGGCCATGACGTATTCAATAAATTCCTCTGGGTACTTATAGGCTCGAAGAGCGTTCCGGATTCCTTCCCAAGGAACGGAGGGAAAGAAGTTACGAATATCGAGTTTTGCCCAGTACTCAACCCCTCCGCGGACAGCTCTTTGCACGTCAAGAATAGCCATCTCAACTACCCTCTTCTTGTTCGGACGGTAGGCGATGGCCTCCTTCGGGAGAAGATGGTCTGCCGTGACTTGGAGGATTTCAGAAATATGGTTGGATAGAGCCCTACGAAGCACCGGTGGAACGACGATAGGTCTCTTTTCAACATCCCCGTGAGATTTGTTCTTCGGGATGCTTTTTACTTCGACAGTGGGAACGTTCTTTGCAAACACCTTCGGTGGAAGTGCCACAAGCTCGGTGACCCGCTCACAAAGACCGTCAACACCTCCAATAGCTTTCAGGTCATCCACCATGGACCTTCCAAAGCAAAGGGTCGTTTGGCGCGCATTGTGATACGCTGGATTTCCATAGACATCGCAAGCATTGGAAATCAACTGAGCGTCACGCCAGAGGCAGAGGGCATCCTTCGGGTTTGATCTCATGCCTCCCTCCTTTTAACGATGATCAGGCGGCTCTCAGGCCTGGCCTTGTTCATGAAGGGTTGAGACAGAGGCTTTTCTTCTACAACGTGCACATCCCTGAGAATCTCTAGCCCCGCATCGGACAACCAAAGCTCGATCCCTCTCAGGATGTTTTTGTCTTCACGATACCCTCGCGCTCCCCGAACACCGTAGGGCAGGAGCAGGACCGCTTGCCCCGTTTCTTTAAGAAGGTCGGGGAGGCGCTTCACGTATGACATCAATTCGTTACGCCAGGACTTGGTCGAGAGTCGCCCTGGATCCCGAAGCATCCGTTCCTCCTCCGTCTTCCATATGTCACGCAGGTTGCGACCAGAGTCATCCGAACATGCAGGTATGTTCAGAACGACAAATTCGAACTTCTTCTTGGGAACCTCGTAGAGACGGGAAACAACAGGGGTCAACGTGGTCCCGTCGATGGGATCGATCCCATGGTTTCCAGACCATGCCGCAGAGTCCTGACGGTCCCGGTAGTTCCGGAAGACATCAACTTCCGTGACGATGAATCGTCTATTGCGGGGCTTACGTTGATCCAGAACCAAGGCCAAGAGACCAGCGATTCCACAAAACCAGAGGAGTACCGTGACGGGATGCTCCTTTGCATCCATCTCGAATAGGTCGTCGAAGGGATCCGCGCTTTCCTCAACAATCCAATTTGCAATGGCAGAGGCAACGCCGACGTTCATGGTCTCAAAGATGGCTTCGATCCCATTGAATCTCCAGGTACCATTAACCACCATAGGACCTGTCTCCGGCACTTGTTCGTCGAGGCGAATGCCCTGCTCAGCAAAGACCTCCTTCATGATGTTCTCATCGCTCAGGCGTTCTCTTGCTAGATTTCTCAAACCTCGAATATAGCCCGGTCTCTTAACTAACTTTTTGAGGTAGTCCTCACGTTTGTCCGCTGGAATAACTGCACACGGTGGGGCGAGAATCCGATTGACTTTTACGAGAACGCCTTCCTTTCTTGCCATGTTCTCGACTTCGGCTTCAATCTCGTCGAGCACCATCCGTTGGAGATAGGATCTGCGCATGGAGCGAACAACTTGTTGTAATGGTTCTGGGAGCATTGCGCTCTCCCGTCGTACCTTCTTTGCTTCGATTAAGAATTCCCCCGTGTTTGCCTGGTGACGTGGAATGTGTGTACTCATTGTGCGACCCCCTTTCGACCGAAGGTCCCACTTCTACATCTTAGATGGTGCCCTTCACGGCTTGGTCCTCTGGTTTGACAGAGGAGGGCTTGGACGTCGGAGAGCTCCGAGACGGTGATTGGACGGCGTTCCCACGGTGTGCAATTTCCCCCAGTGTAATCGAACTTCATTTCATCTTCTCCCGCCGGGGTTGAAACTTCCCAGCATGGCGATCTACACCGGAGGTTGACGACGGCCTGGGGGGGGGGGAGCTGCTCACCGGTTCCTGTTGGGAGACCGATACCTCCGATTAAACTAAATATGTGATCAATTGAATACGTTTAAAAAACAAAATCCCGCTAGATCGTTCTACTTATCGATTTCTTGCGAAATATGAGCACTTCCCGATCCTAATCCTTTGATATTTAATCAAATTGTATGATCATTAAAATCGGTCAAGCACTGAACTGTCTGT
>CAITRH010000632.1 GCA_903894755.1 uncultured delta proteobacterium
CGTCTTGCGCTCCTCGACCTCTGCGAGGCCTACGGCATCGAGATGAACGCCGAGCGCCACGTCTACCTCGAAAGCCTTGATCGTCCCCGCCTCGAGAGCCTCCGACTCACCCTCAAGAGCCACAGGCAATGGCCCACCGAGGTCCCCGCCGCGTAACGCGGATCGAAACATCCCATGCTCCGCCTGTACCAAGGCACTCACAAAACACATGAAGATGGATTGAAACGAACTTTATAGCCAAGCCGTGGTCGAGTTCTCCTTGCGCGCATGGTGATCTGGCGATACGGATGCAAGCAATGACCATGGTGAAAGCACGTTTGGGCCTTAGTGAGATGACCCCCTCAGACAAATTGAAGGAGCTTCGCGCCATCGCTGCAAGCATCGACGGTAAGCCGGAATACGCGGGGCTCGCGTTGAACGCAGCAGCGTTGCGGGAGCTTGCCGACAAGCTCGATGACGCCCAGGCAGCGGTCCCCGCTGCTAAAGTTATCGTCAAGCGGGCCATCGAAAATGCCCACTCGGTCGAGGACGAGGTCGACAGCGCCCTTCGCGCCCAAGCGGCATCCGCCGAAAAAGCTGCGGCCGGCAACCCTGCGTTCCTCATTGGCGCCGGGTTCAACCAGCAGGCAAGCGGCGCGGCCGCGGCAACGTTTGTTCCTGTGCAACCCACTGGGCTCGTTGTGGTCCCGGGCGATGTGCTCGGGTCTCTTCGGTGTTCGTGGAATGGACGTACCGCGCCGGTCTATGTCTGGCAGGCGCGAGAGGTTGGCTCCACTGCAGCTCCGATCACCGGGATGATCCACCGCTCGCGCGTGACCATCGCCAACCTGAAGAGCGGTGTGGAGTATGAGATCAGTGTAGCGGGGGTTCGCGATGGACAGGGACCGTGGAGCGATCCGATTGTGCGCCGGGTCCCTTAGTAGCCCCGCTCCAATGGATGAAGACGCCCTCGCCAAAGTCGGTCTGGAAGCGCTGCTCTCTCCTTTCGTAGAGGTCCGCACGCAGCGTCCAGTGCAGCCGGCCGCACAGTTCGTCGACGTGTTCGTTGCCTCGGAACAGGGCGACGAAGCCGCCATGTGGAACGCGCTCGGATGGCTCGGCAAGATGGCGTCCCGCATGGCCCTCTTCGAGGCATTTTCCCATCCCGTATCCGAGGATGAGGCCCGCGAATGCATACGAAAGCAGCTCACGCTCCACCACGAGTTGACGCTGCTCGCCGAGAAGGGAGGCCCCAAGGTGGCACTTCCGCGGTTGTGGATGTTCTCGAGCCAGCGTCCTTCGAAGTTGCTTTCGCACGGGGAGATGCGCCCGACGTACGAATGGCCAGAGGGGTTTTATCTAGGCCCCGAATGGTTGGGATATGGCGTGGTGGTATTGGGGGAGCTTCCCAAGACACGGGAAACGATGCCGTTGAGGGTGTTTGGCGACGATGAATTACGTATCGAGGTAGCGCGGGAGTTTCGCAAGACGCTCGCTCGAGACGACCCGCTATGGCGTGCAGTCGACCGCATGCTATGGAGATGGACCGTGTGGCTTCGAGGTCAACCTGAGGATGAACGGAAGCGGAGACTGCTCATGGAATTCGAGCAAGTGGTGCAGGAAGAGATTCGAAGGCTCCATTACGAGGGGCTCAAAGAGGGGCTCATGGAGGGGCTCATGAAAGGAATTCTCCAGGGCCTCGACCAGGGCCTCGACAAGGGCCTCCGTCTTGCGCTCCTCGACCTCTGCGAGGCCTACGGCATCGAGATGAACGCCGAGCGCCACGTCTACCTCGAAAGCCTTGATCGTCCCCGCCTCGAGAGCCTCCGACTCACCCTCAAGAGCCACAGGCAATGGCCCACCGAG
>CAITRH010000633.1 GCA_903894755.1 uncultured delta proteobacterium
CCGCGGTGCGGGCGGCCGGATCCGCGGTGCGGGCGCCCGGGTCCCGCGGTGCGGGCGGCCGGATCCGCGGTGCGGGCGGCCGGATCCGCGGTGCGGGCGCCCGGGTCCTCGGCTGTGTGCGGCCGGGTCCTGCGGTTCTCAAGGTTTTGTCGAACCGCCACATGCCCGTTGCATTTCGACGCGCACCCGTCCATGGTGCCCCTAGTTGACAGCCACTTTCAACTGCGCACTATGGATTGGCATGCCCGAACGAAATCTCGAGCCTCACGGCAGCGACGCGACTGACCTCCGATGACCGCGTCCGTTTCCACGCCGGTCGACTTGGACGCGAACTTGGACGCGGACTTGGGCGCGGACGCCGTAGAACGATCGACGCGGCGACGCGCCGTGCTTGTCGGCAATCCCAACGTAGGCAAGAGCGTCGTCTTTGGCGCGCTCACCGGAACCTACGTCACCGTCTCGAACTACCCCGGCACCACCGTCGAGATCACGCGTGGCCAGGTCAACTTGGGCGAGCCCGCGGGCGTCTGGGAGCTCCTCGACACACCAGGCACCAACAACCTGGTGCCAATGAGCGAAGACGAGGCGGTGACCCGCGATATCCTGCTGTCGGAGCCGCATGATGCTCTGATCCAGGTGGGCGACGCAAAAAACCTGGTGCGGACTCTCCTGATGACGCTGCAGCTCGCCGAGCTTGGCGTTCCGTTTTGCCTCAACTTGAACATGATGGATGAAGCGCGCGCTCGGGGAATGGTCCTCGACCTCCCCGGGCTCGAGCTGGCGCTGGGGGGAGTTCGTGTGAACGCCACCACGGCTATCGACGGGGAAGGGCTCGATGGACTTCGGGCCTACCTTTGCGAGCCCCATGGGAGCGACCGCGGACATCAGCCGCTCTCTTGTGCCGTGGTGTTCCCCGCCGATGTCGAAGAAGCGATCGCAACGCTAGGGGCCCGTCTGGGGGACCTTCCAGTCGCCCCTCGGGCGCTGGCGACGATGCTTCTATCTGGGGATCGCGGTCTAGGCGGGTGGTTTCTGGAGCGTGTCGATGAAGCGACGCGGCAGCTTGCGCAGCAACTTGGGGAGTCCATTGGACATGCCCACGGGATGCCCCCTTTTGCGTTATTGAGCAGGTGTCGCCTTCAGAAAGCGCAGGCGATTGCACGCTCGGTCACCTCCCAGGGGCAGGCGGGGGCTCCGATTCGGGCGCGTGTGGGCTTTGTGACCTGGCCCAAAGCCATTGCAGCCGGAGCAGTCGCCGGGCTTCTTGCGGGGCTGGTGGTCGATGGTGCCCTCGAGCGGACCGCGTTGACAAGCGACAGCGATCCACTCGAATCCTACGGCGTGCTGGCGATTCTGGGGCGTCTGTTTTCACTCGACGTGGTGCGCGGTTGGACTTCGCTTGGTCTTGCATGTGCGCTTGGAATAGGGCTCCTTGGTGCGTTCGTAGTGCGTCGTCACGCGATGGCGCGTGGGGCGTTCTGGAAACTCGCGGGGGCGTTTGCTCTGAGCTACGGCGTCTATTGGATTGCCTCGCTGCTCGAGGGATTTGGGGCGCACCAGTTTTCCTCCTTGCCTGTGAAAGTGGGCACGGTGGCGGGGCTTGTCTGTCTTGGCGCGATGGCACGTGTGGGAGACACACGGGATGCGTCGGCTTCGCGTGTTCTGGGGGCGTATGCAACGCATCCTGTGTGGGGGCTTCCCGCGCTCGTGGTGGTGCTGTTTTACGCGTACAAGATCGTCGGGGTGTTTGGGGCTGGAAGCGCCGTGGACTTCGTTGAAAACCAGGTCTTCGGCACGGTGGTCGCCGACGCACGTCTCGACACCCCCAACGCGATCGATGCGGTGGTTTCCACTGAGGATGGTGCGTTACGTCTTGTGACGACGCCTGAGGGGACTGCGGTGAGGGTCACTGCCCTTGTCAAACAGAAGGAGGGGTGGCGTCCTGCAGGCGACGCGCGGATCGACGTGTATGGGGCCGCTTCAGTGGTTCGCAACGGCGACGGCTCGATGTTGGCAGCGGGGGTTCGAAGCGGGGCGCATGCGCGCATCTGGAGCGGCGCGGTCAACCGGGCAGCCTACGCGGGATTCAACTGGTTGGGCATTGAATGGCTCACTGCGTTTTTCGTGGGGACCTACGGGCTTCTCACGATGGGGGTGACCTACGCCATCGCCATTGTGTTTCCGGTGGTAGCGACGTTTTTCTTCGTGTTCAGCGTGCTCGAGGACTCTGGGTATCTTCCACGTCTTGCGGTGATGGCCAATCGCGCACTTCGGACCATGGGGCTCAACGGCAAGGCGGTGTTGCCGATGGTGCTTGGACTTGGCTGCGACACGATGGCGACACTGACGGCGCGGATCATGGAAACCAAGAAGGAGCGTGTGCTGGTGACTCTTCTCCTTGCGTTGGGGATCCCGTGTTCGTCGCAGCTGTCTGTTATTTTTGCGATGATGCAGCGGACCTCGGTACGTGCCACGTGGATATGGCTGGTGGCGGTGTTTGCGACGCTTGGACTTGTTGGGTGGGTATCGTCGAAGGTGATCCCAGGGGAGTCGAGCGACTTTCTGATGGAGCTTCCCCCCATACGGCGTCCGATGCTGGGCAATCTGTTGTCGAAGACGTTGGCGCGCATCGAGTGGTACCTCAAAGAGGCGGTGCCGCTGTTTTTGATTGGGACAGCGCTTCTATTTTTCCTCGACCGCTTCTCGCTGCTTCCTTTTGTGCACAAGGCGGGCGAGCCGATTGTGCATCATGTGCTGGGTTTTGGACGCGAGGGGGGGGTGAGCGACAAGGTGAGCGAAGCGCTGCTCATTGGGTTTTTGCGCCGGGACTTCGGTGCAGCAGGGCTACTCGAGCTGGGGCGAGGGGGACGTCTTTCGGCGGCGGACATGGCGGTGTCGATGGTGACGATCACGCTGTTCATTCCGTGCATTGCCAACGTGTTCATGATCGTGAAAGAGCGCGGAGTGCGGACGGCGTTGGCGATCAGCGCCTTTATTTTCCCCTATGCGATTGCGGTAGGCGCCCTGGTGCGTCTTGTGATGAGGTAAGTGCGATGCTTGATTGTGGATTGTGCGGTTTTTCTTTTGCTCGCGACGAGGCGTCGTCGTGTCACCGGGGCTGTCCGATGGCGCGGGGGTGCGGACTGGTGTCGTGTCCGTCGTGCGGCTACGAGTTTCCAGCGGAGTCGAAGTTGGTGGCCTTGGTGACGAAGCTTGGGAAGAAACTGGTGAACCGATGAACGCGGCGTCGCTCGAAAAGGCACATGTGGGGGGCAAGGCAGTGGTGAGCGCAGTGGTGGCGTCGCCGCAGCGTGTCGACAAGCTGGCGTCGCTCGGGATCATGCCGGGGGTGGAGCTGCGGGTTCAGCAGCGTCGTCCTGTGGTGGTGGTTTCGTGTGGTGAGATGGTGCTGGCCATAGAGCGCGAGCTGGCGGCGTTCATTCTGGTGGTGATGGCGGTCTAAACTCCCTGGTACCCCCCATACGTTACCCAAGCGGGCCGTTGTTCAGAGTCCGCGCAACCTGGCACGCAACTCGGTACTCGGGACCACGCCTCCATCGGATCGCCACGAGACCCTTCCGCTGCGATCCAGCACGATGACCGCAGGCATGGTCTCCAGTGGACCAAACACGCCGGTCCCTCGAAGCGTTGCGGCATCGGCAAGGGCCACGGGAAATGGAATGTGCAGCGTGCGAGCGTAAAGTTCCACCAGCTCGCGGTGCTCACGAGGTTCCAGGGCAACGGCAAAGTAGGCCACCCGGTCCCCATCGTTGCGCGCCATGGCAACCAGAAAGTTCACCTGCGCCTGGCTCGCGATACTTCCAACTTGCACGAAGACAAGGACCGCAGGACGTCCCCGCGCCGCCTGCGAGCTTACGGGGCGCTCATCGAGTGAGTCGTAGGAAAAGTCCACCGGTGCCCGCATGGACAGCGGCTCCACCACAAGAGGCGGCACCACGGGGACCGTCGACGCGGTGCAACCCGCAAGGAGCGCGAAGAGAGGCAACCATCGCCACACGCGTTCAATCGTCCTTGTCCCCCTTTTGCCCCACGAACCCGTCCTCGCGGTTGGCAAAGAGTATGTTGAAGGTGGTGAGTGTTCCATAACAGGAGGTGATGTACTGTTGGAGCTGCACCTTGTCTTCGTCGGTGAGCTTGGGATGGGTGTTGAGCTTCTGCTCGAGGACCCGCAACTTGTCGCGAACCCCAACGATCTTGCGAAAGAGAGCCTCGATGGGGAACCGCTTCTCTTGAGCGCTCTCTTTGCCAGGCTTGAGGATCAATTCGCCCCCTTGCCATCGTCCGCCGAGCTCCACTTCGGTGAGGCCAAGCTCGTCGCGGAGCACGTCGCGAAGTACCTGTCGAAACTCGTCGGCATCCATGTCAAGCACCTCGGGGGGAAACACGCGGGGAATCGAGCGCTGTCTAGGTGGGTCGCGGAGTCCTAGTTGTGTTGTCTTGGGACGTGGCGCGCGGGGGTCGACACGGACCGTACCGCGTCGGATGTACTGCGAGCAGGTGTTGCTCTCGAACAGCGGGGGAGACCAAACGCCAAGGAGGCACTCGCCCGCGCGTGTGACCTCTCCAGTGGGGGAGATGCGCTCGGCGACGCGCACGAAACGGGCGCATGTCCCACATCGTCCATCGAGCGGGTCGGCCATCAGGAGCCCTGCTGGGGACCAAAGAGGTAGGCGAAGTCGCAAAGGGCGGGGGGAAGCGTCCGTCCATTGCGTTGGCTGACGATCACGGCCTGGGCAAGGTCGTCCAGGACATAGGCCAGCGGGGTCTCTTCGAGGGGCACTGGCGAAACTGGAGGGCCCTGCAAGCGGCACATGGGTTCGAGTCGGGCCTCGAGAATCCCCTGCTGGAAACAGTAGCGACAACGGAGAAGCTCGACGAAGTCCAGGTAGAGAGGAGCCACCAGGACACAAACGCGAGGGCCCTCGGGACTGATCCCGCAGAACGCGCGCACCGAGGCGGGCGACAGCGGTCTTGCGGAGGCGAGGGCTTGGGCGATGCGGGTCTGCAGCGCAGGGTCTTGCTCTACTGCAGCGAGAGGGGCGTACAAGGCAACCGCAGGAACAGCAAGAGAGGGAGCGTCCTGGTCGAGAGCGTCGAGCCAAGCTCCGCGCAGCTCTGGGGCGAGCGACTCATAGGCAAAGGAGGCAGCAAGCGCTGCGTCGGCATCGGTAGCGAGGGCAGCGAGCCAGCTTTTCCAAGCGGCCCGTAGCCTTGGATCGCGGGTCTCTGCGAGAGCTTCGGCCATGTTCGGTGCAGGCAACGCGGTGACGCTCGGGACCTACCCTGGGTTTTGCGAGCGCCACGCCTGCGCCGTCGCCTGGACCAGCGGAATCCGGAACGCAGGGTTGGGATGGGTCCTAAGAAACGTCATCGGACTGAGTGGACTCGATCCTGCGGCACGCTCTAACCGTCCAAAAAAGTCAAGAAGCATGATGCCGCCCCGCTCGGTCCAGCGGTAGGAGGTCGCCTGCCGGGCTCGTCCCGTGGCAAGGACATTCATGACCCCTGCGTTGTCGGCGCCGAGCTCGTTGGGCTGGTTGAAGGCAGGGATCACCCGAGCGAAGAGATTGCCCAAGGTTGCAGGACTGGGTCCGCCTCCCATGGCCTGACCGTTGGCGCATCCGGTGTGTCCCAAGTAGTGGTGGGCGAGCTCGTGACCGAGGGTAAACGCAATGATCTCGTCGGCGAGCTGGTGGGCTCGGGAGAAACGACGCAGGTCGGGCCAGTGCTGCGGGGCGATGATGCCAGGAGGGAGCGCGGGGCTTCCCTTGTCGTTGATCAGCCTCGGGACCACGTAGGCCATGTAAGCCTCGTAAGTCTGCGTTCCAAAGACCTCGTCGGTCGCTCTTGTTTGGGCCATGGCGTCGACGGCCGAAAGAAACCCCTCGGTCGTGGCCATGAAAGGCGTGCCGGAGTCATCGCACCCGGCGAACGCATTGACGTCGTTGGGGTCGGATTCGAAACTGACAGGAATGCCCTGAACACGTTGGGCGACGCTCGGCTGCAGATGCGTGATGAGCTCGGCGACCACCGAGCGGACCTCGGCCTGGTAGGCCAGCGACCCGTAAAGCGGTGGAAGAAGCGGACTCACGGGGCCAGGCTGCGGGGGCATCGTTCCGGTCGGAGGGGGCGCCGGCTGGGAATACGAGCTTGTGGGGCCGGGAGCCGGATACCGAGCGGGCGGGGGGTCTTGAGGGGCTAAACAGGCGGTCAAACCAAGGGGCAACAGGAAGGCAATTCGAGAGTGCACGGGCGGAGTGTACGACGGACCGGGAAGCTGCAGCAGGGAAAACTACTAAACCAAACCCATCTTGAAAACCGCAG
>CAITRH010000634.1 GCA_903894755.1 uncultured delta proteobacterium
CGCTGCGGGAATGGGGGACGCTGACGCAGCGGCGGTCATTCCCGCTGCGGGAATGGGGGACGCTGACGCAGCGGCGGTCATTCCCGCTGCGGGAATGGGGGACGCTGACGCAGCGGCGGTCATTCCCGCTGCGGGAATGGGGACTCTGGATGCGCCGCGGTCATTCCCGCGGTCTGAGCGGTTAGAGGCAGGGGAGCGGCAGCCATTCCCGCGGCCGGCGCGGTCAGATCCGAGGCGCGCAACCGTTCGAGCTCCAGCGGCAACACCAAGGTCTCCCCACGACGCGCCCCCAACGCCGTCCGTACCGCCACATGCGACTCCTCCCTGCCCAACACAACCTCCACTAGCTCGCTCACCTTCACCGCCCCAGTGCTCAAGATCGCGAGCTCCGCCTCCATCACCGTGAACTCCCCCTCGATCGCCATCCCCACAGTCCCCTCCCCCACTCGAAGCAACCTCAGATAAGGACGGACATCCACGCGCTTCTCCTTCCGGTCCATCCTTCGAACCACAGGCAACGTGCTTGCCTCGAGAGCCCGCGCGACACGTTCCTCCAGCCACGCGGCTTCTGCCCCCAGGACCGCTACACTGTACCGAGCGGTATCCACGACCCGGCTTATGGACGCATCCCGCGGTCCCAGCGGTACTGCCGCCACAAAGCGCAGCCCCTCGTGCGATCCCTCGGAAAGCCCCTCGAGCAGCAACGTGGGATCCACATCGGCTGCAAGCGTGATATCCACCACCTCCGCAACGCTATACACCCCCACGGATAGCGCAGGACCAAAGGTCATCACGGGCTTGGGATGAAACCCCTTGGAGTACACCAGCGGCACCCCCAACCTCCGAAAGGCCCGGGGAAGAGTCCGGATCACGTCGAGATGCGACAAGAACGCGCTGGGTCCCATCTTGGTGTACACCAACCTTGTCCTATGGGGCTCCCCCTGCGGTGCCATAGGACGTGGCCTGCGTGTCGCGCTCTCCCTCACCTCCGGCAACGCGGGCGCAGGACGTGGCCCTTCGGCCCCTAGCTTCCCCAGCGAGACTAGACGCTCGACACGCATGGCATCCAGATCGCACGCGATCCCACAGTCGTAGCAGACCAGCTTCTTGGTCTCCTTGGTGGCGTCCTCGAGGTTCGTTGCAAACGCGAGCTGCCCCACGAACTTGCCACACGGGGGCGACAGTTTCCCCTGCAGCGCCTTGCGGTATTCGCGTGGAAGAAACTCTGGGTCGAGACCTATGTCGATGTGATCCCAGGGGAGCCTCGCCCCTACCGGGATGGCCCCAAGGTACAAGGAAGGGTCGACCCCTTCTTGGCGGAACGCGTCGTGCCAAACCCCGAGCTTCTTGGTCTCTTCCCACGAGTCGAACCGGGCGCCGTTCTGGTATGCGCGCAGGAGCACCTTGGCCAGCGACCGGTCGCCTCGGGCAAACACCCCCTCGAGCCACGAGGTCGCATGGTCGTGCAGTTTCAGCTCCAAACGCGCCTGCTTGGCCCCGTCGCGCAACCAACGTTGCTTCTCCTCGATCTGCTCGGGTGGGTCCATGGCACACCACTGGAAAGGTGTGTGCGGTTTGGGAACATGCGTCGACACACTCACCGTGATCCGAGGAGCTCCCCCCGCGTTCAGGGAGCGTCGCACACGCTGTCCCACGGCGCGGGTTCGCGCCCCCACCTCGGGGATCGCGCGCACGTCGGCTTCGGTTTCCGTGGGAAGCCCGATCATGAAGTAGAGCTTCATGGCGTCGTGGCCGCGCGAGAAGATGCGCTCCGCGGTCTCGAGGAGCTGCTCCTCAGTGACGTTTTTGTTGATGACGTCGCGCATCCGCTGCGTGCCAGCTTCGGGAGCAAACGTGAGCCCGGTGGCGCGTACCTGCTGCATGTCTTCGAGGACGTGCTCGTCGAGGCCGTACGCGCGCAGCGAAGAGACGCCGAGCGCAACGTTTTCAGGGGTAAGACGCGCTGTGACGGCCTGGACCAGCGGTGCAATGCTCGAATAGTCGGCTGTGGAGAGGGCTGTAAGACTGGCCTCGTCGTAGCCTCCGCGTTTGACTGCTGCGACCACGGTTTCGACAAGGGCCAAGGGATCGCGCTCGCGTACGGGACGGTAGGTCATGCCGGCTTGGCAGAAGCGGCATCCTTCGGCGCATCCGCGGGCGATCTCGACGGACATGCGGTCGAAGACAGCCTCCGAGCCACCTACAGGGGAAAGCTCGGGGAACGGTGGAAGCTTTGCCACCCATGTGCGCTGGACCGGATAGGGGACGTTGTCGTTGAGAGGTCCAGTCACCACAGTGAAAGAAGTCTGCGAGTCGACCTCGGTTGCCTCGGTTGCATAGAGCGACGGGACATACACGCCTCGAAGGTTGGCAAGGGCCAGGAGCCGCTCGGAGCGAGGTGAGGACGCGAGGCGGGTCCATGTGTGCGCGACCTCGAGGGCACGTTCTTCGCCGTCGCCGACCACGAAAGCGTCGAAGAACGGCGCGAGAGGCTCGGGATGCGATGCGGCGGGTCCTCCTGCCAGGACGAGCGGGTCAGTGGCGGAGCGTTCTGAGGCGAGGAGCGGGATTCCACCCAGGTCGAGCATCAGGAGGATATTGGTGTAGGTGAGCTCGAACTGGAGAGAGAAGCCGACGACGTCGAAGTCACGGAGGGGGCGGGCGTTTTCGCATGTAACCAGGGGCAGATGACGGACGCGAAGCTGGGATTCCATATCGCCCCAGGGGGCGTAGGCGCGTTCGGCGAGGGTGCCCGGGTGGTCGTTGAGGACCTGGTAGAGGATCTTGAAGCCCAGGTGGCTCATACCGATGTCGTAGACGTCGGGGAAAGCGAGGCAGAAGCGCGTGTGGACTGTGTTCCAGTCTTTGCGCACGGAGCCGACCTCGCCGCCGAGGTAACGGGCTGGTTTTTTCACGAGGTGGACAAACGATGCGTAGGGATGGGTCATGGCGGGGGGGCTGTGATAGCGCGAGCCTCGCCAAAAAGGGGCACGAGCGATCAGGGCCAGTCATTCCAGGACGCGGCCGAACGCTTCCACACTCGGCGCGCTCATCGCTACGGCGAGCCAGCGGTCGAGCATCGCGAGGTCGTTGCACGCGAGAACCCGCACTCGAAGGGGCTCAGGAACGTGGAACCCGCGCGTTGCCAGTATCCGGAGAACTGCGCGCGCTTGCCCAATCGTTTCCCCCCGCGCTTGCCCAATCGTTTCCCCCCGCGCTTGCCCAATCGTTTCCCCCCGCGCTTGCCCAATCGTTTCCCCCCGCGCTTGCCC
>CAITRH010000635.1 GCA_903894755.1 uncultured delta proteobacterium
CGCCAGCTTGCTTGCAAGGACCCAGGTGGCCACCGAGCCAGGCAGCGTTTCCAGCGCAGCTGCAGCAACGACTGCAAGCTGCTCCACGGCATCGAGGAGCGGAAGCTGGAGACCGTCGACGGGGCGTTGTCCATTGGGGAGCACGAGCTCTGCGCGCAGTGCCTTGCCATGAGCGACGAGGGGAGAAAGAGGTCGTTGCGCAGTGTCGTCCCCCCAAAGGAAGAGGACGTCGTGGTCTGGAAGAAAGGTTAGAGGGACTTAGGGTTGGGGACTCACGCGCAAACGTGGGACGCGGGTTCAGAGGTCCCCATTGGGGTCGATGCCAAGTGTGCGAAGCTTCGCCGCGAGCCGTTCGGCGCGTTCCTGTTGCTTTTCAGCGCGCTCGTGCTCCGTCTCAGCGCGTTCCCGTTGCTTCTCAGCGCGCTCGTGCTCCGCCTCAGCGCGTTCCTGTTGCTTCTCGGCGTACTGGCGTTCCATCTCGGCGCGCTGGCGTTCCGTCTCGGCGCGTTCCTGTTGCTTCTCGGCGCGCTCGTGCTCCATCTCAGCACGCTGGCGTTCCGTTTCGGCACGCTGGTGCTCCACTTTTGTCCGCTCCGCGCCCGTGGCCACCACCGAGCCATCGGGAAGCGTCCAGCGCAACCACACGTTCGCCAACCCCTCGTAGATCCCGTCCCACAGCTTCATGCCGAGACCCACGCTTGAAAAGAAAAGACTCTGCATGGGCACGTACAGATCCCCGCGCAGCTCGAAGGCCCGCAGCATCGGATCGCCGTAGATCCGCTGGGGATCCCACACAACATAGTAAGTAACCCTCATCCGGGCATACCGACGCTTTTTGGTTGCAAGCTCCTCTCCTTCCCGGTTCGAGACTACCTCGATCACCACATCGGGAGGCTTGCCCATCTGCCAAAAGAAGTAGGTACGATGCTCTTTTTTCCAGAGGTCATTGGCCAAGGTCACGTCCACGCTCAGGAAGGCATCAGGGACAATGGCCGTCTCCTTTGGTGTCGCGAACATGCCCACGTTGGCTGCTGCCACAAAGCTTCGAGGCTGCCCGTCCTCGTCAGGCGGTGGACCAGACCAACTTGTGTAAAGAGGCTCTGTCAGCAGACGCTGCTGCTTTTCCGACGTGAAATTGTCCACCGGGGTGTCGTCCTCCGTGACGATAGCCGACACATCGGGCGGTTCGATTCCTACGGTTGCAGGCGTTGCAGGCGAGGGGAGGACCCGTGCGGCGGCGTTCATGCGTATAGCGATCCCTCCGCGCCGGGCCCGTGTCAAGTCAAGGCTATCAGCCCGCCGCGTTCATCGCACCGGAGCGACGGGAGAAGGGGGCGTCGGGACGGGCGGCGTGGCGGGTGCGGCGGGCGTGGCCTCTTTTCGCGCCTTACGGTTCGACATGAACTCGGTCATAGGAGACAGCCGCTCGGCGAGCTCGGGAACGCGGGATCCCATGGCCGACAGGGCTCCATAGTAAGCCATGGCCGAGGTCCAGAACTCGCTTCTCGCCTCATCGACCGTGTCTGTGAGCATCTGCGCGAAGCTTTCGGCAAGGGCTTGAATCGGGCGGAGCTCCCGGGCTGTGCGCAGGTCATTTTCAATCCCTTCGAGGGGGATATCCCTGATAGTGACGCCAAATTCCCGGGCCAACTGGATGACGTGCTCCACCTTCTCCTCGCCGCCTCGCCTCGGACGCGCCAATGACTTGCGATCATCGACCGATAGGACAATGCAAAAAACCTTGAACGCCTCCACCAAATCATGGAGCGCCTTGGACTGTTCCGTGAGTGTTTTCGTATCCGGGGTGGCATCACCAACTAAGTTCTTCATCGTGTAACCTCCAAAGCGCGAGCAGACATCAGAACGCGCCCTTGTGGCAAGAAAATCGTGCTGATCGGTGGTCCATCGGCCTCGCGAGTGTGGTCCATCGGCCTCGGGGTTGTGGTCCATCGGCCTCGCGACTGTGGTCCATCGGCCTCGCGACTGTGGTCCATCGGCCTCCGGACTGTGGTCCATCGGCCTCGCGAGTGTGGTCCATCGGCCTCGCGAGTGTGGTCCATCGGCCTCGCGAGTGTGGTCGATCGGCCTCGGGGTTGTGGTCCATCGGCCTCGGGGTTGTGGTCCATCGACCTCGCGACTGTGGTCCATCGGCCTCGCGACTGTGGTCCATCGGTCCAGCGAGTCCGTCACATCGCACCTTCGCCTATCTATTTCGCATCTTCGCAAATACCGCTTGACCGGCTCACCTTTCTGCCTTCTCATCCGATCGTTCAAATCGGCTCCACTTTCTTCTGGACATTTGCCCCAAGGTTTAAATGATAAATGATCGCTCGCTCGCTCGCTCGCCCCGCCTTCGCCATTAGCCGTTAGCCTCATCTTCGCGCTCGCCGCGGTCCTTCTCGGCTGCAGCGGCTACACCACCTGCACCAGCGAAGCCGCCTGCACTGCCGGCGACAACCAAGCCTGCACCAACGGCACCGAACCTGGTACACAAGTGTGCTCCGCGACCTGCCAGTGGGGAGGCTACGGCCCCGAGCTGACGCCGCTCGCACGCATTCCCAAGCCGGACGGCTCGGGGACCTACGGCATCGAGCAGTACGAGGTCACGCGGGAGCAATACGCGCAGTTCCTCCGGGCTCCCGCTGCGGAAATCGCCAGTGCGCTCGGTACCCCTCGGGACGGCTGCACGCAGCAACCGTCCTACCAGCCGGACTCCGTGTGCATGACGGGTTCAACAGTCTGCACCACCAGCTGCAGCCGCGACCCACAGGTCTGCGTCGACTGGTGCGACGCCTACGCTTATTGCAAGTGGGTCGGACGGCGCCTATGTGGCAAGATTGGCGGAGGACCGAGCGACATCACGCAGTACAACTCGCTGCTCACGAGCCAATGGACCGTGGCGTGCGTCGGCAACCAGGGGACCTTCGATGTGTTTCCCTACGGCGCGAAGCCGCAGAACGATGTCTGCAACGACGCGAGCAACGGCTGCTCCGCATCCGCAGACGCATGCATCACCATGGGAGTCGGTGAGGCCCGCAGTTGCCACGGGATTTCCGATCCGTACAGCACGGTCTTCGACATGTCCGGCAACGTGGCCGAGTGGGAAGACGTGTGCGTGCTGGTGGACCCGACGCACCAGACCATCCGCTGCCAAACGCGGGGCGGATCCTTTGAAGACTACCCGGATCCGACAACAACGAGCCTCAAGTGCTCGGGCAGCATCACGGACCGCAGCGACGTCCATGCTGCGCTCCCATACGTAGGTTTCCGCTGCTGCGCGGACTGATTGAACAGAACAGGAGAAGAAGTGATGAGACCGTTTCGACATTCAAGAGGCTACGTTGCAGTCCTAGCGACCATGGTTGCAGCGTGTTCTTCGAAGGCCCCCGCAACCGGCACGCAGGATCCCGGAACCACGGACGCAGGGGTCGACTCCAGCACGGACACCGAAATGCCCGGCCACATCCAGGTGATCGCCCACCACCAACCGTCGGCACTGCACCGTGTTCGCCAAAGCGCCGGAGCGACGCAGCACCTGCCGGTTCGTGTTCACGATCCCGTCGTTGGTGTCGTCGTCGATGGGCAGCATGGGCTTCACACCTTCCGCGTGGATCGATTGCAACGTCTTCAATTCCTTGTTCGCCTGGGTCCAGAAGGTGCGCACTTCCTCGGGAAGCGTACGGTCCGTTCCGCTCGCCGTTTCCTTCTGGAGCATGCGAAACAGGGCGTCGGGAGCGTCCACCTTCGGCGGGACCACCGGATAGCAACCGATGGGGACCTGCAGTTCGACGGTCCTACTGTTTCGGTCCACCATGTTGCCGGGCTGAAGATCCACGATGAGCTGACGGTCCCGAATGATGTCCGCAAGGTAGTGACGGACCTGGGGATCGCCGTGGAGCATGTTGCGCACCATAGCTGTCGCGCTTTGGTCGGTCAAGGCTTGGAGGACGGCGAAGGGGGATCAGTCCCGCCAGGTGGGAGTCGAGGAGACGGAGGAACCGATGTCCAAGGAGGCTGCCGGTGATGCGGCTTCCGTAGAAGGGGGTGGCGATGGCGGTGATGGACCGGAGGGCGTTGCGCACGGGCGTGGCGTCCATATTGCCCACCTGCGCGGTGGTCGCTCCCTACACCGTAGCCGGTGGGGCCGCCGAGGGTTGTGCCGCCGAAGGAGAAGCCGACGACCCACGCGCCGCTGGACGAACCGGACACAGCAGAAGACGACCAGAACCAATCGGAAGGCGTGTTGGGAAACGCCTGCGCATCGATGGCTGGGCTGATCTTGGTGTAGTCTACCAGGGACACGAGTTCGGTAACGGTCGGAAGTCTCCAGCTATCAATGCCGTTAAGAGTCAGGGTTGCGCAATAGTTTTTTGCGTCGGCCCAAACAAAACTCTGGGTCGGTACTGTACGTTGCCACAGCAACTCGGTCACCTCGTCACGCACCGTATCGGTCGTGGGATACGAGTAGGTCCCTTGGTCCGGAGGCATGTACCACTTGGTCCAAGCTGCGTCGTAACACGAGCCACCCGCCACGAGCGGCGAGCATACGAGCCCGGAGGCACAGGCATTGCCCCCGTTGCATGTGGTGAGTATGCAGCTTCCCCAGGTGCATACCTCGCTGCAGCTATGAATACCGGCTACGCTGTTGCAGCTTTCTACCGCGCCCGCCACGCATACTCCCTCGCCGCTGCACGGTCCCCACGCCCCCCATTGCCCGGTGTTGCCGTCGCACACCTTCGCCTGCGTCCCGCATTTCCCACACACCTGTGTAGGAGCCGTCCCCGAGCAGCTCTGTCCGCCGCACGCGCCCCAGGTGCAGTCGTTCCCGCACGTCTGCGTCCCGCTGCTCCCGCACGACTGCGTCGTCGTCGGAGTGCACGCCCCCTCCCCGGAACACGTCCCCCAATCGGACCACGTCCCCGCAGTGCAGGTGCGCGTCTGCGTCCCGCATTTCCCGCACGCCATCGAGCTGTCGCCACTGCACGTCGAAGGCACACACGTGGGATACCCCGCATACCCCGTGTCGCACGCACTGCACGCCGACCCGGCGTATCTCGTCGCGCAGGAACAGGTCCCCGTCTGCGCGCTGCATGTCCCGTGACCACTGCAATTCGAGGGGCAAGACACCACCTGCACGCAATTGGGATACCCCGAGTATCCCGTGTCGCACGTTCCACAGCTCGGGAGCGCATACCCAGTCGCACAAGTGCAGGTCCCCAGGGACGTGCTGCACGTCCCATGGCCGCTGCAATCGCTCGGACATGAGCACGTACCGCAGTTGACCGTCCGGTTCGCCCCGCAGTTGTCCGCCGCTGTTGTGGATCCGCAGGTCTTCCCAAGCCGCGAACAGAACGCCGTGTTGCTCTCCGCTGTGCATGCGGAGCACCTCCCCTGCACGCACGCGTAGTCGTCTGGACAGGTCTGGTCGCTTGCGCAGGAAAATGGGTCGTTGTCCGGGTTGTTGACCCACCCCGCCACGGCATAACCAGTCAACGCGCCCCCCGCGTCCGTGAGCGTCACCGTACCGCCGTTCCCAGTGCTCACATCGAGGGGATAATTCGCATCGATCGCTTGCCCGGTCACGTTCTGCTGCGCTACCCAAATGCGATCCGACGCCACTTTGCGCACCACGGCAACGTGGCCGATCTGGTCCGCGGTCCCCATGGCCACGGCATAAAAGACGACGATGTCGTCCGGCTGCGGAGGAGTGGTCGCTTCCCCATTGCGGTATTTGTTACGGAAATAGGGCGACGCAGTTTTCCACAGGTCAATGGCGTTGCCATTGCCCAAACAGGGGACCCCCGCGGAGGAGCCTCCCCCGTAACGCTGCCCCAGGAAGCGCCGCACGTACTCGATGCACTGGTACGACAGCCCATACTCGGTGCGAAGGCGCTGGTCCCGTCCCGTGCCGCACTGCGAGGCCCCGCTCTTCGAACCACAGACCAGCGAGGCCCCGTAGGCGGTCTTGTACCCAGGCTCGCACTGCGACTGCATGGGAGCACAAATTGGCGCTCGCATTGGCCCCGTTGCTGAACACCGGGACCTTGCGGTACGTCCCCAGCGACGTACCGCAGGACGCTGCCCCGCCCTGACCGGACGGGTTCGGACCGCTGATGTCGTCGTTCAGCGCGAGGAGGTCCGCAAGGCATCGTTTGACGAGGGCGTGGAGGCGCTAGACCGGAGCACTGGAGGGCACGTTTCGACCGTTCGGGACAAAAGCCACGACTTCCGCGGCCACCGTCGTCGCGCACGTGGACAGTGCGTTGCCCGCACAAACCCGCTAGCGTCCCGTCCCATGGGCGACAAAAATGACAATGGAAGCATCGAGGGGTTTGGCATTTCTTTCGGCAAACGCGAGGTCGCTGGGACTCACCCCAGACCTACCGTCGAGGAGCCCGAAGTAGACGAACGTGCACCGTTTCGTATCGTCGCGTTCTGCGAGCTCGCGGCGCGTGACGACTTCGCTGCGGGCTCCAGACCTCGTCCCGACCCCGTGCGCATCGACGCGACAACCTTCGATCTCGTGATGGTCACGCTCGGTCCCGCGTTGGTCGTCGAGGTCTCCGATCCGTTTGTCCCGTCGGCTCCGCCCCTCGCGATCGAGCTGCGGTGGGACGACCGAAAGGCGCTTCGTCCCGAGGTTCTCCTGGAGCGTAATCCCGTGCTGGCGGCGCTCGTCGAAGCGCGCCGCACCGTGCAGGACGTGCACGCGGGCAAGCTCGGTGTTGCCGAAGGACGTGGTGAGCTGACTCGGCTTCTTCCAAGGAGCGCCTGGGCTAGCGGCTTGGTGGGCGAGATCCATGCGCCAGCACCACTTAAGGCGTCCCCGCCAGCAACCGGCCTCGACGCGCTGTTCGACATGGTCGACCTGACCGCGGACCTGGCCGAGACTCCGGCGCCGGCACGACGAGCCTCGCCTCTGCTTGCCGCAGTGCTTGGACAGGAGAAACAGCCCCCCGTCGTAGGGACCTCACCGCAGCGTCTCGATGCCGCATTGGCGCGCATCGTGAGCGAGGTTTACGCCCATCCCGAGGTGCGACGTCTCGAACGTGCCTGGCGCGGACTGCGTCTGCTTGTCGAGCACTGCGATACGAAGGCGGGGGTGGAGGTCGACGTGGTTGCGGTGGGTCCCGACGGAGTTGCCGATGCTCTCAAGCGGCTTCTAGAAGAGCCGTCGGGACGTTCCCCGATCGACCTGATCGTGGTGGACATGGAGGTCGAGCCAACGGCGGTCGACTTGGGTCGTCTCGAGATGTGGGGCGGGCTTGCAGAGGGACTCTGGGCACCGGTGCTTGTCAGTGGGAGTCCGCGTCTGTGTGGCGCTGCCAGTCTGAGCGAACTTGGACGAAGCTCGAGGGCGTGGTCGACGTCGCGGGAGCCCGAGGTGATTGCGGTACGTTCGCTTGCATCGCGGGAGGCGTCCAGGTGGGTTGGGGTTGTGTTGAACAGCGCGTTGGTCCGAGCGGCGTACACACCGGAGACGTCACGGTTGCGAGGTCTTGGGTTTACGGAAGCGAGCGGAGTGAAGGTGGGAGCGGCGTGGGTGGTAGCGGCGCTGGCAGCGCGCAGTTTTGCCCGATCGGGTTGGCCAACGTCGCTCGTAGGGGCGCAGCATGGAGTGCTCGGAGGGCTGGCGGTCGAGGAACGCAGTCTTGCAGGCCAGACCGTGGCGTTGGCGTTGGAGGCGACGGCAAACGATGACGCGGTCCGCGAGGTTGCAAGGGCTGGATTCATGATGCTGACCTGTGCCCCCAACCGGGATGAAGCTGTGTTGCTACGGGCACCGGTACTGTTTCGAGGGGCGTCGCTGGCGTCGGGAGCGGACACCGGGGCGTCATCGACGCTGGCCGACCAGCTGTTTGTGGGGAGGCTTGCAAGGGCGATCCTTCAGGTGGCCGGCGCGATTCCCGCGGGGACAGCGCCGGAGGCAGCCGCCGAGGTAGCTCACATCACGCTTGCTGCGTTATTTCCCAAGGCGACCGGGCCCGAGCTGCGGGTGCAGGTGGTCCGGGATGCGTTGCAGGTCGTGGTACGTCCCCGCAGGTTTGGAGGGGTTTCGCTCGACGAGGTGACCCTGGTGGCACCGCTTGGGTAGGCTGTACAGGCACCTGGGGCTCTTGCTGCTAGCGCTGCTCGTGCCGTGGACGGCTGCAGCGCATGCGAGGAGCATTTCGTACGCGGTGTGGGAGCTCCATGAGGCGGGCGCGACGGTCCGCCTCGAAGTCTCCCGTCTTGACTTGAGTGCAGTTGTCGAGCTCTCCCAGGCAGTGCGTGGTTCGACGTGGAGCGCAGAGGACCACCAAGCCCTTCGGACCTACTTGACCTCCCGGGTGCGTCTCGAGCGAGGAGGGGTCCAATGCAGCGTAGTGGAGGGGACTTTTGCCATTCTTCCGGCGCAAGCTGGGTATGTTGCGCGTTCCTGGGGCGTGTCATGTGGCTTGTCGGGGGCGCTCACGGTGCGTGCGGAGCTGTTTTCCTCGCCTCACGTGCACATTGCGCGTGTTGTGGAGGCGTCGACGGGGCTCGAGGCCCATCGGGTGGTGCCACCGGAGGGCTGGGCGGTGCCCGAGGGTCGCAGTGTTGCGGGTGGGTTCTGGGGATTTGTGCGCCTTGGGGTGGAGCACATGTGGACCGGGCCCGATCACATGACGTTTGTGCTCCTACTGCTGCTTGCGGGGGGGACATTGCGGCAGGTCGGGGTGGTGGTGACCGGGTTCACGCTGGGGCACAGTGTCACGTTGTCGCTAGGGGTACTTGGGATGGTGCGTCATGACGGGAATCTCGTAGAGGCGTTGGTGGGGGCCTCCATTGTGGTGGTGGGGGTGGAGAATCTAAGCGGCCGTGGAGGACGCGACTGGGTGCTTCCGTTGGGGCTTTTGTTGGGGCTCGCGGTGGTGTCAGCGCTTCTTTTGCCAAGCGAGGCTCGCAGGGGGGTGGCGGTGCTGGGAGTGGCCATTGCAGCAGCGGGCTACTTTGCGTGGCCCAGGGGGGAGGCTGGGGAGGCAGACGCGTTGCAGACCCGGACTGCAGTAGCGGCTCTTTTTGGCCTTGTTCATGGTCTTGCATTTGCGGGAGCACTGACCGAGATGCAGCTTCCTGCGGGCGCCTTTGCGAGGGCGCTCTTTGGGTTCAACTCGGGGGTGGAGTTGGGTCAGCTTGCGGTCGTAGTGGCAGGATGGGTCGTGCTGCGACGGCTTGCGGCGGGGTGGCAGGATGTGCTTTCGGCAGTTGGGGTGGCCCTCGGGACCTTTTGGTTCATAGGACGGGTTTTCCCGTGACGACCGGGCTCGGAAGCGGGCGTCGGAGCGATGGCAACGATGTTGCAATTGGTCATGTCGGCGCCGGCACTGGGGAGGGACGAAGCGCTGCGGAGATGAGTAATGGGACCCAACGTGCATCAGGACCGAGCAACGAGAACACGATTCAATCCGTCGGTGCGACCGAGGCCTTTCGACATCGACGGACCGGAAGAAACCGATACTTCCGACGATTTCGGTCCAACGTCAGGATTCTGGAAATCCTTCAACACCACGCCGCCTGCCGAGCCGGGGCTTCCTCTTTACCGCCGAGTGATCGCCTCGGTCCTCAGCTTGATACTTCTCGGCCGCTGACTTCTCGCAAGACCTTCCGCTTCGTGACCCAGCCCTCCATATCCCAAGCTCGAAGTTGCGCAACGAGTGCGTCTCAACCGCATGGCGTGCATCGTCCGGTGCCTTTCCCGTCGCCGCCGTCCTGAGGGCGGCTTATACGCTCGCCTCCATGGCTCCTCTTGTTGGCATCATCATGGGAAGCGACTCGGACTACGACACCGTCGAGCCTGCTGCCCAAACCCTACGTGAATTCGGTGTTCCCTACGAAATCGCGGTCGTGAGCGCGCACCGCACACCCGAACGCATGGTCGACTACGCCAAGAGCGCCGAGGCGCGTGGTCTTGTTGTGATCCTCGCCGCCGCTGGCGGGGCTGCACACCTTCCCGGCATGGTGTCGTCGCTCACGTCACTCCCCGTGCTCGGGATTCCGGTCCTGTCGAAGGCGTTATCGGGCGTCGACAGCCTCCTTTCTATCGTACAGATGCCCGCGGGCGTTCCGACGGCGACCTTCTCCATTGGACGGGCTGGGGCCACCAACGCTGCTCTTTTCGCCGTACGTATTCTCGCGCTTCATGACGCTTCTTTTGGATCCAAACTCGCTGCACACCGCAAGGCATCTGCCGAACGCGCCATCGAAGGCGACGCTCGCGTCAAGGCCAAGGACTCGCTGTGACCATCGTTGGAATCCTTGGAGCTGGGCAACTTGGGACCATGCTTGCCGACGCCATCCATGCGTTGGGGGCTGAGACCAGGTTTTACGACCCCGAAGCGTCGGCGCCTGCGATCCGCAGGTTCGTGGGAGGCATGTCCGGACCTTGGACCGATCTGGCCCATCTCCGAGCGTTTGCTGCCCCCTGCGATGTGTTGACCTATGAGATGGAGCACATCGATACCGACGGGCTGCGAAGTCTCGACATCGACGTGGTTCCCTCGCTTGATGTGCTCGAGACCACGCAGGACCGACTCCGCGAAAAGCGTTTCTTGCGCAGTGCGGGGCTGCCTCATGTGGCGTTCATGGAGGCGACGAGCCCTGCGGACCTCGTGACGCGGGGACGGGAGTTTGGGTTTCCACTTATCGTCAAGACGGCCCGTGGGGGCTACGACGGCAAAGGACAGTGGAGGGCGCGCAACGAAGATCAGCTCGACTTAGTTGCCCAACAGCTCGAACAAGACCTGGGGCCTCGGTTTGCCTGCGCCATGGAGGCCGTGGTGGATCTCGAGCGCGAGGTCAGTTGCATTGTCGCTCGCGCCCATGACCGCTCTGTGCAGGTGTTTCCCGTATTCGAGAACGCGCACGAGCACCACATTCTCGATTGGACCCTGGTCCCCGCTCGGATCTCGCCTGCAGTTGCGCGTCGGGTGCAAGCCATTGCTCGGACCACGGCCGAAGCGCTTGGTGTGGTGGGACTACTGACCACGGAGTTTTTCCTGTCGCGGACTCCGGCGCGCGGCTCCGAGTCTGAGCCAGTCGACGGTATCCATGTTTATGTGAACGAGCTCGCTCCCAGACCGCACAACTCGGGGCATGTGACGCGACGGGCGACGTCGCTCAGTCAGTTCGACGCGCTTGCACGGATTGTCCTAGGAGCGCCGGTCCCCGAGCCAACGTTGCGTGGGAACGGGTACTACTGCATGGGCAACTTACTGGGGGACGTGTTCGCTGGGCAGACCGAGCTCGATCTTGGTGGGCTTGCGTGCCACGAGGAGCTGCTTGAGATCATGCTGTATGGCAAGCTCGAATGGGCACCTCGTCGCAAGATGGGACACGTGATAGCTAACGCCTGCGATGCGGACCGGGCGCTTGCGGCCATGCGCGCGATCCGAGGCAGCCTGACTTTGACTCCGGAGCGACCGAGCGAGCCACCTCCGACGCAGCGCTAGCCCACCGCGAGTCACCAGGACGCGTGATCGCTTTCCCGTGCGAGTGCGAGCGCGTCGAAAAAACAACATACAACTAAACCAAACCTACTTTGAGAACCGCAGGATGTCGAGGGAGAGGGGCATAGGCGTTAACCAACTAACTTCGGAACGGCAGGCCGTCGAGCTGCCGGGGACGAGACTTCTCTCTTCGAGCGTTGATGTGGTGGACGATGGACCTGAAGACCCCATCAAGGCTGCGTGGCAACGACAAGATCAGGGAGGTGACGATATGTAAAGCGATCCGCGTGATGCTCGAGGCGTGTGTAGCGAAGTTGGGCAGCGCAAACGGTGTGGGAGCAACGTCAGGCAGCGCAGATGTTGGCAGCGGGACGTCAGGCAGCGCAGAGGTTGGCAGCGGGACGGCTGGCAGCGCAGACGTTGGCCGCGGCACGGCTGGCAGCGCAGAGGTTGGCGGGGGGACGGAAGGCAGCGCAGACGTTGGCCGCGGGACAGAAGGTAGCGCAGACGTTGGCGGAGCGACGGCAGGCAGCGCAGACGCCCTTGGTGCGACTGCAGGCAGCGCAGACGCCCTTGGTGCGACTGCAGGCAGCGCAGACGTTGGCTGCTCGAAGGCAGGCAGCGCAGACGTTGGCTGCTCGAAGGCAGGCAGCGCAGACGCCGCTGGTGCGACTGAAGGCAGCGCAGACGCCGCTGGTGCGACTGAAGGCAGCGCAGACGCCGCTGGTGCGACTGAAGGCAGCGC
>CAITRH010000636.1 GCA_903894755.1 uncultured delta proteobacterium
ACCGTTGCAGAAGAGGGGGACGAGGACGAGGACGAAGAAGACAATGGGAAAACCAAGGTTGTCTTTGTCGACGAGATCCCCGAGGGGCGCTTTTACCTGCGTGTCGGGCTTGGACGCAAGGCGAGCGGCTCCTATTACACACCGCACCCGTTCGTGCGGTTCCTGGTGCTGGAGACGCTCGGTCCTCAGGTCGTGGAACGCAGTCCGCAGGACAATCCGAGCCCGCTGGCGATCCTCGGGTTGAAGGTCCTCGACCCTGCGATGGGGAGCGGCCACTTCCTTGTCGAGGTCTGCCGATTTCTGGGCGATGCGCTGTACGAGGCGTGCCGTCTGTGCGACGAGCGGGCGCTTGAAGCGCAAAAACAAGGGGACAGCGAGCGTGCCCGCCTCCTGTGGAAACGAGTGGAGGACCTCCCCGATCCCAACGACGAGCTTGCAGCGTACCTACCGAGCCGGGTCCTGGAGGGGGAGGAGAGCGGCCTGTCGCAGCGCAAGGCGTTGGCCCTCTGTCGACGTCTGGTTGCAGTGCATTGTTTGTACGGCGTGGACAAGAACCCACTCGCAGTGGAGCTTGCCCGTGTCTCTCTTTGGCTGGAGTCGTACGCGGAGGGATTGCCGCTCACGTTCCTAGAGCACCGTCTGGTCTGTGGGGACTCGCTGACAGGACCTTTCTTCGAGCATCTGCTCACCTATCCAGGCACCGGAGAGCGCATCAACAATCTGTTTGCCCAGGGGGTGACCGAGAAGCTCACCAAGGTTCTGGGCGAGGCGCTTGTCCATGTTCGGGATCTCGAAGCGACGATAGGCAAGGACGTTGCAGACATCGAGCTGAAGAAGATAGCCAAGAGGAAGCTCGATGGGGCCCTTCAGCCCTTGAAGGTGTTGGCAGCTGCGTGGGCTGGGGGCGTGATGCTGGGCAAGGACGCATGCGACGATGCTGGCTACGAGCATTTGCTTCGGTCGATAGCGCAGAAGGAGGACCCAGATGGTCCTGCATCCAGTCGTCCGGGGGTCGCTGAGATGGTTCGAGCAGGGATGGAGGGGGTGGCGTACGACTTGGTGTTTCCCGAGGTGTTCTATCCTGACGGTCGGGCGGAGCGGTCGGGTGGGTTTCATGCTGTGGTGGGCAATCCACCTTGGGACTCCGTGCAACCGTACGGTGCGGAGTTCTTCGCTGCGTTTGATCTGCGGGTTCTGGACGCTCCAACCAAGAAGGAACGTTCCGAGGTGGAGAAGCGTCTGTCCGAGGACCCGCAAGTTGCGACTGCTTTTCACCGTTATTTGAGTTCCTTCGATGCGACGAAGCGGATCCTGGGCCGCTGTTTTTCCCATGTCAACAGGACTGCCGCGGGTGCACCAAGCGGTGCGGTTCTAGACGTGTGGCAGCCGTTCGCGGAGCGGGGGTTACTGGTTCTACGGCAGCAAGGGCGTGTCGGGCTGGTGCTGCCGTCCGCGTTTCACGCCAATCAGGGGGCCACTGGGCTGCGCGAGTTGTACCTGACGCAAGCTCGTATGGAAGCGTGCTTCTCATTTGAGAACCGTAACGCCTTGTTCGATATCCACCGGAGCTTCAAGTTTGCCGCTGTGGTCGCTGCTCGCGATGACCTCGGGACTCGCGAGTTGGCTTGTGGCTTCTACCTGCACGACCTGGAGTGGCTTTCTGGAATCCGTGACTGCCTGACGTACACAAGGGCGTTCATGGAGGCCACTGGAGGTGAATACCGATCGCTGGTTGAACTGCGATCACCGGTTGACGTCAACGTGACCGAGACCTGCTTTCGTTCGAAGCTCGCGTACGCCGACCTGGCACGTCGTTGTGGAGTGCGCACGGGCGAGGAGATGCACATGACCAAAGCGTCGCATCTCTTTACGGACATTGGCAACGTCGAGAGAGGGGACCCGCGTGCACCATCTGTTGCACGTTCCCTCCGTGAAGCGGGCTACCTCCCCCTCCACGAAGGCAAGACCTTCCACCAGTACGACGACCACTGGGGCGATCCCCCGCGCTACCTCGTGGCCCTCGACGCGGTGCGGGACAAACCAATGTGGACCGGCCCCGCGCGGTTCTTCCGGATCGCCTTTCGGGACATCGCCCGCTCGACCGACGAGCGCACGGGGATCTTCTGTTTGCTGCCACCCGGCGTGCTGTTTGGGCATACGGCAGCAGTCGAGCGAGAGCCGGAGAAGCGTCCCAACGCGCGTGCGCTGCTTCTGGAAGCGGTTGCAAACAGCTTGCCCCTTGATTGGCATATTCGGCAGAAGGCAGCGGCTCATGTAAGCCTCTTCATTCTGAACGGCTGCCCCGTTCCGCAGTTAGGCGAGCTGCAGGAGCGGACGCTATCCCACCTGGCCCTTCGCCTGTCGTGCAACCACGACGGGTACGCGCCGCTGTGGTTTGAGCAGCTCGGGGACCACTGGCGGGAGCCGACGGCGAAGGGAACCTGGCCTGTCTTGGAGGGGGACGAGGCACGATGGTCCGTGCGCGCGGCGATCGATGCTGTGGTGGCGGAGGCTTACGGGCTCGATCGTGGTCAGTACAGGCATGTTCTTTCCAGTTTTAGCCATAGGAGTTATCCGAGGGGGCCGGAGCTTTGCGTTGCAGCGTTTGACGAGCTGCAGGAGCTTGGTGTCGAGGCGTTTGTGAAGAAGCGGGATTTTTATTGGGACATTCCGCTGGTTGCAACGCTGCCCAAGGCGGTCATTGAGCTGCCAGGGGGGGAGGTTGGGACGTTGGGGGGATTTCAGTTGGAGCCCGAGGAGGGGAAAGCGAAGCGGAAACGTGGGAAGAAAGGGGCGTGATGGGCACAGGGGTCCATCTAGTAGCTCGCAGCGGAAGTCCTTGGACACTCCGGTGCAGCCGGGCAGCCGAGCCCGCGACACCCGCTACCCAGGGTTGCCCACCCTGGGCTGATTTGACTCGCCCCTTCGGGGCTGCCAATCAACGCACGGGGTGCTTTCCAGCAGGTCCACTTACGC
>CAITRH010000637.1 GCA_903894755.1 uncultured delta proteobacterium
CAGCCGCTCGCAGTTAAGCTCGCACTTGTTTGCGTACCAGACCTCAATCCGCTCTTCGAAGACACGCGCACGCACCCGCTCCCCTATTAGCCGTGATGGGACCGAATACGCGCACTCTTTGACCCGAACAGTGCTCCACTCGGACAGGCATACCGTCACCCAAAGCAAGTTCGAATACGGCAGTACGAACACGCACAACAGGTAAACAGACGGCTCGCCTGCGATGCTCACCGCCAGCTCGGTTGTGCTTGTAAAGTCCGTCTGCGCCGCCTCTCCGGGACGGTGCCGCTGCGCAAGCATCACTTCCTTGTCCGGCCCACGCTCCGCCAGCCAAGCCTTGACCCGACGCTGCAGCGTACGAAGTTGTTTCGCCTCGTAGCGCCCTGGATACCGCTCCACCAGCTGCTCAAATACCGTCTTCGCCTCCAACCCTGGCGACTCACTCAGCGCCGCCTCGACCTCAGGCCAAGCTCCTCGAACGCGTCCTGCCGCGTCCGCCAATCTCGCTGCTTCGCGAGCTCCGACGGCAACGCGCCTGCCTGTTGATACTTGCGACCCGTCTTCCGATCCATCCCGGCCTTCATCGACGCCTCGCCGACCCTTCCGTGCTTGTTCATCTCGTCCATCAACTTCCTCAGCTGCGTGTCATTCGCCGACTTCATCATTCCAGCCTTTCCACCAGGTGGATGGCGGGCGCCATGCCGACGTGTCACGCTCCTAGCGATGGGGAGATGTAATTGTCGTCAGTGGGGAGATGTAATTGTCGTCGAGCAGACAGGCGAAGTCACTGAGCTGTTCCCCGTGTTCGATGCTTGATTCGTGGCCAGTGCCATGGTGTTTCCTCACCTCCACAAAGGGGTTGGTGGGGCCAAAATGAACTGTCATTCTTCCTGTTTCTTGTCGATTTTGTGCAAAACCTTGAAAGCGCAAATGATTCTATAACAGTTTTATCACGACTGAACGAACCAGAGGGCGAAGCCTTAGTCGATTGTTAGCGTACGATGTGCACCGTCACGCAACTTTTCCCTCATTCCAACGAACTCAGAGCCTGTTGTCTGCATGTTCAGCCTTCCTGGCAACAAATTCGTTCTGCGCGGTCCCGCAATTGCAGCGTGGTCCGTACCCCGAACATGGTAAAAACGCGCAAATCAAACAGTTTCATATAGATAGGCCGCGACATTCATCGAACGTACAAATTTCCTAAGAGATTCGAATACATACGTAGACCTTCAGAATTGTGGTGACATGCGGTTAGGTCGAGGTTAGATCGACCGTTGGAGGACCTCATGAGACCTGATAGCCGCCACACGCTTCTTCTTGTCGAAGACGACCCTGACATCGCCACACTGGTCGGGGACACGCTGGTCAACTTGGGCTTCGATCATCGGCACGTTCGAACCGCAGAAACCGCACACGCCGAAATCGAGCGCGGAGGTTTCTGCATGGTCATGATGAACTTTCACCTTCGGTCCAACGCTCGGTCGTCCCTCGTCGAGGCACCGGTCGGGCACGCTCTGCTACGCTATCTCCGTCAGCGTTTTCCCGAACGCACAGCAGACCTGCGTTTTCGCATGCAAATTATGATCATCGCACCATCGGAGCTCTCGTGGCCCGATGTCCGCAAGGCCATCCAGCTCGAGGCAAACGACATGCTCGCAGTGCCCTTCTCGCGGAACCACGTCAATCTCGAGGATGCGATCCGCCAAAGCCTCAAGAAAGCCGAGCGTCTTGACCACGCCCAGTGTCTCATTCAAGCCGCACCGAAGATCCAAATGCGTGTCGTGGACACTCAGGCCCTCGAGGTGCGCATTACGGGAACGCCCGTTGGACGACGCGTCGACGTGATCGTTGGCGATCGCAGCGCCCCGCTCACCTCCACCCTCGTCATGGTGCTGCTGCGGCTCCACTGGGCTGCGCTGACTCAACCTGGCGGGTGGCTGTCAAAGGAAAGCATCGACCCGACAGACATTCGCGGATGGAAGCGCCTGTCGCGACTGCGGGAGGTGCTCGACCCCATTCTTGGAGAGCCCGCTGTCGAGGTCTTTGCGGGCGAGGGGCGCTACCGACTGTCTCGGCGACTCCACATCACCGAGATCGGCTGGCAGGCCCTGTCCGAGATTCGAGACGCTAAGCTTCAGCGGATCCTTGCGGATCTCCGTGCGGCCATGGCACAGGCAGCGTAGGCGCCTACTTCGTTGCGCCAAGCGCCGCTAGTCCTAGTGCACTCACGTCAAACTGGATGTTGAGGTACGTCGTCGAGCTCCCGAGCGTCGACATGTACCCCTCCGTGTACAGCCAAGCCCGAAAAACGCCCACACTCAGCAGGTTCCCCAACACTGTTAGGCTCCCGCCAAAGGTCAACATCTTGGGGGCCTTGAAGACCTCCCGATCGAGCCGGACTGCGGAGGGCTCGGTCACGCCGAGCGCCACAGAGACTCCAGCCCAGTAGCTCACAGGCGTGTATCGAATCGCGAGTCCCCCCATCGTTGCACCGCCCGAGATAGCCTCGGACGCTGGACTGCGGGCCTCGAGGCGCACTGGAATAGCAACGGCGAATGTGGGAAGTATGCTCAGGGCGTGTTCCTGCCCGAACAGCCCCTTTCCGCCTTTGCTGACATAGACCGATGCGTCCATGGCACCGCGAAGGAGCACAAAGGGCTGATCACACGACGTGTCCCTTCCCAGCAGCTTTGCATACGTCTCGCGGATCTCCTGCTCGCGGCCATGTGAGATGGAATTTTGGAGCACATCAAAGCACTCCTTGTCTGCCTCGGCGTTCAAGCGAAGAAAGCGTTCCATATTGCCATCCTTGCTTGTGTCACACGACCGGAGAGAACACTCCTGGCCCCAAGAGATGCCAGGCCGAAGCATGGACAGCACCCCAAACGACAGCGCCAACACATGCTTCGACATGGCCATTCTCCTCTCCTCCCCTACGAAGGACGCATCATCCCGAACACCACGGACTCCACCATTGCCTCAAAACGCGACTCGTCGAGACTGCGCTGCAGTCGGTCTCTGTAGAAATGCCCCACGATCCCAAGGTGGTCAGCGTATCCAGCCCATGCGAGACGCCCCCAGAGCTGCGAGTACACGGGCACCACTCCATCGTTGGCAGTCAGAGGGGGACGGCTGCCAAACACCTCTGCAAGGACCCGCAAGTGCCCCTTGGACGCTTCCGATGCCCCGCAGGGATACGCTGGGTCCACACGCGACGTGATACTGTGGAGCGTGTGGAAAAGCGCTGCTGCAGCAGCTCGACCCGGATGAAGCACGGTCTTGAACAGTCCGAGCCCCTTCCGCTTCGGGGCCATCGCCGCAACGCATTGGTACACCACACCTGGCCGATCCTCCACGCCGGCGCGGAACAGGTCCATTGCCTCGGGAGTAAGTTGCGCCAGCACCCCGTCGTCGTTCCTTATCGACTCGAGGAACTTCAGGAGCTCCCGAATACGCACATGGTTGGCAGTCGACACAACCCGACTCACGAGCACTGTACGCGCCGCTGCGCTCAGTGCATGCAACCCTCTCTCCCCTCCCCTGCTCGCGAAATAGGCTGCCAGCGGAGTCCCAAAGTGGGGCGTCGCAATGGTCGTGACACTCTGCAACCGTGGAACCCACTCGAGCGTCGCCCCGGGCACCCCAAGATCCGCCGTCGGAGACGCCACCATACGCGCGTCCAGTCCACCCGTCGAATGCCCGACCAGGTGAATGGGACCTGCTTCGCCAGCCGTCTCGGCCACAAACGCTGCCAGCGCTGCCGCACGGCGTCGAATCGAAGCCGTTGGCGGAACACTGACTGCGAAGGTAGCCACTCGCTGTCCAGCATCTTCGAACACTTCCTGCACTGCCGAGGCCAGCGGTCCGAAGTAGTCGCAGGATCCCAACTGCACGAAACCGAACATCCCGGGCGCGAAGTAAACCCGGTGCGTTACATCCCTCGGCGGCCTGGTAGCCGGAAGAGCTTGAGCAGCCAGGCCACGGATCCAGTGCCTTGCAAGGCTGTGATGCGCGCGCCGATCATCGGCCCTATGAGGGCGACGAAGACAACGAGCGGAGCTACGCCGGCAAGGGCGACCGCAGCAACGGCCAAGACAAGCACCGCGTCCAGTGCAAGCCCCGTCCAGCGCTCCAGTGTGACCCGGCGCGGATCGCTGGGTGGGGACAACATATTGTTCCGTTGATCCATGGTTCATCATGCTCCGTGCACCGTTGCTCCTGCCGCTGGCGCTGCAGCAGGATCCACATGGCTCGCCTGCGCCTTGGCAGCCAGTTGTGCCTTGGTCACTGCATTGCGCTTCTTGGTCGCGGAAGCGCGCTTCGCAATCACCTTTCCCGCACGCAGAAGGCGGGCAAGCCCCGGAAAGCGAGAAAGCAGCGTGGGGTCGTGTGCAACCGCCAGCTCGAAGGGAGCCTTGAGACGATCCACGAGCGCGAGCGCATCTTTCCACGCCATGCCCTCCTGCGAATGGACATACTCATGCCAGTCATTGGAGTCGGCCAGGACACTGGTCCACTGCGAAGCGGCATCGAGGGCCTGCGCAACATCGGCCACAGGAGGCGCGGTCTGCCCGAACACGGTTTGGTAGTTGTGGAACCCTGCGAGCTCCAGAACAACATCGGGAACAACGGCCAGCTCCGAGCTTTTCGGGCGGAACCCGCGGTAGTCCTTGGCGTTGCTCGGGACAAAGCCGGCCGGGACCTTCGGCACGGCAACATCGGGCGGAGGTTTCACCAGTCCTCCGGTGGTTTCATTCGTGGGCGTAGTGGTAGTGGTAGTGCTGGGCATGATGACGTCTCCTAGTTGCAGCCGAATGCGGTTACTCCTACCCATAGGTGAGCCCGCTGGCGATTACAGGCGATTGCCAGCGGAGCCCTCCCACAAGTAATTGAGATTTCATTGTTTTTGGCGATGTTGATTTCCACACTTGCTCGAACCGAGCTTCCGGTCGAGCGCAGCCAGGCCATCTCGCAGCATGCGCAGGCTGACTTCGACCCTTCGAATCCGCTGCTCGAGGGTCGCCGCGCAAGGGCTCGACGCAACGAGCTCCGGTGCAACCAGGCTCAGGGCGCGTTCCGTGGTGAACAGCCGCTTCCCGATGCGCCCCACGACGCGCGAGCCGTGTTGCCGTTCGAGCGCCGCCATCCAGGCCCGCGCCGTGCTCTGTGAGACGCCTCGCAGCGTCGCGATGTCCCCTGCATACAGGTACTTCATTGCACGTTCCTCACGGCAACCTGGTACGCCTCGAGGGCGTCACCGAGCAGGGCACTTGCCTGGTTCTCGATGGTCTCCGCGCCGACCATCACTCCAGGTTCCAGGTGCCTCTTCTGTCGCCCAGGAGCCCCAAAGAGGGCCCTCAGTGCATCCCATGGACTGACCTCCAGGTTCGCAGAGCGGCGGTGCGACGCAGCGATCCTCGCCGCTTGTTCGTCGCATTCGTCTGACGCCAACGCAAGGCGTGACTCGGCCCGCTCTTCGACAATTGCCCTCCGTGCCTGCTCCACGAACTCCGTGTAGGGCGCAACCCGTGCGATCGGCTCGTCCAGCACGTCAGTCCGAGCGGCTGGATTCCGTGGGCCATAGGCCGCATACAGCACCTGCACCTGCTCCGGCGACAGCCTTCGCAACGCATTCCCCACGAGCGCAGCGCGTTCCCTTTGCGGCTTCCAGGACTCAACGCGCTGCATAGCGTCGTGGTTTGCCGAGGCAAGCATCACAGCATGCGCCGAGCGCATTCCAAGCGCCTTCCGGTCGTTCCAGTACCAACGCAGGTCTTCCGCATGTCGTTTCCACCGATCGCCCATCGAAGCCTCCATTGCATAGCGACCTTTCCGCGCCGCTTGATGAACACTCAACTGTCCACCTCAAAGGCCTCGTCGCACCAACCGTTCTGCCTTCGCACGAACTCCCCAAAGGATGCACTCCTGCCTATGGCGAACTGAAGGGCGGCAGTGTACTCGTCGAGCGTGTACATGAACGGCGTGACTGCGCGAGGAGACAGCCAACCATCCAGCACCACACCCGTTGGCAGGCTCATGACATTGCAGAACGGACGAAGCTGCCTGCCCCTCTCGCCCATTCCCTTGAATCCTGCCAGAGCGGTCTCCACACTGGAGCGTGGTCGTCGAATCAAACGCCCGATGTCGCCTACGGGAATCCCGCGCCAGGCCACTTGCAGCCCATTGCGCCCCACCTGCCATGGCGGCCAGACGATGAACTCTGGAAGCTCTTCGCTTCCGACGCCGAGAACACCTTGGACGAACAGATGGACGACCAGCAACTCCGTCGCACCGAGTACTGGAAGGGCTACGCTGCAAGCCAGTGCGACGTCGCTCCAAGTGGGGAGCAGAAACGCCTCGAAAAACCCCTTTGCCTGACGCACTTTGGCGTAAAGTCCACGGCGTGCGAGCCGCACCACCTGCATCTGCCACTGTTTTTGCCGCATGTCGTAACTTGTCATGATTGCTCCTATTGCCTCTTGAGTTCGTTCCATTCGGTCACAAGATCGACGAAATCGTCGAAAAGCATCACCACGTAGGGGTCCTCTTGGTCGTCCTTGGCAACCACCAGTGGCCAGACTCCCTTTCCCGACGCATCGGCGCTGGCCTGGCGCAGCGCGGCTCGTGGATGGGTGCGGTGCCCTCGCTTGCATTCCACCCAAAAACAAGGGCAGACGATGTCCGCAGCCTCAGCGCCATCGCGGTATTGCAGTCCACGGCGGACCTTGTCGGCTCCGAACACGCAGGAGAGCTGCGCTGCGACAGTGCGTTCGAAGTCGTGCCCTTTCCTGCGCGAGGACCGGCCACGCTTGGCAGGGTCGTGCAGGCTGAGCGCGTTTGGGTCCGATGGACAACGGGTCGAGGTCATGGTGGCACCTTTCCTGGGACAGGCCTCTCGGCCCTCGCGTCCCTCACCCACATAAAGGGGTTGGCCCCTCCATTTTGGACCAAACTATTTTCACTTTTTTCGCTCCACCCCTCACATAGTGCCACGTAGGGTCATGCGAGCTCCGCATGCCTCCTTATCTACATGGTCCAAGCAGTTCTGCGGGACCACTCCTCACATAACGCCATGTCGTGCCGCTGGACTTGCGCAAACCTGACGGCACTCTGCACAAGTCGGAGCGCCTGCACATAGTGCCACGTAGTGCGGTTGGACTTGCGCAAACCTGACGGCACTCTGCGCAGAAAACGCCCCGAAATGCGCAAAGTGCCGTCAACATGCCGAGCACGACTTCACAAGTCCGACAGGCTACCTTGGGGACGTCGCCGGTTGGGAAGGCGACCCCACGCGGTTTCCCGCTCCAACAGGCCGGAATCCGCGCGGGCGATGCACAAGACCCCAGGAAAACAGGGACACGAGGAGAAGGACATGGGATTGGACTCGATTTTCCAGAAACTTCGTCGTGATGCGGACAAGAACCACGTTCGCTACGCCCGCGCCCAAACACGGTCGGCTACGCTTGCGCCTTACAGGACATCGCAGGAGCTCCTCGCTGCATTTCGGGTGAACTCGGAGCTTAATCCAGCGCAGCGCGACGGGCTTACGGTAGCGCTCATCAGCGAATACCAGGGCGAGCCGCATTCGCTTTGGTCAGCGCTGCTTCTCTTGGCATACGAGCCGATGGTGCGCGGGTTCGCGGCGCGCTTAAGGAACGTCGAGCCGGAAGAAGCGTGCGGTCGCATTCTCGCCGCGTTTCTTGAGGTAGTCGCGAAGTTTCCGACGAGTCACATCCCGGCGAAGGTGGCTCTGTCGCTTCAGCGTCGTGTTGCCGAGAAGATTTTCGACCCGATACGTAGAGATTCTCGCACGATGACGGAGTGCTACGATGAAACCAGGGTCCACAATGCCAGGGAGCTCTTCGAAGCGGTCAATCGTATTGACCGGTTGGTCGATGTTGCCCGAGTGATCGGAGCGGACCGGGAAGAGACCCTGGATATGTTGCTGGCGACCGTGGTGTACCGAGAAACCATGCTTTCCTACGTGAGCCGGACCGGCAAGGGGTGGAAATCACGTCAGTTCTACAAGGATCAGTGCGCTCGACGTCGAGAAACCTTGGAAAAGCTGCAAAGCGCTTTCTCTTACTCGCCATAAAACTGAAAACGGCAGGCAATTCGGTTGTTGTTTCGGGTGGTTCCAAGAAATCGACATGGACATGAAGAAATTTTGGTTCAAACTGACCCCGCCAACCCCTTTGTGGTGGTGAGGGAAAGGAGATCGTGCGCGGCGCCGACCGGTGGCAAGGTTTGTCTATTGAGGGTTTCCAGGGTCTTTCACACAAACGAGGCAAGAACATGGCATCAGCATGGGATCGAGCGAAGGAGATGGCGGAAAAACACTCGGGGAGCGGGATGTTCCTGCGCCTCACGAACGACGGCGACAGGGTCGTGGGCGTGTTCTGTGGCGATCCGGATCCGCGAGAGATGCACTGGAACGGGGAAATCTACGAGGAATGCACCGGACAGGCGTGCAATCACTGCGCTGCCGGCAAGAAACCGTCGCTCCGTGTGGCGATCAACTTCTGGCTTGCCGCTGAAAATGCCGTGAAAGTCTTGGAGGGCGGAACCATGTGGTTTCGCGACGTGCTGGCGGTCCGGGACAAATATGGCCTCGACAAGTGGACCTTCGAGGTCAAACGCATCGGAAAGGCCAACGATCCTAAGACCCGATACTCGATTCTCCCCGAGGAGCGCATCGAGCCCGCGCTGCGGGTCCGGATTGACGCCTGCCCACTGCACGATCTTGCCTCGCTCGGTCGCGGAGATGCCTACGAGGCGCCCGAGCAGCCTGGGACTGGCACAGTGGACGATGCGACGGCCAAGGCGCTTCTGGGGGAGCTGAGGGCGCTTCCCAGGCCAGAGGTCGAGAAGTTCTTTGCAGCGTTCAAGATCGGCCGACTGCGCGAGCTGAAAGCCGTGGACGTACCAGAGGTGCGGGCCTACCTCGCCCATGCCGCTGGAGATTCTACCATTCCGTTCTGAGGTCTTTGTGACCCAGGACAAGGCTCTGCAGGATCCATAGGGCCGCGGGCCGACTCCAGGTGTTTGCAAGAGGGCGCAACGAGTAGCTTGCGGCGGAAGTCTTGGACACTCACGACAGCCGCGCCCTGGGCCCAGCCCAGGGCTGAATTGTGTCGCCCCTTCAGGGCTGCCGATCAACGCACGGCGTCCTTTCCCGAGTTTCATTCGGGAAAACGATGAGGGCAACATGCGTTGATTGGCAGCCCCGAAGGGGCGACACAATTCAGCCCTGGGCTGGGCCCAGGGTGCATTGGAGACGTTGGATGAGGGCGTTATTCGCTGAGAGGAGACGTGTATCGTGAGCGTTCGTTCCGAAAACTGCAGCATTGCACTGCGTCCCTACCAGCTCGACGCCGTCGAACGTGTACGCGAGCAAATCCGGTCAGGGGCCCGTCGTGTGCTCATCGTGGCACCGACGGGCTCCGGCAAGACAGTAGTGGCCGCCCACATCATGGCGCGCGCAGTGGAATCTGGCCGACATGTGCTCTTCGTAGCCCATCGACGGGAGCTCATCGACCAGTGCTTTCGCAAGCTCGAAGACAGCGGCATTGGCCAGGTGGGAGTCATCATGGCTGGGGATCCACGGCGCAATCCTGGAGCCTCAGTCCAGGTGGCAAGCATCGACACGCTTCGCCATCGGGCCAAGCCGGAGGCCAATCTCGTCATCGTCGACGAGGCGCACCGAGCGCTGGCGAAAAGCTACGTGGAGCTCGCAGCCATGTACCCTGCGGCAGTCCATCTTGGGCTGACTGCAACCCCATATCGCGCGGACGGGCGCGGCCTTTGCGACGCCTACGACGCCCTCGTTGTCGTTGCATCGCCTAAAGAGCTCATCGCGGAGGGCTTCCTCGTGGAGCCGACGGTGTATACCCTAGCGGCGCACGAGCTTCCCGATTTGTCCGCCGTGAAAGTCAAGGGCGGGGACTACGAAGAAGGCGCGTTGGCCAAGGTCGTTGACAGGCCAGCTCTTGTTGGAAATGTCGTCGAGCATTGGCTGCGTCATTCCGAGGGCCAGCGAACAGTCGCGTTTGCTGTATCGATCGAGCACTCGAAGCACATGGTGGAGCGCTTTCAGGCTGCAGGCGTACCTGCGGAGCACCTCGATGGCGAGACGCCGAACTGCACGCGCGCTGCCATCCTCGGGCGCCTCGAGACTGGCAGGACGCGCGTGGTGGCCAACGTCGGGGTTCTATGCGAGGGCTGGGACCAACCCAGCGTGAAGTGCTGCGTTCTGGCTCGACCTACGAAGTCGACCGGGCTGTACCTGCAGCAAGCTGGGAGAATCCTGCGTCCGTGGACCGATCCGACTACGGGCCAGCCGGCGCGTGCGATCCTAATCGACCACGCGGGCTGCGTCCTCGAGCACGGCCTCCCGCAGGCCGACCGCGAATTGTCGTTGGAAGGTGCCACAAAGAACAGGGGGCTGCACTCGGGCGAGCACGAGAAGCAAGAGGAGACTGGCCTGCTGGGAAGGCCGGTTCCCACGGAAGTCGAAGGAGAGCTCGTCGAGCTGACCAGGGTTGCACTAGACGAAAGGCGGGCGGAGTGGGACCTTCTGTGCGCAAAGGCCAAGGAGCTCGGCTACAAGCCAGGCTGGGCCTACTACCGCTACAAGGAGCGCTACGGCAGCGCACCACCTCGGTCTTTCTCGCTCCCGAAGAGCGGGACTGACAAAGCTGCCACGGAGACAGAGAAGCGAGCCTACTTCGACCATCTCAGCACGATTGCGCGCGAGCGTGGATACCACCGTGGCTACGTCATCGTGCGTTATCGGGACAAGTTTGGAGCACCGCCTCCCGCACACTTCGACAATGAGGCGCAGTACTCAGAGCACGTCCAATGGGGGCCGCAATAGGGCTCGTGGCCGTGGCGAAGAACAAGTTCGCCAAGGGGTTCGACGGTACGGAACGCAAGGTGCGCGACGCCTACGAGATCCTGCCCGTGCAGGAAGCGCTGCAGCGTGTCTACCCGACCGACGCGCATCTGGTAACCTACGTAGTGAAGCGCGCCCAGTGGCAGCCTCGGATCAACAAGCCGGGGCTGGTTCACTTCGACGGCATCGTGGAGACGGGCGTCTTTTTCTGCGATGTAGACAACCCGGGCCACGCGGAATGGACCGATGGGCTGGTGGAGAGTGCGATGCGCGAATATGAGACACTGCCCGTGCTTGCGGCGGCGGGCATTTACCACACGGCCCACGGCCGGCGCATTGTGCAGCCTGTCGCGAAGCCGATCCCCATCGATCAGGCAGAGGCATACCTTGGTCGGTGGCTTTCCCAGCTCGAAGCGGCGGGGCTCGCCGTGGACTGGAATTGTCGCGATTGGACAAGGCACTTTCGCCTGCCCCATGTCCAACGAGCGGGGCGCGACTATCGGTCTCCACACGTCTTGCTCGAGCGCATGGTGCCCGTGCCACTGGAGCCCATCGTGGAGCTTCGGGCGGATCCGTCCGCTACCGCAGACCGGAAAGGCCCTCGTCTGCCCATCCCGGCAGTCGCCTGGACCACAGAGCTCCCCACGCTATGGCATCCGCGCGTGGAGCGCATTGCGGAGGCCGTACGTCGCACCGAGGGGAACTGGCACGAGCTGTTTCTGGCTCTTGCTGGAGCCCTGCTCTCGCGTGGTGTTCCACATGAACATGTTCCTACAATGGTGCGCGAGATCTCCATCGCGACCTGCGCCGACACAAGGGTCGAGGACCGCGAATTGGCTGCACGCACCACAGTCCAGCGCCATCTGACCGGTAATCCCATCACGGGCTATGCGACGATCCTCCGCCGTTGGCCTGTCGTCGCCGATGCCATCAACGCGGCCCTGGCGACAGGTATGCAGGCCCGCATTCGGTCGCAACTGGAGGAGCCGGCGGACCTGCCGGCGTGCTCTCTCGAGGAGACCACGGCGGCCCTGGAAAACGCAATTCGTCACGCTCCAGATGGTCTCACGCTCATCAAGGCGGAGTGTGGACTCGGCAAGACTGCTGCAATCCGGCGCATCGCAAAGGAGCGGGCAGACAAGCCCTATGTCAGTCCGAAGGCGCAGGGCCTTCGTGCGCCCAGCCAGTCGAAGACTTCCATTTCCGTTGACAAGAACTCGCTAGCGATCCAGATAACGCAGGATCTTCGTGGTGCCGGCGCAGCGGTGCGGCGGCTCTTTGGTCCCCTGTCCGTGTTCCGGGCGGATGGCACGCCGGAGTGCCGATTGTACGAGAACGCGCTTCCGCTCGTGCAAGGGGGACAGTCGATCCAGCGGGAGTTTTGCCTTGGACGGGGTAAGGAGCAGTGCGAACACTATGAGACTTGTCGTGCACGTGATGGATCGGAGGGGCCAGCGAACGCGCGAATCCTGGTCGGACCGCATGCGTTGCTATCCGCGCTCAATGGGGAAGCGGGAGTGACGGGGCTCTTGGTGATCGACGAGCCGCCGGCGCTGCTCAAGGCCGAGGAACTGACCGTGGCGGACTTCGACGCAGCGCTTTGTTCGTTGGACAAGTTCGATCTGCAGTACGGCCATGCTGTACGGCCAGCCCTACGAGCGTTGCGGGCTTGGGCTGAAACTGTGGCACCGGTTGGCGAGGTAAGGTCGCCGCTGGATGCCCTGCGAGGAGGCTTCGAGCATGTCAGCCCGGCGGAGCTCAAGACTGCCTGTCACGCGGCAGATGTGAAAGGATTGGCGGGAGCAGAGGCAATCGTGGAGTGCGTCCGCGGTTCTTTCCCCGAGGACCATCGCGGTACGGCGCCTCCGATTCTGCGGGTCCACGTGTTCGCAGCACGACGGCTGCTCGACCTCTCCAGCGAGCTCGGAGCTGCGTCGCGGGTGCTCCGTACGGTTCACGACGCAGTGACTTCGACGGCGCCTGTCGCCGTGCGTGTGGAAGTGCGAGGGGCGAAGCGCGTGCTGGCTGTAACGAGCATGCGTGTGGAGCTGGTGGAGGCGGTGAAGCGCGAAGGGGCCGTTGTCGTTGCCGATGCGAACGTGGAGCTTCATGCGCCGCTCCTGGCCAAAGTGGTGGGCTACGAGCCGCCGATGCACACCTTTTCGGCTCCCGATGGGGCGCCAATTGCTCGGACGCTGTTATGCTCATGGTCAGCGACACGAAAGAAGTGGCTGCCGAAGGGGAAGCTTGATTGGGACGCTGGCATTCCCCAGGCTCTTGCGACGGTAGTCTCATGGGCCAAGGAGGACGCCAACGCGCGCGAGCTCGGGATCATCACGTTTCTGCCGTTGGCGGTGGCCCTTCGCGCCACCCTGCAGCCCGGCGACGCTTCCGTCGAGGAGGCGTGGAAGGATGCGGGGCAGCGTCCCGAGGAGCTCGCGCGATGCCGTGAGGTGCTCGAGCCGGTGCTCGCGGGTTGGCCTGGGCGGGTCGTCGTGGGCCATTACGGGGCCATCCGCGGGCTCGACCATATGAAGCACCTCGACGCGCTCGCCACGCTCGGGGACCCCTGGCCGAACCTCGGAGCGGTCCAGCACGACATCGCCTTCCTCGGGCTCGCCGAGGCGTGGGAGGCACGAGTGGAAGTCATGTGTCGGGCGGAGCTCGAACAGGCGCATGGGCGGCTCCGCACGGTGCATCGTACGCGACCAGGGCGGGCCCTTCACGTGGGAAGGGTTCTGCCCAGCGGAAGTGGCTGGAAAGATGGGAAGGTGGAGATCCGGGAGAACCGTGGCGGGCGACCGCCGAACGTGAGGGCGATGAGTGCGTTGGAGCTCGTCGAGATCGTGAACATGATGGGTGGAATTCGCGCGACGGCACGTGCAGTGGGGTGCTCAGCTCAGGCTATCTCTCGTTATTCGCACGGTGTGCGAGTCGTACCCGACCAATTGGCATCGCAGCTTCGTGCTCTTCGAGGCAGGTCCGAGCACGCGGCCTAACGACGCTCGCGTCACAAGCAGCTCAGCTGTAACCGAAACCTCTAATTAAGAGATCTCTCTTAACTAAACCAAACCCATTTTGAAAACCGCAGGTTTCCGCTCGCGCAGACCTCACCCCCCCAGCCCCCCTCTCCCTCGACATCTTCCTTGCCCATACGGGCAAGGAAAATCGTCTTCGAGCGAGGGG
>CAITRH010000638.1 GCA_903894755.1 uncultured delta proteobacterium
AATCGTCGCTCCGATAATCCAAATCGTCGCTCCGATAATCTAAATCGTCGCTCCGACAATCCAAATCGTCGCTCCGACAATCCAAATCGTCGCTCCGATAATCTAAATCGTCGCTCCGATAATCTAAATCGTCGCTCCGATAATCCAAATCGTCGCTCCGATAATCCAAATCGTCGCTCCGGCACTCCCTACCGGAGCTCCGGCACCCCCAACCGGAGCTTGGACGTGCCCAGTCGTCCTGGAGTTGACATCCTGAAGGTGAGAAATCGCGAGATTCTAGGCCTAACCGCTGCGCGCAGACCTCACCCCCCAACCCCCCTCTCCCTCGACATCATCCTTGCCCAGATGGGCAAGGACGATCGTCTTCGAGAGAGGGGGGCTCGGAACTGAGGAACAAGTGGCTCTCCTCCCCCCTCGCTCGAAGACAATGCTGCTTGCCCGCATGGGCAAGCGGAATGTCGAGGGAGAGGGGGGTGGGGGGGGTGAGGTCCTAGCGAACGCAACTACCTCGGAAACGCCGCCGCGTTGCCTCCATCCACAGTGATCACGCAGCCCGTCGTGGACCGCGCCGTCGCAAGGTACACAAACGCATCGGCCACATCGTCTGCAGTCACCTCTCGTGCCAGTAGGTTCGATTGGAAGTACTGGTCCACAGACAACCCGCGTGCCGCGGCCCGCGACTCGACCACTCCTCCAGCAAAGAGCTGCGTGCGGATACGATCCGCGTTGACCGCGTTGGCGCGCACATGGATACATGCCAGGTCGACCGCGTATTGCCGCATCAACGCTACGAGTGCCGCCTTTGCCACAGCATAAGGACCAAACCCAGGTCCCTGATTGAACGCGCTCTTGCTTGCATTGAACAGCAACGCCCCTCCCCGTCCCTGCGCCGACATCACTTCGACAGCCGCCCTCGCTACATGGGTGTGAGACATCAAGTTGAGGTCCAGCGAACGTTGCAACGCCACTTGCCCCCGCTCTGTCTCGAGTCGTCCCTCCGATGCGCTCCCCGCGTTCGATACCACCCCGTCAAGTCCGCCAAACGCCCGCACCACACCCTGCATTGCACGACGCGTTTCCTCCCAGGACGTGACATCGGCCACGAACGGAAGCACCCTTCCAACGCGTCCCTTCGACAGCGCAGCAGACTCTGCCAACACCGCGTGCTGATCCCGATCCATCAAGGCTACGTCGGCGCCTAGGTCGGCCATCCGTCGCGCGGTTGCCAGTCCAATGCCCGACGCAGCCCCGGTCACCACCATGACCTTGCCAAAGAGCGCTGGCTCCACGAGACGTTTGATCTTGGCCTGCTCCAGGCTCCAGTACTCGACATCGAACAGGTCCTCCAAAGAGACCGGTGTGTACCGACCCACGTCGGTAGCGCAGGCCATGATGGACACCGTGTGTTCGTAGATGTCTGCCGCCATGGTCGGCTCGAGCGGGGTTCGCCCCACGGTCACCAGACCAAGGCGAGGAAGAAGGATCACTCGAGGCCACGGGTCCAGTTTTTTCCGCACCACAGCTTTTTGCGCACACATTCGGTCGAAGTAGGCGTCGTAGCGTTCTGCGTACGCCAGGCACTCCTGTTCGAGACGGGCTGTCAACGCAGGCAAGTCGGAGTAGTCAGGGTTGGCAACGAAAAGCGCGTGCGGCTTGGTGCGAAGGACATGGTCGGGGGTGGCTGTCCCAACCTGGGTCAGCGTGGCGGCGTCGTCGCGCTCCAGAAACGCCAAGATGGCATCGGAGCAACGAAGCGCGACGAACGGTCCTCGCTCGTGGGGCATGCCCCAAAGCTTGGCGAGCAGGCCGCGGATCCGCGGCAGCAACGCGATGTCCAGGCCGTCGACAGGTGCAGGAGCTGCTGCAGTCGGAGCACGTCGATCGGCAAGGAACCGCTCGGCCAGGGTGACCGCGTCGATGGTGCGCTCGTAGCTCTCTTGCGCGGTCTCGCCCCAGGTGAAGAGGCCATGGCGCTCGAGCACCATGACTGTGGGCGTCTGTCCGCGAGCAACGGCCGCTTCGAACGCATCGGCGCACCGCTTGGCGAGGGCGAATCCTGGCATGACATAGGGGATCCAAAGGAGCCCTGGGCCAAAGATGGAACGACAAAGCTGCTCGCCGTCGGGTTGATCGGAAACCGCCAGGATCGCGTCGGCGTGGGTGTGGTCGATGAAGCGAGCGGGCAGGTACGCGTGCAGAAGCGCCTCGACACTCGGGGTGGGAGCCTGAGCGTCGAGGAGCGCGAGGCGAAGGGCGTTGACCATGGCTTCGTCGGTGAGGGACGGAAGCGCGCGAAGGGCACGGAGCGGCTCGAGACGGACGGCGGGATGGCCGGCGGGCTCGATGGTAGCGAGGTCCCAGCCCGAGCCCTTGACATAGAGGACCGACACGGTTTCGCCGAGCAAGGTAGTGGATTCGCCTTTGGCGGAGGTGTTGCCGCCGCCGTGCAGGACGAGGGACGGGTCTGCACCGAGCAGACGGGCCGTGTAGGTGCGCAGGGCGAGCACTTCAGGGATGCTCGAGAGCTTTTCGACGATCTTCTCGGCCTGTGCGGCGCGATAGCTACTTTCCATGAGGCGATGCTAGCGAAGCGGAGGACAGAAACGAACCTGTTCATGGAGGTCGCGTCACTTGTGGTACGGTGCGCTCATGTTCGGACTAGCGCGCTCGTATGTTTTGCCTCTGGCCCTGGCCGCTGCGGTGCCTGCTTGCGGGGGGTCGCCGACGTACAATTGGAAAGCGGAGAACGCTCTCGGATACCGGGTGGGTCCTGGAGATCGGCTGCGTCTCAACGTGTGGAAACACGAAGAGGTGAGCCAAGAGGTGTCGGTCCGTCCCGACGGCGCCTTTTCGCTTCCCCTCATCGGCGACGTGGAGGCGACGGGACGTTCCGTGAAGGACATTGCCGCTGACGTCGCGACACGGCTCAACAAGTACTACGCGGACACGCCTCCTGTGACTGCGCAGGTTACGGAGGTCAAGTCGTACAAAATCTACATTTTCGGTGAAGTGCAGCGTCCAGGGGAATTTGCACCGGCGCAGCAGGTGTCGGTGCTCATGGGGCTCGCCCTTGCGGGGGGATTCACGCGGTTTGCAAACCCAGACCGCATCATCATCGTTCGCAAGGACGCGCGCGGGGAGCGTCGGATGCCCTTTGACTTTTCCGCCGTGGTGGAGCGGGGCGACCTTCAGCAGAACTTGATTTTGCAGTTGGGCGACACGGTGGTTGTTCCGTAGCCTCACGCCCCAACCCCGCTCTGCGTCGGCACTGGCACGACCATCCGAGCCGACGACAAGTGCCGCCACGCACATGTCTTCGTCCTGGTTGCTCCGGGGGACTCGGTTCTTTTCCGCTGTAGCCCCAAGTACAACAGCAAGGGCATGATTGAACTGTTCGGGGCCTGCACGGCCAACAGGCTATGTTGGTCCGAGAAAGGTGGAAACCTTGGCGGTCGAACTCTTTTTCCTGCCGGAAGTACGGGGTATGGAAGTTGTATTTCTGGACCAACAGGGACGCTCGAAAGGAGGCGCAATGAGGACAGGAAGCGAAGCAGTGGGCTTGGAAGCCTCCTTGGTGGGGGTATAGAGAACAATGGCTCCCTGCGAGGTTGGCCTGTGGTGCCTACTCACGTACTTTGAGTACGCTGCACGGGCTCCTCGGCCAAAGCCTCGTCTGGCAGAAATGGCGGGTCTCGATCTGGACGCGGTTTAGACAACCCGGGGTGAGGGGGGGATGAGGTCGGGGGGGCGTCAGGACTTCGCGCCCGCAACTACGTCGGCCGCGATCTTAGCCGTTACGGCCACTGCAATCCATTGGTCCAGCAGCGCTGCATCCTGGCACCCGAGGATTCGCGCTCGCACGTGTTCCGGCACCTCGAGGCCGCGAGTTCGGAGCACCGCTAGGATCCCTTCGGCTTTCCCCTTGGCCTCCCCTTCGGCTTTCCCCTTGGCCTCCCCCTCGGCTTTCCCCTTGGCCTCCCCTTCGGCTTTCCCCTCGGCTTTCCCCTTGGCCTCCCCCTCGGCTTTTACCTTGGCTTTCACCTCTTCGATGACCGGGTTCCCCTTCTCCACGAGCGCCCACGCTACGGCGTCGTCCGCCTCCGCTGCGTCGAGCAGCGCCTTGACTCGAATGGGACGGGAAAAACACCGGTCTTCGATCACCCCGTTGAGGGAG
>CAITRH010000639.1 GCA_903894755.1 uncultured delta proteobacterium
CCACGATCTTCAGTCGAGCGAGGGAGCGGTTGGTGGCGTCGGTAGTGTTCGGTAACGGCTCGGGCCACCGAGACGACGAGGTCGGCGGGCACCCAGGCGTAGACCAGTTGTCCAAAGTAGGGACGAGGGCCGAGCCCGCCCCCGGCGTACAGGCGAAAGCCGCGTTCCAAGGGAGCCTTGGCAGTCGCCCGTTCGAGGGGATGCCAGCCTTGGCAGTTGATTCGGGTTTGAGCGCACGCGCGGTCGTAGCCTGCAACGCTGATCTTGTGCTTTCTGGGAAGATTGCGCTGTTGGCTCTTCAGCTCGTCGTCATTGGCAAGTGCCAAGATCGTGTCGCGCACGTCGCCCACCTCGTGGGGGTAGACGCCCTGCAGCGGGCACGTGACGACGTTGCGGGTCACATCGCCGCAGGCGTTCGTCGAGTCGAGGCCAAGGGCATCGAGCGCCTTCAGCACGAGGGGGAGGTCTTCGAGGCGGAGCCAATGAAACTGGAGCGTCTGTCGTGTGGTGATGAAGAGATCGCCTTGCCCGAATTGCGCTGCGTGATGGACTGTTCTCGACGAAGGCCTGTGATCCAAGCTTGGAGACCTGCGAGCCTACGATGGAGCAAGCGAACCTTGCGGACGTCACAACAGCGCTTGCGCAGCACGACGCTGCGGCGAAAGCAGTTGATTCCCTCCTCGCGAACCAGGTTTTCCACATCCGCGCGACCCCCTCGGACCCTCATCCCACTAAACGTCCGGAGTGCGCCGATTCGGCACGACGCGCCAATTGAGCGCGCCTCTTCAGCGCGCTCTACGGCTTGCGGAACGCAATCTACGCCGTCGCACGCAGTCGGGAAGTTGGCACCAGCCTTGCGAACACTGGCCGCTCGGAGGAACCGACCATGTTCTCACATTGCACCAGCAAAGCAACGACTGCAGCCGCCCTAGTGTTGGTGCTCTCCGGGTGTGCGGCGCCAGCCGGTGCCCCCGCCACAGCCATAGAGCCCGAAGAACAGGTTGGAAAGACCTCCGAAGCGCTCATCAGCGACGCCTTCAACTGGGGTTGGTACTACTATGGCTTCAACTACTGGCTCGTGGGACGCGGCCTGAACGGCACCGACCTCAACGGCAAGGCCCTCGACGGACACGGGGTCCTTGGCGTCTCGCTCCGCGGTGTCAAGAAAGATGGCGCTGCACTCCACGATGTCTGGCTCGCCAACGACCAATTCTACGCTGAAGACTCCCACAATAAATTGGTGGGACCGTCCGCCTTTGTCGGTGTCGAGTTCACTGCAGTCCTCGACAACGGCGAGCAAACCGCGGTCCGTATCGACGCTATCGAGCCCGGCGAGCGGGGAGTCCCCCACTACACCGTTACCTATGCCACCAAGACGGGACGCAACTCATTGTGCGGCTCGCGTGCCGATGGCACCATGGTCCGAGCAGTCGCGTTGAATGGACGGTGGGACTACCGTCTTGGAGTCCGCGGAGGCGGCTCCAGAATCAGCGACTCCAGCGCCTTTACCTTCGCATGTGAGGGGTTTGTCCTCGAAAAGTGCGTCGAGATGGGCTACGAGCCCTGGCGATCGGGCTGGGTATGCAACCACTCGATGTGCGGATACCTTTCCCTCGAAGACCACCATCAAGCATGCACCCGCGCCGTCCGTGCTGACTACTGTGGGGACGGGAACTCGTATACCCAAGATGGCACCCCCCTCAACACCTACGACGGTGTCGGGATCCGGCGCGACATGGACAAGTGGCCGTTCGAGGCCGAATGGGACGACTCCGGCGCCCGTTGTGTCACTCGCCGCCGTTCCTCGGCCACCGCCAAGCCCCCCTGCTGGGACAAACTTGACAACGAAAAACACTGCGGCGACACCGATCACTTCCGGCGCGGCGGCACGTTGCTCATGACGGAAGACCAGCCCTGACACGGCTTCGACCCGCGTCTTTCTTCTCTCGCGGAGCTTTCCGACCTAAACCTCGCGCCCCCCATGTCGCGAGTCCCTCTCAATCCGGTTCAAATCCAGGCGGTCGAACACCACTACGGTCCTATCTTGGTCCTTGCAGGAGCCGGCTCCGGTAAAACACGCGTCATCACCGAACGCATCACGCGCCTCCTCGGTCGAGGAATCCCCCCCGGCGCCCTGGTCGCCCTCACCTTCACCAACAAAGCCGCCGGCGAAATGCGCGAACGGGTCGCCTCGAGCCTCCACGCCCAAGGCGCCGGCGCCAAAGCGCGCAGCCTCACCATCTCCACGTTCCACGCCTTCGGCCTCTCGGTCCTCCAGCGCGAACGTGCCGCCCTCGGTGGCGTCTTCACCATCTTCGACCAGGGGGACCAAATCGGTGCGGTCAAGGAAATCCTCCGCTCCGTCACCCGAGGGAAAACTTGGGACGCCTCCGCCATCTTGGCCCGTATCTCAAACGCCAAAAACGCGTTCCTCGAGCCCGGCGCCCTCCCCGACAAAGACGAATACGACGAAATCGCCAAGATCGTCTATCCCAAGTACCAGCGCGCCCTGCGTCAGTTCTGCGCCTACGACTTCGACGACCTGGTCTGCGAGGTCGCGCGCCTCTGGCAATCCCGTCCCGATATCCTCCAGCGCTGGCAAGACCGCTTCCACTTCCTCCTGGTCGACGAATACCAGGACACCAACCGCGCTCAGCTCGTGCTCCTCCGTCTCCTGGCCGAACGTCACAAAAATGTCTGCGTCGTCGGCGACGACGACCAATCCATCTATGCCTGGCGAGGCGCGGATGTCCGCAATATCCTCGAGTTCGAGGAGCATTTCCCCGGTGCAACTGTGGTAAAGCTCGAACAAAACTACCGTTCCACCGCGCCGATCCTAGCCGTGGCCAACGCAGTGATCGCAAAGCGCGCGGACGCCAAGTACAAGAAGACCTTGTTTACATCGATCAAGGGAGGAGAGTCCGTCGACCTTGTGGTGGCGTCCTCTCCCGAGCAGGAAGCGCGTTTTGTGGCCCGGGAGCTTCGACGGCTGGTCCGCGAAGAGGGGAAAAAACTGGACTCCCTTGCGGTATTGTACCGTTCCAACGGACAGGCAAAGCAGCTCGAGGAGTCGCTTCGGGAGTACGGTGTGGTCTACCGCATGTTTGGAGGCCAACAGTTTTTTGAACGCAAGGAGGTCAAGGATCTCCTTGGCTACATGAAGATTGCCCTCAACCCGTCCGACGAGATCAGCCTGCGACGCATCATGAACTATCCCGCCCGAGGCATTGGCGATACCAGTGTGGAGCGTCTTGCACTGCACGCCCTCGCACGCGGCTGGAGCCTCTGGCAGGCCGTGGAGCGTGTGGACGCTCTCGACGACATTCCCAGTGCGGCGCGGGAAGGCTGCAAGGCGCTCGAGCGCATTGTCAACGACACGCGCGGGTCCATTTTTGGGACCAAGCAGCGAGGCAGCGAAGTTGCACGAGGACTGGCGGAGCGCATTGGACTGCGTAACGACATCGATGTGAGCTCGCCCTCCAAGGACTCCGCAGCGCGTCGATGGGGCAACGTCGAGTCCATTGTGCAGGCGTTTGCTCGTCGCGAGCTGCGCGAGGGGGGCAAGACCGGCACCGTGCCCCAAGGGAACGAGGGGTTAGCATCGTATCTTCATGCGCTTACGCTGAGTTATTCGGACGATGCCGACGAGGGGCCTGGCGGTGCGGTGACCTTATCCACGTTGCATGGGGCCAAGGGGCTCGAGTTCGACGTGGTGTTTCTGGTGGGATGCGAAGAGGGGCTTCTTCCCCACACGCGGACCCTCGAGACGCGTGCCACCGATGCGGCGCCGCAAGACATCGAAGAAGAGCGTCGTCTCTTTTACGTGGGAGTGACCCGCGCAAGGCAGAAACTTATACTTTCGCGGGCGCGAGCAAGGGTCAGCCGTGGCAAGCCGTCGCTGCGCACCCCCAGTCGCTTTCTTGCGGATATCCCGTCCGAGCTTGTCGTGGAGCGGCAGGTTCAGGACGAGGCCCTGTCGCGTGGGGACATGGTGGCGCACGCCAACCAGCTGCTTGCGGCGCTTGACGCGCTCGAATGAACTAGGATGCTCCTATGACCCAGGCCAAAATCCTCATAGTCGAATTCGAAACCGTCGTCGCCGGGGATATCCGCAAGCAATTGGTGCAGCTCGGCTACGAGCCCGTCGCCAACACGGCGCGCGGCGAAGACGCCATTCAGCTCGCCGGGCAATTGCGTCCCGACCTGGTGTTGATGGGCATTCACCTGGCGGGCGAGATCGATGGCATCGTCGCCGCCCAGGCCATCCGCGACCAGTTCGCCCTTCCGGTGGTGTTTCTGACCGCGCTCCTGACGGAGGAGATGCTCCACCGCGCCAAGCTCGCCGAGCCGTTCGGTTTCCTCAGCAAGCCCTTCGACGAGCGGCAACTGCGCATGACCATCGAGGTGGCGCTCTACAACCACCAAGCCGAGCGCAAAGTCCAGGCGCGTGAGGAGCGCCACCAAGCCATCCTGCAGACAGCCATGGACGGCTTCTGGCTTGCCAACCTGGACGGCCGCCTGCTCGAAGTCAATGCCACCTACTGCCGAATGAGCGGCTACTGCGCGTCGGAACTGCTCGCGATGACCATTTCCGACCTCGAGATCCGCGAGACGGCGGCGGGCACTGCCAGCCACATTCAGCGGGTCATTGCGCAGGGGGAGGACCGCTTCGAGTCGCAGCACCGACGCAAGGATGGCAGCGTGTTCGATGTCGAAATAAGCGTGCAATACCAGTCTGCGGACGGCGGGCGGTTCGTGGCTTTTCTGCGTGATGTCACCGAGCAAAAGCAGGCCCAGGCTGCATTGCTGGCGAGCAGGCAGCTTCTCCAGGACACACTTGACACCATGAACGCCTTCGTCGGCGTGTTTACTCCGGACGGTGTCTGCGTGGTCTCCAATCGCTTGGCTTACGAAGCTGCAGGCTTGCAACGCGAGGACGTCGTCGGGCAGCCCTTCGCAGAGACCAAGTTGTGGAACCATTCCCCCGCTGTACAGGAGCAGGTCGGGAACGCGTTGCATCGAGCTGCCCAAGGGGAAATCGTGCGGGACGATTTCGTGTCCCGTGGTGCGGGCGGGAAGCTCATGACGATGGATAGCACCTTCGGCTCTGTGCGCGATCCCCTGGGACGTGTCACCCATGTGGTGGCGTCCGGTGTGGATGTCACGGCGCGCAAGCAAGCGGAGGCTGCGCTGCGGGAGAGCGAAAGTCGGTTCCGCGCCGTCTTGGAAAATATGTCGCTCCTTGGTGTCATGCTGGATCCGACGGGTTGCATCACCATGTGCAATGATTTCCTGCTCGCGCTCACAGACTGGCAACGGAATGAGGTTCTTGGCCGCAACTGGTTTGAGCTCTTCCTGCCGCTAGACATTCGCGAGCGCATCCACAAGGGGGAGTTCCTCCGCAGCATTGGCGACGGGACCATCCCAACACGCTTCGAAAACGAGATTGTGACCCGCAGTGGCGAGCGGCGAACGGTCGCATGGAGCAATACAGTGCTCCGGGATACGACCGGCGCAGTGGTGGGGACGGCAAGCATTGGAGAAGACATCACCGAGCGCCAACGGGCCGGGCAGGCGCTGCGCGACGCGCACTGGCGACTGGCGAGTATCATCGAAGGCACCCGTGTCGGCACCTGGGAATGGAACGTCCAGACGGGGGCCACCGTCTTCAACGAGAAATGGGCGGAGGTTATCGGCTACACCCTCGAGGAGTTGGCCCCCATCAGTATCAAAACCTGGGAACGTTTGGGCCACGCCGATGACCTGAAGCAATCTGCAGCACTGCTGGAGCGGCACTTTGCGGGCGAACTGCCCGACTACGACTGCGAATGCCGCATGAAGCACAAAGACGGACACTGGGTCTGGGTTCACGACCGTGGACGCGTGATCACCCGCACCAGCGACGGCCAGGCCCTGATGATGTTTGGAACTCATGCCGACATCACCGAGCGCAAGCAGGCCGAGGAATCGCTGCGCCTGGATAACCAGATCATGGCCAACATGGCCGACGGAGTCTACCTCATTCGCCAGCACGACGGGCTGATCGTCTATGCAAACGATCGGTTCGAGAAAATGTTTGGGTATGCTCCCGGCGAGCTGCTCGGCCAGCCAGTGTCCGTAGTCAATGCGCCTTCTTTGAAATCCCAGGAGGAGACGGCCCAAGAGATCATCGAGGAGCTTGACCGCAATGGAGTCTGGGAAGGCGAAGTTAACAATATCAAAAAGGATGGCACCACTTTCTGGTGTGAGGCGAGAGTAACCGCCTTTGCCCACGGCAGGTATGGAAGCGTGTGGCTAGCGTTGCATCACGACATCACCGAGCGCAAGCAGGCGGAGGCGGCGCTGCGGGAGAGCGAGGCGAAGTTCAAGGCCATGGTAGAAACCCTCCCGCTAGCTATCCACTTGACCGTTGGAATCGAACAGATCACCCAATACGTAAACCCCACCATGGTCAAGTGGTTTGGCTATACCGAGGAGGATATTCCTTCCGTCGCGCAATGGTGGCCGCTGGCCTATCCCGATGAAACCTACCGCCAACAGGTTGCAGAGGAATGGACCGCCAGGGTCAAACATGCCCTCGCCACCCAATCGCCCATCGAGCCGATGGAAGTCGTGGTCACCTGCAAGGATGGCTCGAAGAAAAACATCTCTTGGGGTTACATCACTCTGGGCGACAAGAACTATTCTTGCGGCCTCGATCTGACCGAGCGCAAGCGAGCCGAGGACACTGCAAACCGAGAGCAGGCACTCAGCAAAGCCATTATCGACAGTATCCCCGGCGCCTTCTACGTGCTCGATGAGAACGGCCGATACGCACGTTGGAACTCCTATCAGTGCGATGAAATTATCGGCCAGCCGGAAGCGCTCGTCGCTGGAATGGACGCGGGCGATACGATCCACCCGGATGACCGCCCCCTCATACAGTCTAGAATTGCGAATGTCTTGGGACGCGGTCTGGACGAGATTGTGGAAGGCCGGGTGCTTCTGCGCGGTGGACCGGCCTTCCGATGGCTCCTGATGACAGGCCGGCAGATGATCATCGAGGGGAGGCCGTTCCTGGTGGGCATTGGCATTGATATCACCGAGCGCAAGCAGGTCGAAGAAGCGCTGCAGGAGAGCCACCGCAGGCTCGAATTAGCGCTGCAGGGCGGGCAATTGGGGATATGGGATTGGGAGCCTCAAGCCGGTGCAGTCACCTACAGCGATCTCTGGGTCAACATGCTGGAGTACAGCCCCGACGAGATCAAGCCCAGTGTCGAGTTCTTCAATGAGCACATCCATCCAGAGGACATGCTGGCCGTTCTTGACCGATTGCATGGACATCTCGAGGGGCGCACTGCGATTTACGAGTCCGAGCACCGGCTCCGTACCAAGTCCGGCAGATGGCTCTGGGTTCTGGATCGGGGCAAGGTTGTGCAGAGGGACAAGGACGGCCGTCCCGTGCGGGTTACCGGCATCATCTCCGACATCGGAGTGCGCAAGCAGGCGGAGATCGAGCGCGAACGGCTGACAACAGCCATCCAGAAAGCCGCCGAGACCGTCCTCGTCAGCGACGCCCAGGGGTGCATTGTCTACGTCAACCCTTCCTTCGAGGCCCTGACTGGCTACACGCGCGCCGAGGTCCTGGGCCGCAATCCGCGGATCCTCAAGAGCGGGGTGCACGACGAGGCGTTCTACCGCACACTGTGGGGGACTATCAGCAGTGGGAAAACCTGGCACGGTCGGTTGGTCAACAGAAAGAAAGATGGTACCCTCTTCACTGAAGAGGCCACCATTTCACCCGTGCGTGACGCCGCCGGGATCATCACCAGCTACGTTGGGGTCAAACGGGACATCTCCCGTGATCTCGCCTTGGAGGCCCAGCTCCTCCAGTCCCAGAAAATGGACAGTATCGGTCGCCTTGCCGGAGGCGTCGCGCACGACTTCAACAATATCCTGTCCGTCATCCTGGGTTGCGCCCAGTTCGTGCTGGAGGACCTGCCCGAGAGCAATCCACTCCGGCTCGACATCTTGGAGATCGAGAAGGCCGGCAGGCGCGCAGCATCGCTCACCCGACAGCTCCTCGCTTTCAGTCGCAAGCAGGTGCTGCGTCCGGTCCCACTCGACCTGAACAGCGTCCTGGTCGAGATGAAGAAAATGCTCCAGCGGCTTATCGGTGAGGACATCGACCTCGTGCAGCTCCTATCGCCCAACCTTGGGCAGGTGAAAGCCGATCCTGGCCAGATCGAACAGGTGATCATGAACCTTGCAGTCAACGCGCGCGATGCCATGCCGCAGGGGGGAAAGCTCACCATCGAAACCTCCAACGTGGAGCTGGACGAGGAGTACATCGCGCAGCACCCGGGGGCGGCCCCCGGACCCCATGCAACGATCTCCGTCAGCGACTCGGGGGTCGGCATGGACGCCAAGACGATGGCGAGGCTATTCGAGCCGTTCTTCACCACCAAGGCCCTCGGCAAGGGGACCGGACTCGGCTTGGCCACTGTGTACGGTATCGTGAAGCAGAGCGGCGGAAGCATCTATGTTTCCAGTGAGCAGGGGGTTGGAACCACCTTCAAAGTCCACCTACCCCAGAAGTCCTCGCCCACCCCTGTCGTTGACGCGCCTCTGGCAGTGGTGCGCTCCGGTGGTACAGAAACAGTCCTGGTCGTAGAGGACGACGAAGCGGTGCGCAATGTGGCCAAGCGGATCCTCGAGGGAGGTGGCTACGTCGTGCTGACCGCCGCAAACGGACGCGAGGCGCTGCTTGCCTGCGAGCGATACCAGGCCGAGATCCATCTGGTGCTGACCGACGTCGTGATGCCGGAGATGGGCGGGAGGGTCTTTGTCGATCACCTTGCGCAGTTTCGCCGCGGCTTCAAGGTGCTGTACATGTCGGGCTACACGGACAACGCCATTGTCCATCACGGCATTCTCGACCGCGGGACCCATCTCGTTTGCAAGCCGTTGACCCGGGTAGAGTTGCTGAGGACTGTCCGCGATGTGCTGGACGGGCCGTGAGAGGCCCAAAGAGGCTTACGACCGGCTACCCAGGGCTGGGCCCTTGGTAGCAGAAACACGCGATTTCTTTGAGCTAAACCAAACCCATCTTGAAAACTGCAGGTCCGATCTACCGCTTCCGCGCCCCAATGTCGCGTAGACCTCACCCCCAACCCCCTCTCCCTCGACATCCTCCTTGCCCATGCGGGCAAGGAAGATCGTCTTCGAGAGAGGGGGC
>CAITRH010000640.1 GCA_903894755.1 uncultured delta proteobacterium
AAGCGTCGTGCTTGGCTAGAGCAGGACGACAAGCCGATCGTCTTCTGCTTCACGCCCAAGCACGCCAGTTGGCTCAACCCCATAGAAACCTGGTTCGGCGTGCTGGCTCGGAAGATTCTCCCCCGCGGCTCCTTCCGCTCCATTGCGGAGCTAGAAACCAAGGTTGTGGCCTTCGTGACCTACTTTAACGAAAAACTCGCGCACCCGTACCGCTTTCACCTGTGGAAGGCCGCCATGGCAGCCTGACAGCAGAGTGTCCAAGGACTTCCGCCGCGAGCTACTAGGTAGACTCTCGATCAGTCTCGGTAGACTCTTGAGGAGTCAAAGGAGACGGACGGGGGATTGACGGCGACGGTTTCAGTGCAAGCGTAGCGCGAGCACCGGACGGAGCAGTTCAAGCGCTCGACACGGTTGAGGGTTCTGCCGGAATGGCCGAGACGACGTAGGCCACCCCACCCGCAGGAGGGGTAGCGACCAACGGGAGCGTAGGGGCGGAGCCCCTGGTTTGCCCCCCCGCAGGGGGTTGCGCGGATTGGGGCGGTGTGGTAGCGCGTTGGTCTACCAAATGCAGACGACCGATATTCGTAAGGGCCTCAAAATGCAACTCGATGGTGTCCCCTTCGCTGTTGTTGACCATCAGTTTGTCAAGCCGGGCAAAGGGCAGGCGTTCACCCGTGCCCGCATCAAAAACCTCATCAACGGTAACGTTATCGAGAAAACGTGGAAATCAGGCGAGTCCGTCGAGATTGCTGACGTTGAAGAGCGCAAGATGACCTATTCGTGGCGCGAAGGCGACATGTACGTCTTCATGAACTCCGATACGGGCGAGCAAATCCACGTTGCTGGCGACAAACTCGGTGACGAGCAGCGCTTTCTAACCGAGGGACTCGACTGCGAGGTCACCTTGTTCAACGGCAACGCCATCGGCGTCGAGCTTCCTTCTAGCGTGGTGGTGCAGGTCGTAAATAGCGAGCCTGGCATCAAAGGCGACACGGCAAGTGGGGCGACCAAACCCGCGACCCTTGCAAGCGGTGCTGTGTTGAATGTCCCACTGTTTATCAAGGCTGGCGAGTGGGTCAAGGTCGACACCCGGGAGGGCACCTATCTGGAACGCGTCAACAAGTAGGAGAACAACGGTGCGTCTTGTTGCCTTTGTTGCGCCGCTGGTTCTTCTTGCCGGGTGTGGCAGCGGACGCACCGCCGACATCTTGTCTGCAGTGGGCTCGTCCGACGCTGGCGTGGATGTGTTCGCCGACGTGGTTGCCGCTGATGTTGCCGTCGACGTTGCCTTCGGAGCCAAGGCATGTGTCGACAACGGCCAGTGCGACGATGGCTTGCCATGCACCTTCGACCGGTGCGATCTAGGGAAATGCGTCAACATTCCCGACGATACCCGTTGCGACGACGGCATCTACTGCAATGGACGGGAGGTTTGCCTGGTTCGACGTGGCTGCGCTCCTGGTCCGGTCGTCACCTGCAGCGAGGGGGACCCTTGTCTGTTTGTGCGCTGCCTCGAAGAAACCAAGAGCTGTGAGCGTGTGCCGCGCGATGCGGACGGGGACGGGGACCCGGACGACCACTGTGGTTCCGGACATGACTGTAACGACCTCGATCCAACCGTCGCCAGCACGGTCAGTGAAATCTGCGGCAACTCGCGTGATGACAACTGCAACGGTAAGATCGATGAAACCCCGTGTGTCCAACCAAAAGGGGACATCTGCAGCGATGCCGTCGTGGCTCCGATCGGCCAGACCACGTCCCTTTCCACTGCAGGGGCACGTCGCGATTATGCGGCGTCGTGTGGCGTGTCGACTCCAGAGGTGTCGCGTGATGTGGTGGCGACGGTGACCATTGGCGACGGGCCGTCCCGTGATCTCGAGGTATGGGCGACGGCAGGCGCCGAGGTGGCGTTGGCGCTTCAACAGCGCTGCGGTGAAACGGAGCTCGCGTGTGGTGCGTCGAGGCTTTCCACGGCAAGGTTGCTTGGACGTTCGCTGCCTCCTGGGGATTACACGGTCCTGGTTTCGACACAGGGGGAAACGGCAGTGGAACTGCGTCCTGTTCTCCTGGATGCCACCACCAAACCTACGAACGAGACCTGCGAAACGGCGGTCCCTATTGTTCCGGGCGTGCTGACCACTGTCAAGCTGATCGACGCAACCAAAGACTTGACCAGCGCGTGCGCGGCGTTGACCGGGGAGCTTACCTATGCCTTGACGTTAGCAGAGCGGAGTGATGTGCGGGTGTTGGCGTCTACGGCCCTAGGAACGGGGACTGCAGTGGTGGGGTTACGGACCTGTCCAGGCTCGGAGCTTCGCTGTCGAACGGGCGGGACATTGCTTGCGCGGTCGCTCGAAGCTGGGACCTATGTGATCACGGTGGCAGCGACCGGGCCCATCGATGCGAACATTCTGGTGCAGGTGGGGCCTCCGACGGTAGCTCCGGCGGATCAGTCTTGTGCAACGGCGCCACTCCTGTCAGCAGGGGTGACTGTACCGATTGTCCTAGCGGAGCACGAGAGCTCCATCGCAGCGAGCTGTTTTTCCGGGGCTCCTAGTGCCGCGGTTGCATTGGGTCTCGATCAGGTCTCTGACGTGTTGCTTGTAGCGCGCTTTCCAAGTATCGACATGGGAGCGATCGCTCTTGCACAAGAGTCCTGTGGGGCAGAGGACCGCATTGCGTGCAGTGCGGACATGGGACCTGCGCGGGTGAACCGTCGAGGGGTTGCTGCTGGCGACTACCGGGTAGTTGTGTCGGATACGAATGGACTCGATGCCACCTTGACCGCATATGTGCGTGCTGCGGTGCCGCCTACGTTGGTGGATGGGGCCGATCGGTGCTCCTCGCTGATTGTTGACATTCCGTCGACGGGGGGCTTCTTCACCGGGGACACCTCGAAGGCTGCGGCGGATTTCGACACTGGGTGCAACATCGCGACGGGAGATGGTGGGGCACCGGATCAGATCTTGCGGCTGGTGTTGCCTGGGCCAAGGCGGGTGCTTCTTGACATGAGCGGCTCGACGTATTGGACCGCGCTTGAAGTGCGCAAGGGGGCGACCTGTCCTGGGGTGGTGGTTCCAGGGGCGTGTCAGGTGGGTTTTTCGCCCGGACGGAGTTTCCTGGAGCGCGACCTGGCAGCTGGGACCTATTGGCTGGTGGTCGACGGGTGGGATCGGCAAGCGGGGGTGTGGAACCTCGACGTGCGTGTGGTCGAGTAGCGCGGGCGCTTTTCTTGGCTTGACACCGGCGAGCATCGCGACGACACGATCGACACCCCAATGGTGCCGCTCGACAATTCCGACGATCCGATTGCCAAGCAGATCGCCGACCGCATCAATACAGGAACCCTACATATCCCGCCGTATCCTTCGGTGGCGCTCAAGCTGCGTCAGATTCTCGCCCACGAGAACTACCAACTCCGCGACGTAGTCCAGTGCATCTCGACGGATCAGGCTCTTTCGGCCTCCGTTTTAGCCCACGCCAACTCGGCTTTTTACCGCGGCATCGAACCCATTCAGTCCATCGACCGCGCCATCACCCGGATTGGCGCCGAGCAACTTCGTCGCGTGGCTTTAGCGCTAACCCTGGGGGCGCAAGCTTCAAGCGAGGGCCCGTTGGTCGAGCTGCGACGACGTGTTTGGCAGGGGAGCATCGTGAGTGCACTTGTGTGCCATGCCCTTGCTTCCCGTCGCTCCCTCGACCCGTCGGAAACGTTTACGTGTGGGCTGCTCCACGATTTCGGAAAGACCGTCGCGCTGGGCTGCATCGAGGAACTCGTGGCCCAAGGCCCTCAAAAGCCGATGGAATACTGGGATAACGTCGTCGAGACGGTCCACGTCGACGCTGGCGTGCTCGTCGCCAAAAAGTGGAGCCTATCTGGAGCCATCTACGACGCTATCGCGTTGCACCATGGGCCTGTCGACCCGAAGTTGTCTCCGATGCTTGCGTTGGTGCAGCTTTCCGACGAGGTTGTCACGTCGTTGCGGGAGCATCATTCAGTGGATTCCAACGACCCAACCTGGATCCCTGGGGTTACGGACCGAACGGACCGAACGGTTCTTGCCGAGCTTTTGCCCCGTCTTGGTCCTGAGGTGTCGAGCTTCGAGTTTTCCGCGGCCGGGCCCCCGTCGATGGCGCGCATGTCGGTGCGCAAGCTGGCGATTGCCGCACCGGCGACTGTTTGCATCCCCTCGGAAGGCCGTCCTGCCAACTTCGTTGTGCGGCATCTTTCAAAGCTTGCAACGGAGACCTACACAGCGGAGGCGGTGAGCGTGGACACCCTGTTCGTTTCGGGTGTCAAACCTCTGAAGGTCAATTGTCTTGCGCGTCTGGAACTGGGTTGCGATCCTCCGCTCACGTTGTGGTTCAACGTGGGGCGGTGTCGAAGCGACGCGGGGACTTTCCATGTGGAAGCCCACCCTTTTGCTCTGGACGGAGGCTCGGGGCGACGGTGGCGCGCGCTCAGTACGTAGCTTGGGTCTCCGCGCTCGCGTTCTCATCGGTGCCGCAACTAGTGAAATGAAAGAACGATGCCATGGGTGATTTTTCCAAGCTAACGGTCAAGGCGGAAATCGAGGCACTTGCTGCGACGGTCAGCGGTGAAGAAGTGAAGCTTCAGAAACTGGTGGACGGGCTCACGAAGCGCTGCCTCGCGCTCGGGAGCATCGACAAAGCGAACTACGCATCGACCCTAGCGGTTGCCCGAGCCATAACTGGGGTCCTGTGTGCGGGGCTTGGGTTTCTGCCGCTCGTCGGACCGCCCATGCTCGCCGTGGTCGGTCCGGTGCTCAACGCGGCCCTCACGACCGCGTTCACTGTCCAGGACAAAGGAAAGGCCGTCACCGTGCTCCAAGTCATGGCGGCCACGGCCTCCACCTTTGCGAAGGCCGCGGTGCCCGTTGCAGGAGGGTTGCCCGAAAGCGTCCTCTTTCACATGGCCGCAGAGTTCGGCATGAGCCGGACCTCCGCGGATGACCCCAAGAAACCAGCAACTGTCGGCGGTATGCCTGCAGGGGGGTTCTTCACGACGACGGGAAGCGCGGGCGGCGAGCTGGTGGCTCAAGTCGCAAAGTTCGAGCCCCATTTAGTTCGTCCGCGAACGGGGAAGGCGAAGACTCCATCGGTGGAGACGGCGAAGACAGCCACCTACGTCGTGGCCCTGGCCAAGCAGGGGATGCGCACGGGCTATGCCTGGATCGATCAGCGCCCGGACGACGGGGTCCTACTGCCTCTGGTGTTCTACTCGCTTCTCGATCAACAGGCAGCCGGCGGACGAGGCGCGCAGTTGATGGAGACCGGCGTCATTTTCGCGAGCGGGAAAATTGACGCCGAATCCATGCTGCGGCCCCTCGCTCAGGTCCGCGATGCTCTCAGACGCGTCGCGGGCTACGGCACCTTGGGGCACAAGAGTTCTCGGCTCATCGATCGGCTCGACCGATGGAAAACCTTTGGCCCAGACGGCAATCCCCAGGGCTACGCTAACTGGTATTTCGTCGCCGACGCGCCGGCAGACAGGCGAGCCAGTGTTTTTTCCAGCATAGCCCTCGAAAAGGCACGCATCCTGGCCTACGTCGACGACTACCACGACAGCCTCGCGGGTTTCTTTGGCAGCGTATTTCAAAAGGAGGCCAGCCAAGGAGCCAACTCTCAAGTGCTGCCTGGGATCCAAAGGATGCCCAGCGTTTTTCGTGGTGGGTCCACCGGTCACAAGTACGCGAAGGCGTCTGGCACCAACTCGCTCCAGTCAACGCATCGGAAGGCATGGGCCGTCGGTATCTATGCCTTCCATGCCATTTTGCGGCAGCACCTTGGGACGTACAACCTAGCCGCATTGCCGGCGTTCGGTGCGAATCCGGAGCTGGACAGGCGAGTCCACAACGCGCTCCTCGATGCGCTCGCAACCCAGTGGTGGATCACGGCGGAGGCCTACAACACTGGATCTACAGCCAAGGCAACGGACCCGGTCGTCACCGACAACCTGATGACGAAGGAGCTCCTTGAAGTCCCCTATCTGAAGAGGTTCTACGACAAAGAGCGGGTGTGGCAGCAGGTGGGAGCCCAAGAGTTCGTGTTCTTTTCCGCCGCGTCGGACAGTCCTGACGCAAACAACGCGTATTCCCACGAGGGCAATCAAGTGGAAGGGTTGAACCTAGGTGGGGCGCGGACCTATCTCGAACAGCCGCTGACCGGGCCATTTGCGGCGAAGATTGCGAGCTATTGGGGAACCAAGTTCAAGTCGTTCTTGGACCTCCACGAGATAAATTTCTTCACGACCGCTGGGGTAGAGCCCTTCGCGGACCCTCTCGTCATCGGTGTCATCCCGACGAGCAAGAAAGAAATCAGCGGGGATCTCGCAGGCAAAATCCGCGGCCGTCTCACGGAACTTCGAGCGGAGCTCTCCACCTCGGTCAACGATGCTCGGAATGGCTCCCTCGGGATCGTGGCCCAGATCACTGCCGGCTGGACGTCCGCTTACAACGACAGCATGCGCGGCAGAGCGCAGCGGATCGAAGAGCGCAGCGTAGGCGTAGACAAGACCACCGCGGCGCGCCAACAAGACTACGTGGCTCTCTTCGGGGGAACTGCCAGCCTCGACGTCGTCAAGAAATACAATCTTGACGCTCAAGGGACAGAGGCCATCGACACGAAGCTCGCAGAGGAGCTCGCGCTCTTGCGCACCGCTGCCTCCGTGTCTGCGAAGAACCCGGGAGGCATCGCGCAGGCAGACTTCAATCGAACGGTCGCAGGTGTGTTGGAGCTCCTCATCCTGCGCCTCAACGCCGACAATCTCCGTCCAAATGCAGTGGCCGCGAAACGTGAAGCGGCAATACAGAAACTCAATGAGGACTACCCGCCGCAGGAGCGAGAGAGATCGGGGTCCGTCGGTTCCTTCTCTCAGCCGAAGATGCGCCGAAATTCGGAGTAGTAAACCGCATCCATCTCGAAAACCGCAGGTCCGAACCGGGTCCGAGCCGCGACACCCGCGACCCAGGGTTCCCCACCCTGGGCTGATTTGATTCGCCCCTTCGGGGCTGCCAATCAACG
>CAITRH010000641.1 GCA_903894755.1 uncultured delta proteobacterium
CGTCAGCGTCAGCGTCAGCGTCAGCAGCATTGCAACCGTGCGATATCGTTTAGGGTCTCACGGGATGGACGCGACCACGTAGGTCTTACAACTTCCCCCTCCCCATCGATGGGGAGGGGGACGCGGTGGAAGTGCCGGGTCGCTGGGGGGTGAGGTGCGGTTTTGGTTTAGCCGTCGGGCCCCCTTATGGGGCAAGGTGCGCGCATGTCGACCTACCGTGCTGCCTTTCGCTGCTTTGCCGGTTGCCCTGGCGAATACGAGCTGACCACCCCCATCTACCGTTGCCCCACCTGCAACGGGCTCCTCGAAGTGCATCACGACATCGAGGCCCTTCGCGACCGAAGCGCCGCAGCATGGATGAAGCTTTTTGACGAGCGCTACAAGCGCACCCAGTGGCCCTACGGCTCCGGAGTCTGGGGAAAACGTGAGTGGGTGGCTCCGGAAATCGAGGACAACTTCATCGTCTCGACCGACGAAGGCGGGTCAAACCTCTTTTGGGCCGAACGTCTCGGGAAAGAAATCGGGATGACCGAGCTCTGGATGAAGCTTTGCGGCAACGCCCACTCGGGCTCCTTCAAAGACCTCGGCATGACCGTGCTCGTCAGTGTGGTCCGCAAGGCTATAGCCCAGGGGAAAGTCAAGGCCAAAGCCCTCGCCTGCGCCAGCACCGGAGACACGTCCGCCGCCCTTGCCTGTTACGGCGCTGCAGCAGGACTCCCCGTTGTCGTACTTCTTCCCCACAAGCTCGTCTCCAACGCGCAGCTCGTGCAACCTCTCGCTCATGGCGCCAAGGTCATCGCCCTCGAAACGGACTTCGATGGCTGCATGGCCGTGATCCAGGAGCTTGCGCAACGAGGACTGATCTACCTGGCAAACTCCATGAATCCGCTCCGCATCGAGGGGCAAAAGACCGTCGGTATGGAGATCGTGCAGCAGTTCGACTGGGAGATCCCCGACTGGATTGTTCTTCCCAGTGGCAACCTCGGCAACGCGTCCGCGCTCTACGCAGGCTTTCGCATGATGAAGGAGCTAGGGATCATTGCCAGGTACCCACGTCTCTGTGTCGCGCAGGCCGCGAACGCGAATCCCATGTACCGCGCTTATGTAGAAGGCCGCGACGTAGTGGAGCCTATAGTTGCGAAGAAGAGCCACGCGAGTGCCATTCAAATTGGCAACCCAGTGAGCGCCCCGAGGGCCATGGTGGCGCTCAAGGCCATGAACGGCGTGGTGGAACAGGCGACTGAAGAAGAGCTGTCCGACGCTTGTGCGCGGGCCGACCGCACTGGACTTTACACATGTCCTCACACCGGCGTCGCGCTCGCGTGCCTGTTCAAGCTGCGCGAAAAAGGCATTGTCCTTCCCACAGACCGCGTGGTGGTGCTCTCCACCGCCAACGGCCTCAAGTTTACCGAGTTCAAACTCGCCTACCACGAGAGGACCCTCGAAGGGGTTCCATGTGTTCGCGCCAACGCCCCAGTGGTTCTCCCTCCCGAGGTCGAGCGCGTGGCTCGTGTGATCGACGCACTGTAAACCACGTCCAGATCGAGCCCCGCCGTTTCTCCCAGACGAGGCTTTAGTCTCGTGGGGGCCGCACTCTAACCTCGAGAATCGGATCGAGCCCGTCGAGCCACCCAAAGCGACTCCCGAGAATCGGATCGAGCCCGTCGAGCCACCCAAAGCGACTCCCGAGAATCGGATCGAGCCCGTCGAGCCACCCAAAGCGACTCTCGAGAATCGGATCGAGCCCGTCGAGCCACCCAAAGCGACTCCCGAGAATCGGATCGAGCCCATCGAGCCACCCAAAGCGACTCTCCATGGTCCGCTCGCGCGTGCGCAAAGACCCAAACGGGCTCTCGAGAGCTCACTCTCGGGGTCCCACCGACCGCAATCGACTCTCGACGTTTCGATTTGGGGGAGTATGGCGGGAATGGGGGGTTTCGAGATGGGCGTGGTTTAGATCGGATTCAACCAGGCTCGATGATGACCTTTGCTTGCGTACGATCGTACCGGGCTACCAGCGCCCGGGAGAGACGGACTCGCGCCGTACAGGATTGCGACCGCTCGAGCGCTTCAATCGCTTCCCGCCCCCGCCGACTCATGGACTCTCCCCTCGCATCGCTGCAACCTGCAAGGTCGTCGGCCAGCGCATTCAAGTGCTCCACTACACCGGCATCAAGCTGCGCGAGAAGCGGTAAAAGCTCACGCCTCACACGCACCCGCAAGAAGCGCGGGTTGTCGTTGGACGGGTCAAGAAAAAAGGGAACCGCATGCCGCGTGTTGTGGGAGTCGATGGCAGCTCTGCGCGCCGCAAGCATTGGACGGATTCGAAGGCCCGACCGCTCTGGCAACACTGCAAGTCCTCGCGGCCCCGCCCCCCGCAAGAGACGCAGCAGGACTGTTTCGGCCCGATCGTCCGCATGGTGCGCAGTCGCAAGCCAGCTTGCTCCAACCCGTGCAACGTGTGCCTCGAGGGCCTCGTAGCGAAGGGTCCTCGCCCGCGCTTGAAGGTTGCCTCCTGCTACCACCGAAACGCGACTCCGATCGAACGGAACGTCAAGCGCGCGCGCAAACGCCTCGGCCCCGTCAAGCTCGCCTTCCGCCTCGGGTCGAAGACCGTGGTCCACGCCGTGCGCAACGAACCGAAAGTCGTGCTTTCCCCTCAGAAGCGCCAATACGTGAAGCAATGCCATCGAATCGGGACCGCCACTGACGGCAACCACTCCCACGCTCGCGCGCGCTACGAGCATGGGAAGGCGCCTGCGTACGAGCGTGATGAGTGTGGGCGGGTGCGACCGAGTCACAATGGGAAGGCGCGCTAGCCCCGTCCCCTTGCCACTGCGCTGCGTATCGCCTCAACAGCCCCGTTGATGCGCTCCTCGCTCACCGCATAGCTGAATCGAAGGTACCCAGGAGCTCCAAAAGCCCCTCCTGGAACCACTGCCACATGTGCCTGATCGAGCAGCCAGAACGCTAGGTCTTCGTCGGACGCGAGCGGTTTGCCATTCCAACTGATACCGTAAAGCCCACGGCAGTCGGCAAAGGCATAAAACGCCCCCTCGGGCTTGCGACAGCGTACCCCCGGAATCGAGTTGAGCCCTGCAACCATCACGTCGCGCCGTCGCTGAAACGCCGTCCGCATGCTCTGTAGCGCGTCAAGTGGACCGTTCAGCGCCGCCACTGCTGCGTGTTGCGCCACCGCCGTTGCATTCGTCGTGCTTTGCCCCTGCACCGTCTCGATGGCCTTGGTCACGTGTTTGGGCGCGAGGCTCCACCCAACACGCCAACCTGTCATCGCAAAAGACTTGGATACACCGTCGATCAGCACCATCCGGTCGCGCAGGTCAGGAGCGATCTTGGCAGGAGAGACGTGCTTGAAGTCGTCGTATACGATCTCGCCGTAGATCTCGTCGCAGACAAGCCAGCAGTCGTGGGGACGGAGCACGTCAAGGAGCGCCCGAAGCTCGTCTTCGCGGTACGCCGAGCCCGTCGGATTGGATGGCGTACAGAGAATCACGGCCTTGGTGCGGGGAGTGAGCGCCCGAGAAAGCGCATCGGGCGTCATGCGCCATCCGTTTTCTTCGGACGTCTCCACCACGACCGGGTCCGCTCCAACGATGCGCACCTGCTCGGGATAACTGACCCAGTAAGGAGCAGGGATCAGCACCTCGTCGCCAGGTTCGTAAAGGGCCAGCGCAACGTTGAACAGGGCATGCTTGGCCCCCACGGAAACGCAGACCTCCTCGGGCGCTACGGAAACACCCCGCATGCGCAGGGTGGCCTCGCAAATGGCCTTCTTGAGAGCCGGCATCCCTGAAACCGCTGTGTATTTGGACGCTCCCGCGTCGATAGCCTTTTTGGCAGCTTCTAGGACATGAGCCGGGGGCTCGAAGTCCGGCTCGCCTACGCCAAAGGCGTACACATCGACCCCCTTGGCCTTGAGCTCGAGAGCCCGCGTGTTCATCGCCAGTGTGGCGCTCGGAAGGACTGCTTTAAGACGGGTTGCTAACGTTCTGGGCACTGGTGGATCTCCTCCACGCCGTTCCTAATGCGTCTTCACACCGGGCCGCAAGCGTCGCATGTGACGAAGGTTGAACTTTCACCCGGGCGCCACAAGAACCTCCTGTGCCACCGCCTTCTTTCCTACCAAACGAGCCTTGATCCGGTCCGCCACCAGGTAGAACGCCGGCACCACCAACAGACTGAGCACCGTCGACACCGCAAGCCCTCCAAGCACCGCAAGTGCCATCGGTCCTCTTGTTTCCGACCCAGCTCCAAGACCCAGTGCCGACGGCACCGCGGCCATCATCGTCGCCGCCGTGGTCATCAAAATGGGACGCAGCCTGATGGGCCCCGCCTCCAGCAGCGCATCGTGTGCATTCAGCGCCTTCTCCGACCGTGCTGAATTGGTGTAGTCGACCAGAATGATCGAGTTCTTCTTGGTGATGCCCATGAGCAGAAGGATCCCGATCATGCTGTAGATGCTCAGGGTCTTGCCCCCCGCCCACAACCCCACGAAAGCCCCCGCTACCGACAACGGTAGGATCGTCAGCACGGTCACCGGGTGCAGAAACGAATCAAACTGCGCTGCCAGAATCATGTAAGCCACTGCAATCCCAAACACCAGGGCAAACAGAAGGCTGCGCACCGAGGTCTGAAACTCGCTGCTCTGCCCCCCTAGGATAGCTCGGTATCCCGGTGGAAAGTCCTTCCCCATCGCCTCCACCAGCGCCAGCGCCTCGGACTGATAATGCCCCTGCGCTACGTTGCCAACCACCGAAATAGCACGCTCTCGGTCCACATGGCTGATGGACTGGAGCACCGGCCTCTCTTGCACATCGACCATGGTCGAAATAGGAACCATGTGCCCCAGGTTCGTCCGCACAAAGATGCTACCGATGTCCTCAGGACGGAGCCGTTGGGCAAGCAACATGCGCAGACGCACATCAAGACGACGCCCTCCTGACGAGTACTTCCCCACCAGTGTTCCCCCCACCAGCGCATTGACCGTGGTGGCAAGGTCCTGAATGCTCACCCCGAGATCGGCGGTTCGGGCCCGATCGGGCTCGATGACCACCTGGCTCAAACCAACCTGGTAGTCCGTGTCTACGTCGGTCGCAATGCCACTTTTCACGAGCTCTTCTCGCACTCGCAGCGCCTGTTTGATCAGGGTCGCCCAGTCTGGCCCGCGCACCGACACTTCGATAGGAAACCCCTTGGATGCGCCTATGCCTTGCTGCGAAGGGTCCTGGATCGACACACGGGCGCCAGGCACAGTGAGCTTGGACCGCAAGACAGCTGCAAACTGCTGTTGCGTCATGGTCCGAGCCCCTGGAGGCACCAGGTTTACCGTAAGGTTTGCCGAACCTGGGCTTACGCCGGTCAGCACACTGTCGACCTCCTTGAGCCCATAAAGGACCGCCTCCGCCTTTCGCGCCACCCGATCGGCCTCGGTCACGTCGCTCCCCGTGGGGGCCGTGATCCGGACCAAGAGACGCGACTGGTCTTGCGGAGGACTGAACTCGCTGGGAAGAGATAGTCCCAGGACAAAGCACCCTGTAGTAAGCAAGGTCGCAACTACCAGTACTTTCCATGGATGCCTCAGAACCCGCGCCAAGACCCACCGGTAGGAACCCGCAAGACGGCCAAACGCGCGATCCACCACCCTTATGAGCCACCCCTGGCTCGCCTCGCTGTGCGAAAGAAGCCTTGCACAACGCGATGGCGCCAAGGTCACAGCCTCTACGTACGACAGGGCCACTGCTACCGAAAGAGTGACCCCAAACTGAAAGAAGTACCGTCCCACCACCCCCTGCATGAAGATGACCGGAAGGAAAATGGCGATGACCGCTGCGGTTGCCGCCAATGCAGCAAAGGCAATCTCGCGGGTCCCTTCGGAAGCGGCGCGGAAACTGTCTTTGCCCATCTTGCCGTGACGATCGATGTTCTCCATGACCATGACAGCGTCGTCCACCACCAGCCCAATGGCGAGCGACAGCCCAAGGAGCGTGAACGTGTTGAGCGTGAAGTCGAGCGCCCAAACGACCGCGATGGTCCCAAAGAGGGACATGGGAATGGCCAGAAGCACGTTGATGGTGGCAGAGAACGAGCCCAGAAACAGCCAGCAGACAATGGAGGTGAGCAGCACAGCTAAGACCAGCTCTGTCTCGATCTCATGGACCGACTCCTGTATAAACTGCGTGGTATCGAAGAGCACCTCGAGCTCCATCCCCTTAGGCAGGGTCATTTTCAGCTCGTTGACTGCCGCTCGTACGTCGCCCGCAACGGCAACCGCATTGGCTCCCCGCTGTTTGAGCACACTGAGCGCCTGGAGAGGGATCCCGTCGATACGTGCCACAGAACGCGCGTCTTCGAAGCCATCCTCCACCAGGGCAACGTCCTGGAGGTAAACAGGCGCGTCGTTTTTTCCGGCCACGACAATGCGTTTGAGTTGGTCGAGGTCCAGAGCCTCCCCCAGGACCTGCACGGTCACCTCGCGTCCTGGCGTTTGCAGTTGGCCTCCTGGAACCACGACATGCTGACGGTTCAAGGCGACTGTGATATCCGAGACGGTCACATTGCGCTCGATCAGCTTGGAGGCGTCTACCCAGATTCGGATATTGCGATCGAGGTAACCCGAGGTGGTGACCTGGCCGACCCCTGGAAGGGTCTGGAGCTTCTGTTGCACTGTGTAGCGAGCCACGTCGGCAAGGAGCTGGCGGGAGAAAGGACCACGCACTCCAATGGTGAGGATCGGCTGGTCGTCGGGGTTGCTCTTGGAGACCGTAGGCTGCTGCACCTCTTTGGGAAGCTGCTTCTGTGCCTGGGCGATCTTGGCCTGCACGTCTTGAACTGCCAGGTCGATGTTGCGTCCGAGGCCAAACACTGCGGTAAGCCGGGCACTTCCTAGGCGCGCGGTGGCGTCGATGCGCTGGATCCCTTCAACCTGGGCAAGAGCCTGCTCGAGCGGCTCGATGATACCATGTTCGACCTCCTCGGGACCGGCACCGGGCCACGAAAGGCTGACGGTGACGTTAGGGGAGTCCACATCTGGCATTTGGCTCACGCCAATCCGTGTTGCGGACACGGCGCCAAACAGGATCGTGGCCCCCATGATCATCCATGCAAGGACAGCGCGTCGAATGCAAATGTCCGTAATGTTCACGGTGTGCCTCCATCGGCACGGCTTCGCCTGCCTTTGCCTTCGCCCTTGCCTTCACCAGCGTCGGCCTCGGGGAGCGGCGCACTGGAGCTGGCGGGTTCTACAACTTGGACCTTGGTCCCATCGGCGAGTGCTTCGAGGCCGCGGGTAACCAAGAGGTCACCTGCTTTGACACCGTCGCGGACCTCGACGAGTCCTTCGGCGCTATGGGCCCCCAGTTGGAGGACTCGCTCGCGTACGGTGTCTCCCTCGACAACGTAGGCAAGAAAGCCGCGGTCGCTTGGACGGGTAGCGGTCTGCGGGATCATGGGGAACGTACGGTTAGGGACCAACCGTATGCGCACTTGTGCAAAGGAGCCGGGACGGAGCCAGAATTTGCGGTCGGAATCGACCTCGGCGGTGACCGGGACCAGGCGCGACTCGGCCTCTGCGGCAGCAGCGATGAGGCTAATCTTTGCTGTATAGACCTGTTGGCTCTCTTTGAGGGAGAACTCGACGGGGAGGCCCACTTTGAGACGTGGGGCTTCGGCGGTGGTCACATGGAACCGAAGCAACATGGGCTCGCGCTGGAGAAGCGTGGCGATGACGGTCCCTGCTTGGACATATTGTCCTGTTTCGACGCTCCGTGTTTGGACCACCCCTTCTGTCGGAGCTTTGATACTGGAGTCCTCCATATTGAGTTGGGCGAGCTTGAGAGCCTCGCCAGCGGAGGCGACGTCTGCACGCGCGGTTCTGAGCCTTGTTCTGTAGGTTTCGATCTCTTCTCCAGGAATGAGGCCTGGGTTCGACGCACTTGCATTTTCACGCCGTGCAAGGCTTTGAGCGACATCGGCGGCAGTTGCCTCGGCTTTTGCAACGCTCGCTCGCGCGGAGCTTACCCCCAGGGCGTATCTGCGCGAATCGATGAGCACCAGGACCTGACGGCGCTTGATCTCTTGGCCCTCGACAAAGGCCACGCGGTCGATGACTCCAGAAACACGGGCGGTGATCTGCACGCGCTCGAAGGCATCGACGACCCCCGGAGCACTGATGACAATGGGGTGCGCAACGGCTTCGACACGCAGCGTTTCAACGGGGAAGGAGGCCTGACGGAGGCCGCGCTTGCCCGAAGATGCTGCGTCCTTCTTGTTGCATGCGCTCAGGGTCACTGCGGCCAGGAGCACGAGAACGACGACGCATTTCATTGGATACCGTCAATGGGGAAAAGGCCAATGGCAGCGCGCAGGTCAAGCTCGGCTTGGCGAAGCCCCAGATAGGCCGCAGCAAGACCGACCTCGGCCTCGAACCGAGTCAGGTTGGCGTTGATAAGCTCGATGGCCTTTGCAAGGCCTTGGTTGTACAGCACCTGCGTTTCATCTGCGCTGCGACGGGCAGCCTCGACTGCCTCCTCGGCGATGGTGGCAGCCGTACGGGCAGCGGTGAGGGAGACAATGGCAGACCGCACGTCCGCCTGGACCCGACGACGTAGCGCACGGGTTTGCAGGTCCGTTACTTCGGCAGTAGCCCGCCGCGCGTCGCCGTCCGAGCTGCGGATGCCAGCGTCCCAGATGGTCCAGGTCAGGTTGAAAGTGAGCGTGGTGTCCAGGTAGCGGTCGCCTGCAATCGCCTGATCCGCGAGGCGTGCCTGGGCGGCCGCATTGAGGGTAGGAACGAAGCGCAGCGCAGGCTCGTCGGCCAAGAGGGACGCTGCAGTGACGTCTTCGCGAGCGGACGCGAGGTCTGGACGTTGGACGAGAGCCTGGTTGGTCAGTTGGGCAACGTCGAGCGTAGGAGGAGCAAGGCGCTCATCAGGGGGGCGCAACGTGGGAGTTACGGGGGCGTCGACGATGTACTCGAGTCCAATGCGTGCCTGCTCGAGGCTGGCTCGGGCAGCGTTGACACTTTGAAGTGCTGCAGCGCGCTCGACTTGGGCGCGGGTGACGTCGTTGGTGCTAACGAGCTGGGCGAGGGCGCGGGCACGGGTGTCGTTGAGACTGGCTTCAGCGCGCTGGAGGCGCCGTTCGGCAGCGGTCACGAGGCGCTGTTGGGTCACTGCGCCAAAGAAGGCTTTGGCAGCATCGAAGGTAAGCAATCTGCGGAGGTCGACCCGGTCGTAACGGGCAGACTCGCGGGTGTGTTTGGAAGCGGCGTAGATGGGATAGGCAGGGATCGCCACAAGAGGCTGCACAGCGGTAACAGACCCACTGGCAGCTTGGGCGCGCACCACGGTACGTCCATTCTGTTCGTCGCTGTAGGGGCGCACTGTATCGCTTGCTCCCAGCGTGATGGTAGGAAGGAATGCAGCGCGGGCCCGATCGACGGCGGCGTTGGCAGAGACTACGCCAAGGTCGGCGATGCGGCTTCGCTCGTTTCGGGCGAGAGCGAGGCGAACAACGTGCGCCAGAGTGAGGTCTTCGGCCGCAGGCGCGGGGGCGGGGACGAAAACAGAGGCGAGGGCAATGAGAGTAAAAAGGGCCTTGGAGCCCTGTCGTCTTCGGGTTGGATGCGGCAGCATGCGAGCGGGACGGTAGAACAGATTCTGTCCTTTGGGCCAGAAAACCGCATGACGCAGCGCAGTCAGAGTCCTGGCGACGCCCATCCCACGGGCTGCAGCCGCACATCAGGAAGCAGCTCCGCGGCACAAACCACGAACACGTCAGGAGCCTCCATCTCGATCAACGTCCGCACTGCACGACGCACATCCCCCGCTACCAGCAATACGGACTCCCCCTCCTTGTTGCGTGCTCCCTCCAACGCCCGCAGCACCACCTCGACGAAGTCCCTTGCCGCAGCGGGGGCCAACACAAGCTCGCCGCTCCGCTGCACTCCGCGCCGCACCAAGTCCTCTAGGCTAGGATCGAGCATCACCACCGCCAAGGCCGCAGCTCCCCCAGTAAGACGCCAGGTGATCCACCTACGCAGCCTTCGTCGCACCTCCTCGGCCGCCTTCGCTTCGTCCCGCTCTCCTGCCTCCACGAGCGCTTCCACAATTGCTCCCAAGTCGCGGATTGCGATCCGCTCGGCCACAAGACGCCGCAGCACGCCCGCCAATAGCCCCAGCGGCACAGTCTTCGGTACCGCAGCACGCAGCTCCGGTTCCAGCCCCTCGACCAGCAGCTGCACATGTGACAGCCTCAGAAAACACTCCGCATGCCTGTAGAGACCTCTCTCGAAGCTCTCCCTCACCTCCCGCACTTGCGGCTCGGGCAGGTCGACAACAACCGCAGGAATACCTCCGATCAGCAAGACCAGACGCCGTCCCACACTCTCCAACACCTCGGGTTCCTCCAGCGTGATCCCAACATCTTGTTCCATCCTGCCCCGAAGCTCCTCAACAAGGGCCGCTACAGGAAAGGCTCGAAGGTCCCTTCCCAC
>CAITRH010000642.1 GCA_903894755.1 uncultured delta proteobacterium
ATTCCATTGCGCCACGTGCCCGGTCTAGTTTCCTGTCGTAGGTGGACGCGTGTACCTTTGCAAGGTTCGAGGAGCACAGCACCACTGCGTGCCAATCTTCGGTGCCCGCGGCTGTCTTTGGCTTCTTTTCCTTGTCCAACAGTGGACGGCCCTCGTCGTCCATGACGGGAATGGCCAGGGACATCGAGACAGGGACAACGACACCATGATACACTGCGTCGTTGTCCAGTCTGTCTTGCACGGGCGTCTGGGTGAGCGCTCGTTCGATGAGCTCATCGTGCAAGTTGAACGTCTTGGGCATGAGGGTGACGACTTGGAACTTCTGGTGGCGGAGCGCTCCCATACAGTACTGGTCGCACAGTTTGCAGTGGGCGACGAACGTTGTCTTCTCTGGAGCGGGTACCAGCTTTGAGATCCGTTCCATGTTGTCACGGTAGATCGGCTGGTCGGTCGTGTTGCCGTCATAGACTCCAAACGGCATCGGGATTCCGTGCTGTTGCACAGTCGCTCCGATCACCAGTTGGGCATATTAGTTAGGTGGCGCTGCTGTCTAGGCAGTAAGGCGTGTGTGTGCCACGTTCCCCTGGCCGCAACGTCGCACCAGATGATGACGACGTGCGTTGATTGGCAGCCTTGAACGGGCGAGTCAGAACAGCAGCCCAGGGCGGGGGGTAACCCGCGGGTAATTTCTGGGTCGCGGTTCGGACCTGCGGTTCTCAAAATGGGTCTGGTTGACTAGTAGTTTTTACCACTACTCCCCTTTTTTACCACCTGGGTTCTCTTCCTTTCGCGGCACTTTCCCCTCTTCCCCCTGGGCACGAGGCGTGCTAAGGGGCTTATTCCAAACCAACAATGCCCCAGGTCCCCGCCGCCTTCTCTGCCGTTCCCTCCGGCACTCGTGAGCAATGTCCCTACCTCGACGCGCATCTGGACCGCTGTTACCTGCGCAGCATCACGAGCGGCGGCATTCCACGAATACTCCAGTACTGCGGCGGCAACTACGAAACCTGCGAGGTCTATCAGTCCATGCAGGACAAGGAGACACCTCCGATTGAACCCACACTTAGCTGCGGCGTTTCCGTCGCAGCATCCAGCATCCGCAAGCACCTGGGGTGCATCTCCACATCAAAGAACAGAGGTTGACCATGCATCTGCGCCCCTCGACGCGTCCAGAAGACACACCGCAGAGGGAGCCACACGCTCTCTGGAATTCACGTTCGCAACGGCTAGGGCAGTGGCTCGGAGCGCTGTTTGTCCTTGCCGCCGTGTTGTTTCTGCCTTTCTCCCTGCCAAGTTGCGGCTCCGACCCCGCGCCCATGACGCCGAGCCTCTACGGCAAAGCCGCTGGCAACGTCGTGGTTCTCGACCAGGCTACGGAGTCGCTGTTCACCGGCATGCGAGGGACCTCCTACGCCTTCAGCAACACCGCCAGTAAAATCGCTTCCCTCCAGCCGGGAAACATCATCGTTGGCAGGCTCAACGGAGGCTTCGCCGCCTGGGTCGACGGGGTCACCAAGACCGACCTCTACATCGTACAGACGCACCCAGCACAAATCACAGACGTCTTCCAAGAGGCCGAGATCCACATCTCCCGTCCTGTGCTCAGCGCTGGCGCTGCGAAGTTCCAGAGTCGGACGCTCCGACCCACTGGGCTCCCTCGCTCTTCTGTTCTTTCCCCCCTTTCTCTTTCCCCCCAGTTCACCTGGCCCTGGGACACTATGGACGCAGGCGTCAACGCCGATCTGGTCGACTCGTTCCACATCAAGGACAAGCTCTGGTCCCGGATGGTGCCGCTTGGCGCCAACACGACTGCCGAAGCCAACCTTTGGCTCATCGCAGGCTACGACCTGCTCCCCTCAGTAAACCTCGACATCAGTATCAAGGACTTTGCCGTAACCAACGCCCAGATGATGTTCTCGGGCACCGCCGACGCCTACATAGGCTTCGAGGCCGACACTGAGGTCACCTTCAACCCCCCCGACTTGAAACTCGTCAACCACGTCTTCGATCCCATCGCCTTCGACGTGGGTCCCATCCCCGTGGCCATCGTGCCGAAGCTCGAGCTCACTGCTCATACCGAAGCCTCCTTCAATGCGAGCGCGTCCATCATCGTCTCTAAGGGCTTCAACTTCCAGTTGGGAAGCACCTACGACGGCACGAACTGGAACCACGTGCATTCGATCACCCCCATTCCCTTGGAGTTTACCAAGCGGGCCTCGGTGAACGCTTCCGGAAAGGTCCAGATCAACATTGCCCTGGGCCTTCAGATTTTCCACTCCACGTTGACCGCCACTATATCGCCATACGCCCGGTTCAATTGGGATCCCATCAATGCACCGCACTGGCAGGTCTTCGGGGGCATCTGCGGCGGGGCCACCGCGGATCTCAGCTTCTTTGGCAAGCAGGTCGAGTACCAGTGGACCCCCTCCCCGTGCCCCGAGTGGACCCTCTACCAGAGCAACAGCGGCCTCATCATGTCCACCATCACGCCGAGCAGTACCACCGTGAGCACGGGAGGCACGCAGCAGTTCCAGGCGCAGGTGACCAGCGGCTCCGCAGGCGACACCTCCACTGCCTGGACCACGGACTTCGGCACCATCAGCGCCAACGGGCTCTTCACCGCCCCTGCCTCCCCCGTTGTTGCGCACATCACGGCCACCGCCAACGCCGACTCCACGCAGACCGCCAGCGCCGTAGTGAACGTCATTGCGCTCCCCACGATCCAGGGCTTCACCGCAGCCAGTAACCCCATCGGCTCTGGGAGCCGCGCCCTGCTCACGCCGGTCTTCACTGGAGGTACGGGCGTCATCGACCAGGGCGTGGGCCCGGTGACCAGCAACACTACAGTGGCAACAGGGGCGCTCACCTCCACCACCACCTTCACCCTCAGCGTCACCAATAATGTGGGGGCGACAGCGCAGCTTCCACTTACCGTGAGCACAACGCCAGTTACGGTGCTGGATCCCATCGCCAACCCGACCGCATGGCAGCTCAATGGCAACGCCGCCATCGACACGACCAACAAGCTGATCATCCTCACCACCAGTGGACCAAGCCAGGCCGGCTCGATCTTCTACAAGACCCCCATCCCCATGTCGGCCATCACCATCATCTACGATGCGCTGGCGGACCAACCTAGCCAGAGCATATGGCCAATACCTTCGACCCAAGGGGCTGACGGCCTCGCACTGGTGCTTGGGGATACGTCCCGAGGAGCCACATCGACGAGCCTCGGCTTCCTGGGCACCGGCTTGGGCATGAGTGGCATCGGCGGCTTTGCCCTCGCCCAGCGGATGTACCAGGGGAGCTGCGGCGAACCTAGCAACAACTTCATCTACTGGACCGACCCGTCAACCTGGAGCTCCTCCTGTTTCACCGTGTCAGGCCAGGTCACGGCAAACCTCCCGGTCTTCCTCGGCAACCTTATCCAATACAAGGTGCAGCTCCAGAATGGACAGCTTACGGTCTGGATCAATGGCAACGTCGTCACCGGCCCCACCGCCGTGCAGGGGATTCCCACCAACGGCCTCCTCGGTTTCTCCGGAGGGACTGGCGGCTCCTACGAGCGTCACACCATTCAGAACCTGTCGGTGACCAGTCCATGAGCTCCACCAGTAAAGGGCACGAGACCATGAAAATCTCTTTGGCAGGACTACTTACCTCTCTCCTCATGCTCCAGGGCTGCGACTCCAGCCCCAGCGCGAGCAACACCTCCAGAGGCCCTGGAGCTACCCTCGTCAGTGCCCAGTGCCTCGGCGGGACCTCGAACGACGTGACCCTCCCCATACGAGGAGGCCACGCCACCGCAGGACTCACCCGGACCTCCGATGGCGGACTGCTCCTCGTCGGGGGAACCACCTCCAAGGACGGCCAGGTGACTGGCAATCACGGCGGCAGCGACGTCTGGGTCGTCAAGCTCGACGCAAACAACCAGATCCAATGGCAACGTGCACTCGGAGGCTCGGGCTCGGACGTCGGCTTCAGCGGCTTGCAGACCAAGGATGGCAACTACGTGATCCTCGGCGTCACCGACAGCACCGATGGGGAAGTCAAGGGGATCCATCCCTCTCTCGTGAGCACCAAGGGGACCAAGGCCGCCGAGGACGCCTGGCTCGTCAAGCTCGATGCTTCGGGACAGAACATTCTCTGGCAGCGCTGCATCGGCGGACGCCGTATCGACACCGCGGGGGCCATCCTCGAGGGGGCCGACGGTAGCCTCGTCATCGCCGGGGAGACCAGCTCCAGCGACGGCGACATCAAGCACAATCACGGCATGGGAGACGCCTGGGTCGCCAAGGTCTCCAGCGATGGCAACCTTGTGTGGGCCCAGACCTACGGTGGCAGCAATCGGGACTTCGCCTCGAGTCTAGCGTTCACTGCCGACGGCGGACTCCTGGTCCTGGGGTACACAGAGTCACCGACGCAAAACGGCAACGCATGCGGCTACCAGGGGAACGGGGACATCCTGTTGCTCCGTCTCGACGCCGCGGGCACATTGCTGTGGAACAAGTGTTATGGGGGAAGCAAGAGGGACCAAGGCAGTTCCATCGTACGGACAAGCAGCGGGCAGTTTTTCGCGGCAGCACACACGGGCTCTGCGGACGGCCACAGCACGGGCAACGTATACAACCAATCGAGTTGGCTGGCACGGATAGACGAGGCTGGCAATGTACTGGCGAGCAAGTCCTTTGGCGCCAGCGGGGTGCAACTCGTACACAACGTGATCGAAACCGCTGCGGGGGGGCTCGCCTTCGTGGGGGCGTCCGATTCCAAGGACGGTGACGTCTGGGGGGGAGCCCACGGAGGGCTGGATGTCTGGTTCGGGGTTGTCTCGCCCGACTGGAACCTGAAGTTGAGCAGGACCTACGGAGGCAAGCGCACCGACCTTGGGATCGCTCTGGTGGAGACGTCCGCAGGGAAATACTCGGTGGCAGGTTTTACGTCGTCCACGGACGGGGACGTGACCGGCAATCACGGTCTCAACGACATTTGGCTGATGCAGCTCTCGGAGTAACGGAGGAAAACCATGAACCGCACCTTGCTACACGTTGCACGTCTCTGGATGGCTTCGGTCATCCTGCTAGGCTTGGTCACCTCCGCCCAGGCCGATGTCACTGTTCAACTGAACGGTGCCTCCACTCCCCTCCCTTCACCGACGGGAAAATCCGCAACCTGGGTGGGCGCCTGGGGCAAGCTGTCCCATTTCAATGACGGAGACGACCGGGTCTTCGTACAGATTGCCAACTACTCCACGGCGGACCTCAATTACGCCTATTTCGGGTCGCAGCAGACCGATGCGACGAAGCTCGTCGCCAGCGGTGCCACTGGGTCCTCAACCCCCTCAGGATACCCTTGCACCGTCGATTCGGACTGCAAGCGCTCCTATGAAATATGTGGTGGGCCGGTCTCGGGCTGCACCGACATCAGTCAGTGGCAGACCTCGCCATTCAGTTGCTCTGTGGACGGCGACTGTCCCTCAAACTTCGTCTGTCAGTCCGGGACATTGTCTTCCGGTTCTTCCACCATGGCGTGCATGTGCAACACCAATGCCGCGTGTGGGCCCGATCGGGTGTGCATTGCCGGGAGTTGCTTAGGCACCCCCATCTTATGGTCGCCTCCCTACGAACAATGCCCCGCCAATGGCTGCCCAACCGGCACCACCTGTTGGTACAGTTATTGTTTGGGCCCCGCTTGCAGTACCGACTCGGATTGCAGCAAGTGGTCCGTTTACCCTTCGTGCAATACGACGGCATATCCCCCGGGTGGTATCTGCACTTGCACCCAGGATACGGACTGCGCGGGCATGGGGTTCAACACGCCGAAGTGCCAGCCGATCTCTTACAATCCGAATATATCCCAATGCGTCGAAGGGGGCACCTCCCCCACGGTTCCTCTCTACTCCCCCTGGGGCAACCAGAACTGGGGAACCTCTCTGCTGGCAACGAAGCCGAACACCCCTCCGACGGCCATGAGCGCCATCTTCTCCTTCGACCACACGAGCTACGGCGGTCCCTCCATCCACATCGGCTTCATCCCGATCTTTCATAACGATGGAAGCACCAGCACCGCGGCGACGACCACGACCGGAAAACCCCTCGAGCTCCAGATCTGGGTCCAAGGGGCCCCCTCCTCCATCACCAACGACATCAAGATGGCTTGGGACATCCTCAAGCTTACCGTCGACGCCATCGTAGCTCCGGAGATGGACATCGAAGAAGGGCTGAAGTTCATAAAAGACAGCCTAGAGGACGCGAAAAAGGTGGTCGACCTGGCCGACACCCTCTCGATAAACACCGGAGAGGACGTCAACCAGTTCAACGCGGGGATCGTTGCTCCTGGGAGTGGCCTCGACACAACCTCGGCTTTCCCGAGCTACGCGCAGAAGACCTCCGGCGCCACCAACCGCATCGACGTCGTCGTCTACCACCCGGACTACCCATTCCCCGGGACCGGGTCGCTGCAACACGCTCTGTACATTCAGATCTATACCGTCATGGACGACTGCGACCAAAAGGAAAATGGCTTGATCCCGGATGACACGGGATACTGTTCGGGGAAAATCCTCAATTGTGATAACGCCGCCCATATCTACGGGTACAACTTGACCTACAACTCGAGCAATTGCTCGGCGGCGTTCTTCGATGAGACCAACGGTGGCATCCCCATCGCCAACAAGGTCGTCATGAACGTCCACAGTTACGCCCAGGTCGCCGCTTACGTCGGCGCGAACTGACTTCACCCCACACGGTTCGTAGCGTTCACATTGTCCCCCTCTCCATCGATGGCATCGATGGGGAGAGGGAATTTGTAGGAATGCGAAATTGCGAGGGGGGTGAGGTCTCCGCTCCTATGGCGATGGTCTCCGTACCTAACCTATGGCGATGGTCTCCGCACCTATGGCGATGGTCTCCGAGCCTATCCGCAACATCTCGGCACCTATGCAGATGTTTTCCGTACCCATGCCGATGGTTCTCGGGCCCGGGCACACGGGCTGGACGTAGCAGACGATCGCGCTTAGGCTCAGTCCGTGGCGATGGCGAACTTCGGCGACTTCGAGTGGGATATCGAGAAGGCCTCGTCCAACCGTCGGAAGCACGGGGTAGCCTTCGAGGAGGCGGCCAAGGCGATGCGCGATCCGTTCGCCGTCGACTTCGAGGATCTCGCCGACCCATCGAAGCTCGTCACATTGGCGATGTCGCCGCGGGATCGTATGTTGTATATCGTGACCACCCAGCGAGGAGACCGCGTGCGCATCATCAGCGCCCGCGCAGTGACGAGCCATGAGCGACGCCTCTACCAGGAACAATAGCCCCGAGCCGCTCGAGCCATCTGCCGAGTCGCTGGACGAACTGCCCGAGATCGACCCGTCGAGGTTTCGGCGCCGTCCAGGGCGCGGACACCACGTACATCTGCGGACGGGGGAGGTTGTGGCCATTGATCCCGATCTCTGGGACTACTTCGGAAGCAGTGAGGCAGTGAACGCCGCCCTCCGGGGACTCGTGGAGGCCGCCAAGCACATCAGGCGAATGGGGTAGCTATCGAGCCGCTCGCCTCGCTCACCGTACCCCGTGCCGCTCCATCATGGCCCGGTACGTCTTGTAGGTGACCCCCAGGAGCTCCGCTGCCTTCATCCGCTTCCCACCTGCAGCTTGAAGCCCCCGCTCCACCGCCCACCGCTCCAGATCCACAAGACGCAGCGAAACTGGAGGCGCCAGCGTTCCCGTGGAAACAGAGGAAGGCGGCGGTTCTCCTCCCCAGACCTGCTGCAACTCCGCCACTGAAATCCGCCCGTCCGAAGCCAATACTGCACGCCGAAGCACCGACCGCAGCTCCCGAATGTTCCCAGGCCATCCACCTGTCTGAAGCAGCGCCAGGGCACCGTCCTCGAGCTGCACGGGGGGGGCTCCGAGCTCGCCTGCGGTCTCCTGCAGAATCCAGTGGGCTAGGTCCGGGATGTCCTCGCTGCGTTCGCGGAGGGGCGGGATGGTCAGCACCAGGTCGCAAAGACGGTAATACAGGTCCTGACGGAACCTTCCTGCGGTCACCTCCGCTGCCAGGTTTTGGTTGCTCGCTGCAAGCAGGCGCACGTCGGTCTGCTCTCGCTCGCGCGCTCCAATGGGAAGGAATGTCTTCGTCTCCACCACCTCGAGGAGCTTGGCCTGAAAGCTTGAAGGAACCGTATCGATGTCGTCCAGAAGCAGTGTCCCTCCGCGTGCTGTCTCGAAGAGCCCTGGGCGACGGCGCTCTGCCCCTGTGAAGGCTCCTCGTTCGTGACCAAAGAGCTCACTTGCCAGCAAGGACTCGGGCAGTGAGCCCACATGCAACGACAGAAAGGGCCCCTCGCGACGTCGACTGAGACGATGGAGCATCCCGGCCAGCCGGGTCTTGCCTACGCCAGTTTCGCCAAGAAGCAACACGTTGAAGTCGCAGCTCGCCGCACGCAGCACCTCCTCCGCTAGACGTAGCGTTGCAGGACCGGTCCCCAGTGACTGGCGCGTCGAAAGCAATCGCTCTTGCTGCAGTTTCTCCAGCTCGCGGCGCTGCAAGGCGGGCTGCGCTGCCCGGGTCACCACGGTCAGAAGCTCCTTCAGGACCAACGGCTTGCGCACCACGCCGCTAACCCCAAGCTCGATAGCCCGAAGGAGGCAGTCAACCTCCACAAAGGCTGTGCAGAGCACCACGGGAAGGAGCGGAACGAGATCCCGAAGGCGCTGGGTAAGCTCCAGACCGTCCATGGCCCCCAGACGAAGGTCCGTGAGAACGAGGTCCGGTGGCCATTGGGCAAAGAGCTCCAGGGCCTCTGCTCCGCTCCCCGCCGCCAGGACCTTTCCACAGTGCAATTGCAGGTACTGGGTCACCTGTTCCCGAAGCTTCGGCTCGTCTTCCACATACAGTACGCTCAGTTCGTTGAGACCGTTCATGACTGCGCCCTCGGCAAGGTGATGCGAAAGAGGGCCAGGTATGCGCCGCAAAGGGACGCGGCAAAGAAGATACCAAGGTAGACTGAAGCAAGGGCCATGGTGGGGGTGGGGTGGGGGTGGAGCACCTTTCTACTAGTAGTTTATACCACCACCTCCCCGTTTCTACCACCTTGTTTCTCGCTTTTTGCAGCACTTTCCCTTTTCCGCTCTACGCCAGTCTTTTGAATTCGCCTAACAGTTACCCCGGTTATGGCGGCAACAACGGAGTGTGTAATAAGTACTTCACCGATCCAGACAGTGGGGGTCCTCCTTAGCCAACAAGGTGATCATGAACATCCACAGTTACGCCCAAGTCCGCGCTTTCTACGCCGCGAACTAACTAAACCAAACCCATCTTGAAAACCGCAGGTTCCGAGCCGCGGACCTCACCCCCCCAGCCCCCCTCTCCCTCGACATTTTCCTTGCCCATTTGGGCAAGTAAAATCGTCTTCGAGCGAGGGGGGAGG
>CAITRH010000643.1 GCA_903894755.1 uncultured delta proteobacterium
CCTCCCCCCTCGCTCGAAGACGATCTTCCTTGCCCGCATGGGCAAGGAAGATGTCGAGGGAGAGGGGGGCTGGGGGGGTGAGGTCTGCGCGAGCGGAAACCTGCGGTTTTCAAGATGGGTTTGGTTTAGCTCCGTAACGTCGCCCCAAACCGCGCCCCCACCGCCGCCACCACCCCCGCGTGCTGCGTGTCTACCTCCGTGTCCGTCAGCGTCCGCTCCCCAGACCGATACACCACCCGAAATGCAAGGCTCACATGACCCGCCGGCACCGCCCCCCCTATGAACCGATCGAAAAGCCCCACCGCCTCGGCCAATGGCCCCGCCGCCTCGCACACCACCCGCTCTACATCGCCAGCCGTCACGTCGTCGCGTACCACCAACGCCAAGTCCCGCGCGCTCGCCGGAAACCTCGGGACCGCTACATATCGACGCGTCGGACGCCCCAACGCCTCCACCCTCGCCAAGTCCAACTCCACCGCTTGCACGTCCCCGCCAAGCTCGAACGCCTCGCACGTGTCTGGATGTACCGGCCCGAAATGCCCAAGTACGGTCCCCCCCACCTCGATCTCCGCCGCCCCACGCGGATGTAACCACGCAGGACGTTCCACCCCCACCCGCCGATGCACCACCGCGTTCTGTCCCAAAAGCCGCTCGAGCACCCCCAGCGCTAACCCCTTTGCATCCCACACATCCACGGCCTCCGGCTTCGCAAGATACGCCGCTCGGTCCCCCGCTATCAACGCCGCAAACGACAGCCGCTCCTCAGGAAGACGACCGTCCGCCTTTAGAAAGCGTGCCCCCACCGAGAAGAACCTCACGTCCCGCTCCCCACGCCTCCGTGCCCCCCCCACCGCCTCGAGCAGCCCGGGAAGAAGACTCGTACGCATCACACTCCGCTCGTTGAGCGGGTTCTTCAACACCACCGCCGCCGTCGGCGCCCCCACACGAGCCAAGCTCTCCGGAGACACGAACCCGTAGAGAAGCGTCTCCGACAGTCCAAGCCCCACGGCTATCGCCCTCGTACGCCGTGCCAGATCTTCGCGACGTCCCTCGTTGCCGCTCGGTCGGATCGCTGCCAGCGTCGCCGGAATGTGATGAAACCCCCAGACCCGCGCCACCTCTTCGATCAGATCCACCTCGCGCGAAACATCCGGTCGATGCGTCGGTACCTCGAAGGTGTCCGCATACGCGTCGCTCTCCACCTTGCGAAATCCAAGACGCTCCAGGATCGCGGTCGCCTCGTCACGCGCAACCTTCACCCCCAGGACCTGCTCGAGTCGCGACGGCCGAAGCACCACCCGCACGCTCGACACGGCCTTCGTCACGAAAAGCCGTACCGCGCCGCCATCCGCACGCGCGGGGACGGCGGCTCCTCCAGCCAATTGCGCCACTAGGTTTGCTGCCCTCGCCAGCGCCCACTCCGTGTCGCCTTGATCCACCCCGCGCTCGAACCGATGGCTCGACTCGGTGTGAAGCCCGTGGCGACGTGAGCTGCGACGAATGCTCCGCGGGTCGAAGGTCGCGCACTCGAGAAGCACCCGCCTCGTAGATGACGTGATCTCGCTCTCGCCTCCGCCCATCACCCCCGCAAGTGCCACCGGACCGCCCCCGTCCGTGATCACCAGATCGTCCTCGGACAAGGTTCGCACCACGCCATCGAGGGTCCGAAGCTGCTCGCCCACAGTCGCGCGACGTACGCCAATGAGCCCGCCACGCACGCAGTCAAGATCGAAGGCGTGCAGCGGATGGCCGTACTCCAGCATCACCAAGTTGGTGATGTCGACCAGGTTCGAGACGGGACGCACCCCGAGCGACAACAGGCGATACCGAAGCCATGGTGGCGACGGTGCCACGGTGGTGTCCACGAGGATGGCCGCGCCATACTGCGAGCAGCGGTCGGCATCGTCGATGGCGATGTCCACCAGGTCACTAAACCGGGTCGGCCCCTTTGCGGACGGGGCGACTGGTGCGGGGGGCGCGAACGGAACTCGAAACAGGGCGGAGAGCTCCCTGGCAAGCCCCAGATGACCAAGGCCATCGGGACGGTTCGGGGTCAGGCCAATTTCGAACAGCGTGTCGTACGACCCGGGCTCGGCCTGGGAAAACAAGGTGCCGGGCGCGGCAAGACCGGGCGCGAGCACGAGGATCCCGTCGCTCTTGTCGGCCAAGCCAAGTTCTTCTTCGCTGCAGAGCATCCCCTCGCTCGCAATGCCGCCGATGACACGACGGTCGAGGGTGATCCCCTTGGCAGGAAGGTGCGTGCCGAGCGGCGCTAGCACCACGAGCCCCCCCGGACTGGGCACGTTGGGAGCTCCGCAGACGACTTCTTGGAGCGCACCACCGCGGTCGACGAGCACCAATTGGAGCGAAGCGCGGGAGGGGTGGGGACGGACCGCGTCGACCCGAGCCACGACGCAATCGCGGCAAGCCTCGCCAAAGACGGAGGTCGCTTCGACCTCGAGTCCGGCGGCGGTCAGGCGCGCGGCGACCTCTTCGGGGTCGTCGGGAAGCGCGGGGACAAGAGCGCGAAGCCAGCCAAAAGACGCCTTCATGAGCGCGCAAGTAGCACACCCCCCTCTCACTCGGGAAAGGCAGCATGACCCCGGGCTCACCGCGAGGGATGAAACTCCACTTCGCGCGGTCTTTCGGCCGCCTTCTGTTGTTCTGGACGTGGGCGGAGGCTTTGTCGCCCGGCAGGAGGGAGTGCTGCATGTCCAGAACAGGGCATTGTTTGTCCCGGACAGGGTCGATGTGGAAAAACCCTAATGTTCTAGAAGGGGAGGGCATGGCACCGGACGTGCTTTTTGATCGGCTGATTCGTGCGATCTCTCCTGCTAGCGGTCTGATCGCGCGATGTTGATTCTCGGGCTGCCCATCGGGACAGGAAGGGTGAGGGCAGGCCCGTCGGGCCGGGTTTTTGACGGTTCGGCGGGTTTGGGTTCGCGGCGGGAGCGAACGGAGACGTGGCGTGAAGTAAGGACGCCGTCTCCGGGAGTGCAGTTTTGAGGACCGGTTCTGAAGAAGGGAGCCGCGTTATCAAATGCCGCAAAAAGTCGGTCCCCGGGGGAGTGGAAGCCAACG
>CAITRH010000644.1 GCA_903894755.1 uncultured delta proteobacterium
CACCACCAGATCCAAGTGCAACTTCAGTGTCCTTTTTTCCTGTCCGAGCTGGGGGACGAGGAGCTGGATGGCCTCGCTTTGCATTGGCGTTGACCAGGATCGCCAGCCCTGCACCTGAGATCCAACTACCGATGGCGCGTACGTCGCGTCCCTTGGCCTCCTTGATGTACTCCTGCAGGATGATGTCCTGACCCAATGGCCCAGAGCGTCTTGAGCAGCAGCGGTTCACTTGGCTTCTGGGTCCGCGAGCCATTCGGCCAGCTGGGTTCCGTCGAGGTCGAGGACGTCGCCAAGTCGATCGGGGCCAAGGGAATCAAGGCGAACACGGAGGGTCGTATGCTCCTGCTCCGTGAGGTCCCGCCCCAGCCGCTGCACATAGAGGCAAAAAAGGGGCGCGAGCCCTTCGGCGCGTCCTTTTTTGCGTCCCTTGGCGAAATGCTTTTTCTTCCACTCACGGTAACCCCGGCTCTCCGGCAAGTCAGCTTCTCTCACGAGCAACTCCTCGAAAAAGGCCAGCATCTTGGCGCTGAACATCTGGAACATCGCACGGCGCCGTCCGATACGCAACGGGCCCCGCTACGAGATCGCGCTTCGGACTTCCACGGGAGGAACGGCATCCCTGTATGCGCTCGACGTCACGCGCCCGATCGAATTCCGTCTGCCAGCCACGGCGTCCGGAGACCCGTCCAAGAGGAAATACGTCGTTCTGGGCCTGCCCGGACTCCCCCCGGTGCCCCTGCTCTTTGGCGAGGTGGCAGGCGACAGCAGCGAAGTGGTGGCGCCACTTCTCGAGGTGCCACGCGTCATGCAACTGATCGTGGTGACCTCCGATGGGTACAACTCGCAACCAACAGCGCTGTCTACGCAGCATGCTCCCGCGCTTGCGCCCACCCGGCTCGTTGTCAAGGACAACGTGTATCCTGGCGCGTCTCAGCCCTGGGGTGGCACCGGTTGGGACATTCGGAACCCGGTATGGTCCGTGCTCGACTGGGGCGATCGGGTCAATCGAGCAAAGGAATGGTTGCCCAAGGGAGCCATAGCGCTCGCGGCACTTGGCCTCCCCGCTCCACGACTTGGATTGACCAAAGAGGGGAAATACCTCACCGTTCTTGTGGACAATGGAAACCATCATTTCGCATTCGAGGCGGACGACGGCTCTGCCAACACCTTCATTGACCTGGAGGATTTGTATGGGCGCATAACTGGCGCTATCTACCTCAACGCAGCGGAGCCAAGCCCCGACCAGGAAGGCGTGGAACATCCAGGATTTGGACCCCCGAGCTGTCCCCACGAGATCTTCCACGCTGTGGTGGGGTCAAAGTGGATACAAATGGTTTGCCCCGCGGACGCGGACCTCGACCTCGTGCGCCGCGGAGCAGTGAAATTGCCATTAAACCTACCCGCCCATCCGGTTGCTGGTCATAGATACTTTCCAGAAGTTGGTTTTGAAGATGGAATGGCACTCATGGTGGGACACTTGGTTGTCGAAGGTAGGGGTGACAGCCAGTATCCGCTGCGAGGGGAGTGGCGTGGAACCTACCTTGACTGGCCGCTCGCCATAGGTAACGCTGACGGAGCTTGCGGTCTCAAAACCCTAAATATAACAATGCTTCAAAAGTATGGCGCGGCTGACTTCTTTACGTGGCTCGTCCGGCATTACGATGGGGGGAATTTAGACTTCCTGCCCTACCTGTTGAATTACTGGGCCGACAAGGAGAACGCCAACTACGACGTCATGAACGACCTACGGGCATGGTTTCCGAAGGGCC
>CAITRH010000645.1 GCA_903894755.1 uncultured delta proteobacterium
CAGATTCACGCCATTGCGGATCCACCTGACAACCAACGTCTTGTGGAGCTTTGGAGGGGAGCCAACGAGGCGCTGCACCATGTTCGGATGCTTGGGGATCTTGTTGTAGCCGCGTTCTTTTCGGCTGACTCGGACAAGGCGCGGAAGAAGGCGTTCAAGGAGCTTTCCACCATGGTTGCTTCGTGGCTGTCGACGGGGCAGTACGAAGCGCAGTGGAAGGGGATGGTGGCGGATCTTCGGGAAGCGGAGAAGCCACTGGTGCCGTTCCACTGGGAGATTGAGTTCCCAGAGGTGTTTGCGAGGGACAACCCTGGGTTTGATTGCTTTGTGGGGAACCCGCCGTTCTTGGGAGGGAAGCGGATCAGCACGGCATGCGGCGAGCGGTTTCGGGACTGGCTTGTACTGCTTAGTGAGCAGTCTAGCAGCAATACGGACCTTTCAGCTCACTTTTTCCGTCGCGCCTTCTCGCTGTCTCGCGAATGGGGATGCTTCGGACTCATTGCGACGAACACGATCGCCCAGGGCGACACGAGAGCATCTGGGTTGCGATGGATTTGCCATCATGGTGGCCAGATCTATGCGGCCGATCGCCGTGTGGTATGGCCGGGTACCGCAATGGTTGTTGTTAGCATCGTATGGGTTGTCAAGGGGGACGCTCCACGATGCCGGGTTCTCAACGGCAAGCGAGTCGACAGGATCACAGCGTTTCTCTCCTCACGGGGGAGCCACGACGATCCGGTGCACTTGGATGAGAACAAGGCCAAAGCGTTCATTGGATGTTTTGTCCGTGGGAAGGGGTTTCTGTTCGACGACAAGAGTGTGGAATGTTCTCCTGTGGCCGAGATGTATCGCATTCTGGAGGAGAGCCCTGAATGCAAGGAAGTAATCTACCCATATATTGGCGGGGAGGAAGTGCTGATGAGCCCTACGCACAAACCCCACCGATATATCATCCGGTTTGGCAGTCGCACCGAGACGGAAAGTCAACAGTGGCAGCGACCATTTCAAATTGTCTCGCAAAAGGTTAGACCACTTCGCGAGAAGCTCAGCAACTCACCAGTGGACCGGGCGCACAAGCAATACTGGTGGCGGTTTGGAAACGATAGACCGGAGCTGAAGGAGGCGGTCCGCAATAGGGAACAAGTACTTGTGATCCCGCGCGTAAGCCAGCATCTTTGCGTAACGTTCCTGCCTTCCTCATTGGTATTTTCTGATCAGTTGGTCGTTGTCCCCTCGTCGACAAATGCGCTATTGACTGTCTTACAAGCAAGAGTTCACAACGATTGGACTTGGACTTTCGCGTCAACTCTTGGGGATGGCCTTCGGTACACCCCCACGGATTGCTTCGAGACCTTCCCCTTTCCCCCGAACTACGAGTCCAATGCCGCTCTGGAAAGCGTTGGCAATGGGTACTATGACTTCCGCGCCGCCCTCATGGTCAAGAACAACGAGGGGCTGACCAAAACATACAACCGTTTCCACAATCCGGACGAGCGCTCGCCTGACATCCAGAAGCTCCGCGAGCTGCACGCCCAGATGGACCGCGTTGTTCTTGACGCCTACGGTTGGAGCGATGTCCAGCCGGTGTACGACTTCCGCGAGCAGCTTGACGAGTGCATCCGGCTCACATGGGGCGAGGACCTACGAGACGAGGTGTTGGCAAGGCTGTTGGAGTTGAACCGCGTTCGGGCGGAACAGGAGACGAAGCAGGTTTCCGCAAGCCCGAAGAAGAGCGTGGGGAGGAAACCTAGGAAGACCCCAACAGCCGCTTTCATGACAAAGATCCCTAAGGCGATTACCTCACCACGCAAACTGTAGAGGACGGCAACAAGAGAGTCCGTCCCAAGATTGTGGCATCGACGGCAACCGTGCGGAGAGCGCAGGAGCAGATCCGGTATCCTCTCATCTATCCGGGGGTCAGCCATAGCGGGAATTGCATCGCAAGATGAGAAGGTGTGGAAACCTGTTGTTTCAACGGTCTGGGTCTGAGGAAAGACC
>CAITRH010000646.1 GCA_903894755.1 uncultured delta proteobacterium
CTGCGCGAAATTGGGCGCGGAAGCGGTGGATCGGACCTGCGGTTCTCAAGATGGGTTTGGTTTAGCTCCGACCACTTACCATTGGGCGCTTTTCATTGGTGGCGCTATACTCCCACCATGTCTTCTTATCGCTTCGCTTATGCTATAGGCCATGGTGCGCTTCGGCGCTCGTTGGAGTGGGTCGCGAGCCCCCCCCTGCGCCACTTGCTCGGCGTGCTGGCGCTCCTAACGTTTACGGGTGGCTGCGCAGCCAATGGGACCGGGGCGGCCCCAACGAATGTTGCGGTGACTCCTCCTGATGACGTTTCCCTCGCGTTCGAAACCGAAGGGGTGGTGACCGCTCGCCCATTCGAAAGCATTCCCCTGGGGCTTCGTGTCAGTCGTGACGACGCCCACATCACCTTGTGGCTTGAAGGGGACTACGGAGATGCCTCACTGGTGCAAGCAACGGTAGACGCGTCGGGAGGGAAAGCCGACGTGGTACTTCGTGCTCCCTCGTCGCCGGCTACGTTCGGACTGCGGGCGCGTGTCGAAGGCGGACGTTCCGATGCGCGGGTCGACGTGGCCATCAGCGCCAGCGGGGTCGCGATGTTATGGGTAGTCCCAAGCTACGCAGGGGTTCGTGCCACCGTCCCGGCCACGACCAGCGTGTTTTTCGATGTGAGCTGCGCACAGCTGACGCCAGGGAAAGTCGATGGCGCGCTCCAACAAGATGGGGCCCTCGATACGGTGAGCACCCTCGCCAATGTGCCCGCGGGGCGCAAGGTCGCGGTGGTGTCACGTCTTCGCCACTACGCTCATGGATGCACCGACCTCGATGTGCTGGTGCCGGGTTCCGTTCGCGACGTGCGCGTGCGCATTCTGGACCTGCCGCTCGATCTTTTGACCGGTAGCTTCGACGTCACCTTCTTAGCGTCCGTCGCCTCCGACAGCGACGCCTTCTGTAGTCTTCTCGACGGCGCTACCGAGCGCCTCCTCGACGCCTTCCTCCCCCGGGAGTCGTCCGAGGCTTCGACGCTTCTCATGGCCATGCGTTCCGGTCTAACCTCCGAGGAGGCACGAAGCGCGTTCGACGCACGCCGCCAGCGGGCTGGTTGGGATCGCATCGCCGCAACCTGGCTCGAGACCCATGCCCCTTCGCTCCGAGCCCGCACGGCATCGTGGATCGCTACGGGCAGTCCCAACTCCATTGACCCGCTTCGGACCTATCTGGTCCCCTCGCAGGGCGGCCAGGCACAGCTCTTCTTGCTCGGGTTGGGACCTTTCGCTGCGGACACGGCCGGGTTTTGGGCTGATACCCCATTCAGGTTCGTGGCCGACGCCGATGACGTTGTACACCTGACCGGCACCCTTCGGTTTGCCCCCAAGGCCCTGGTTGCACGCTTTGGGGACACTGCCGCCGCTCAGGCCCCACCCAACACCAGTGTAGACACGGCCCTCGCTGCATCCATCGATTGCGCGGGTCTCACCGCGTCGCTCTCGGCGGACGGGCCCCTATGCGACGGCGCTTGCCTTGTGGACCCTTGCCTATCGGCACTGTCCACCATGTGGAGGACCGCTTCGACCGCCGCGAAGGACACCGATGGCGTTGCCCTCGACGTCACCGCCAGCGGCCTAGCGTCCGTCGACGATCAGCCCGAGCCTACGGCACTGTCAGGGCAGTGGGTGGGAAGCGTTCTCGATTCGGACCGCGCGTTCTCTCTCCGCGGTTCTTTTGCCGGCAACCGCCACTAACGCCCTATCGGCGCCCTACCGCAGCTCCTCCTTGTTTGCGGGACTCCCTACCACCTCAATACCCTGCTCCCGAAACGCGCGAAGGACCCTCTTGGTCACATCGGCAACAAACGGCCGTTCATGCCTCTCGTGCACCAACCGCGCATGGCCCACCAGACTGACCCCCAGCCGCGTCTGACGCACCTCGACTTGGACCTCCTTGTCCAGATCGACAAACCGGCTCGTAAGGACCCCTTCGAGCACAATGCGCTCCGCCAACTCGAGATCCTGATCGACCCCAACCCACACCTCGACTCTCACAACTCCACTTGTCGGTGTGCGTCGTGCCCCACTTCCATGGACACCCAAAGCCACCAAGCCAACCAGCCCTCGACGCTCCAACACCTTCATCAGGAGCCCCACCCATGCCCAAGATACGCGATACCCATCCGGCCCCTCTTCGAGCCACCCTCGCGCTGCCCCATGGCGAAGTGCGTCGTGCACCTCTCCCGAGTCCCCTACCTTGTCCGCCAGGTCTGCAGCGCGCACCGGCCCACGCTGCATCACCGCGCGAAGTACAAACAAGACCTCATCGTCGAGCGCCTTGAGCGCAGTCGTATCGAACTTCTCTGCAGGAGCCACCACCACTACGGTCCCTGCAGCGTCCCGTCCCAGGCTACGCCGCCACGACTCCAGGGCTTGTCCAGGAACCCCTCCAAACCGTCCAAGCCGCTCGAGCCGAGGTACCATCGCAAGCTCGCCTGCCCGTCGTCGAAAAAGCTCGCGCATCCGCACCGACGACCATGGTGCGGGCACCAGCACTTCGTCGAACAGCGGTTGCGCCTTGCGTCCGCCCAACACCAGAGGCCACGCCGATCGCTCGAAAGCCAGCACCCACGTCGTCGTTCCGCTCGTGGCACGGGCCAGCCCCAGGAGCGCGTCCAAGTCGGCAAACCCCCCAATGGTGGGAACCACCAACCGCTCTGTGTCATCTACAAACACCACGTGGCGTTCGGCAAGACACGCATAGATGTCCTTGGCCGACGCTTGCCGATCCAAGCCAAGTGCGACCCCCAGCTCGGTCCGCATTGCAGCAGTCCCGCGCACCGCCCGAACCACTACAGACACAGGAGGCTTGGCAAAGTACCGCATCACCGTCGACTTGCCCGAACCTCGCGGCCCAACGAGAGCAAGTACACCTCCAGGATGCGCCAACAGGCCCTCAAGCTCCCCCATCGTCGGTGTCTCGAGAACTTGGTCGCTTGGACGATCCGGAGACAACGCCTCCAGTACCGAACGTCCAAGAGGACGGCACTTCTTTTTGTCCATGAGCAGGCGCAACACCACATGCCCCATGGCCATTGCACCCAAGTAGCCGACGCCCGCCGCAGCTTCCAGCACCCCTCGCCTTTCTGGCGGCCCTAGCCACCGGGTCACAGGCTCGCTGACGAGACGTTGCAACAAGGCCGCACGCCAGCGAAAGACAAGCGCCAGCACTGCAAGAGGAACAGTGCCCCAAAAACTTTGCAGTGTCCAGGACGTGAGGGTCCCTCGCCCGACACAAAGTCCAAAAAACACGGCGAGACCGACCGTCGTGGCGAAAAGTCCCAGGAGAAGCCATTGGGTGAAGCGACGCTCGGCAGAGCGCGCCTGACGCGGCACGACCTTGCGAAAACGCCACCTCGCCCATAGCCCCAAGGCTCCGAGCGCAGCCAAGACCGCAATCGTCTCGCGTTTCCTCCCCTCCCCTCCCGTCCCCTCGTCTCCCCTCCCCGCGCGCATCCCAAGGCGCAACACCAGCGAGGTCTCAAGAAGCTCTCTGCGCGCTGAGCTTCTTGCTTCGGCCCCAAACCCCTGCAGGACCTTGCGCGACTCCTCTCCTAGCGTTGCGACCGCTGCTCGGTGCTGCTCCTTGAGAAGCGCAACCCGTTGCACGAGAACCCCTACCCGTCGCTCTCGAAGCTCGGAGGCTGCGGCATGGAGACGTTGTCCACGTTGTACGGCCGAAGCATGGGTGGAAGCTAACGCGATGGGCTCGATCGGAAACGGCAGCGCAGGGGAAGGTACTGCGGCTTGCGGTGCGCGCAAAGCTTGGTCCAGTTGGTACAGCGCGAGGGAAAAGGCCGCGCTAGCTTCGGTATAGCGGAGCGGCGTCAGGAACCGCCTGTTCCAGGTGTCGAGCTCCAGTGTGTCGAGCGCTTGCCGTTCGCGGGCAAGCTGTTCTTCAAAGCGCGTCTGGGCTTCGTCCAGTGTGATCAGGTGTGAAACCGCGTCCTCTACAAGCGGGTCGGCGGGTTCCTCGGGAGCGTCCGGCAATGCGTCGGAGGCGTCGGAGGCGTCGGAGGCGTCCGAGCCGTCCGAGCCGTCCGAGCCGTCCGACGCGTCTGCATCGCCAGCTTCAGAGACCGCGGCATCGAGCGATGCCCCGTCCGCAGCGATGCCAGCGTCCAGCTCCTCGGCGGGCGACAGGCGAGCTAGGAGAGCTAGGGCAAAAGCGACAGAAAGGGCTGGAAAACGCACACGCATACGGCGAGTGCGAGCTTAGGCGAGTTTGATCGGGTCGACGGAGTTTGCGGCAGACGCTTTAGGCGGTGAACTTCTCGACCATTTTGGCAAGACGAGGCACGGCGGCTTCGACATTCTTCTTGGCGCTTCCCCGAAGCTTCTCGTAGGTGGCCTTGACGGCAGCCATCTTGGCCCGTTGGGCCTTGGCATCGGTGATGGCGAGGAGCGCATCGGCAACCTTGCCGGGGTTGTCTTTCATGTAGTCCGCCACGGGACGCCCGAGTGTGCTGGCTTCTAGGCAAATCGGGTCGAGGGCTTGGGCGAAGTCGGGGAGCAGATCGGTGACGGCCTGACGGATAAACCCGGGACGGACGCCTTTGACGACGGCGTAGCCGGCTTTGATGGCGAAGCCCGAGATGCCGGACTTGCTTTCGACCTCTGCATCGATGATCTGCACACAATCGTTGATGGCCTCGGGTTTTCGGGTGGTCAGAACTTCGCTAAGGCTAGGCATGGTGGACGCTCTTTCATGGCGCGTGGTCCTCGCGTTCGGAGGACAGGTGGTTTTCGACGGGTCCTGCATAACACGCTCTCTCCATTTGCCCAAGCAGCAGAACGCGTCTTCGCGTTTAGGATTCCACGTGGTATGCCTTCGTCCGAGCTTTCCCTAGGGCCAACGCAAAACAAAGAACAAACGGTGAGGGATTTCATGGAGATGCTCAAGTATGCCGTTCTCTTGATAGACCAGGACCCGGCTGGCCATGACGCCAAACTCCTCGAGGGGTTGGGGTACGCGGTAATCCACCTGTCAACCGAGGAAGAGGCCCTCGAAGTCCTCAAGAAGGGCAATGCCGACCTCGTTCTTATGGCGCTCGACACGGGACATGACGTCGCTCGAAGGATTCTAGCGCTCCATGAGATCCCGTTGTTGTTTCTCTCGAACTTCACCGATGCCGATCGGGTGGCCAAAGCGGCCGCAGTCCCCTGCTACGGATACGTGGTCCGAAGTACGGGCTTGGACGTTCTAAACCTCGCGATCCAAACAGCGCTCCGGCTCCACCACGAGCGCCGCGCCAGTCGGGAAGCTGCGCTGCAGCTCGACAAGGCGCTCGAAGAAACCAATGATACCCGAGACGCCATCGAGCTGGCCCTTGAAGAAAAGAACAGTCTGTTCCACGAGCTGTTGCATCGTATCAAAAACAGCTTTGTGATGATCTCGTCGCTCTTTCTCCTCGAATCCCGCCGTCAATCCGATCCAGGCACCCAAACCCTGATCAATAATCTGGGACACCGAATCAAAGCCCTCGAGGAACTCTACGCATTGCTCCACAATGCCTCGGACATCGAACGAGTCCAACTCGACGAGTACCTAGACCGCATCATTCACACCTATGGGAACATGTCCGATGCCACGCAGATCTCCGTACAAAGGCAACTCGAATCCATCGATATCGACATTCGACGGGCCGCCCCTGTAGGATTGATCCTCAACGAGCTCCTCGCCAACGCCTTCAAATACGCTTTTCCCGACGGAAACCCCGGTACAGTCTACGTGGAGCTCAAAAAAGCGCTCGACGACATCGAGTTGCTCGTGTCCGACGACGGGATTGGTCTCCCCACGGACTTCGATCCTATCGCCTCCCCCGGCTTCGGCATGCAGCTTATTCGCATGCTCACCAAACAGCTGCGCGGCAAGGTCTCCTGCGACCGCCTCCCCCACACCACCTTTCGATTGGTCCTTCCAGCCAGCGTAAAACGAAGCCCTCCTGCTAAACCAAACCCATCTTGAAAACCGCAGGTTTCCGCTCGCGCAGACCTCACCCCCCCAGCCCCCCTCTCCCTCGACATCTTCCTTGCCCATGCGGGCAAGGACGATCGTCTTCGAGCGAGGGGGGAGGAGAGCCTCGTGC
>CAITRH010000647.1 GCA_903894755.1 uncultured delta proteobacterium
AGGCGACCTCAGATCAGTGAGGCTTGTGTTCGGTGCCGTCGTCCTGTTTCTCTTCTTTGTCTTCTGTGTCTGCTTCTTCCTCGTCTTCGTCGTCCTCCTCTTCGATGTCGATGCCGAGGGCGCCGAGAATGGCTTCGCGGACCTCGTCGAAGTCGTAATCGAGGTCGTCGTGGCACTCGATTTCTTCGATGTCGTCATCTTCGAAGCGAAGCTCGAGGAGCTTCTTTTTCTTTCCTTCGAGGCAGCCGACAAAGACTTCCTCGTCGTTTTCGACCTGGCGGACCACGAGGGTTGCGTCTTTTTCCTTGAAGGTAACTTCGAAGTCGAACTGCAGGTTTTGGTGCTCGTCGGTCATGGGGGTTACATGCCAAAGAAAGGGTTGATCGTATCGACACGGACCAGGATGGTCGTGATGTTGTCTCGTCCGCCGCGCTCGTTGGCGAGGTCGATGAGTGCCTTGGTGGCGTCGTCGAGGTCGGCTTTGCGCTCTGTGACGGCGGCCTCGATTTCCTCATTCGAGACCATGCGACTGAGGCCATCGGAGCAGAGGAGGTAGACGTCACCCGGGAGCGGAGACTCGGTCAAGACGTCGACCTCGACGTTTTCCTCGACACCGACGGCGCGGCTCAGGATAGCGGCGCTTTTGCCTGTGATGCCGGCGGCTCCGAGGGTGTGGTCGACGGTGAGCTGGGAGATTTTGCCGTCACGAATTCGGTAGCAGCGACTGTCGCCGACATGAGCGATGTAGACGCGCTGGTTGTTGGGGGAGAAGTAGGCGGAGACGACGGTGGTGCCCATGCCGGCGTAGGCTTCGGTTTCCTGTGAGGACTTGAGGATCCGGTCGTTGGCCGAGAGGATAGCCGCTCGAATTCTGGCGGCGCGGTGCGCGACGTTGGCGTCTGTGCGCGGAGGGAACGCGCCGGATTTGAACATCTCGTCGATGGCCACGACACAGAGCTGGCTAGCGATTTCACCTGCAGCGTGACGTCCCATGCCGTCGGCGATCACGAACAGGTGGTGGTCCGCGAGAATGAGATAGGAGTCTTCGTTGTGCTTGCGTTTCAGGCCGGGGTCGGTTCTGCCGACTGCGGTGACGAGGATCAGAGCTTGGGGGCCCGTGAGCTCGTCTTCCTCTTCTTCGAGGTCCACTGCGACCTCCTCCTCGAAGGTTGGGGGCGGCTCTGAGCCCTTGGGTTTGCGAAGCACCTGGACGGGGGCAAGGGGCAGGGCGGGAGCCACCTCGACGGCGGCAACGGGGGCCAAGGGCACCTCGTTTTGGCCTGGTGGGCCATCCTTCGAGCGCCGCGTAAGCACCGCGGCGACCCATGCGACAAGTCCGACGACCACGATTGCGGTTACGACGTAAAGCACCTGCTGGTCCGGCATCGATTGAGCATCCTAGGCCAAGACCATGAAGTGATCCTCGAAAAGTGCGAGGGGCCCTTTCCGAACGCTCCCCACGCAGTCCTCCTCGGCTGCGAGTCTGGGTTGCGGGCTTGCGGGTCGTTGGCCATGTCGAGTAAGGGGACACGAACCATGACGACACCTCAAGATCCTCCGAAGCGAAGAAAACAAAAAGCGCGACGAACCAAGCAGCTTGCCGCCTGGCGAGCGAAGAAAGCGGACGTCGCTTCTCCCGCGGCGCCGCCCTCCTAAGTCTGCTCAGCACGCAAGCCACATGTGTTTGGCTATCCCCGGCAAAGTCATCCAGATCGCCGACGGTGATCTACGTCTCGCCCGTGTGGCGTTTGGTCCCATCGAAAAAGAGGTCTCTCTCGTGTGTCTCCCGGACGCATCGGTGGGCGACTACGTGATCGTCCACGCGGGGTTTGCCATCGGGAGGCTCGATGAAGACGAGGCGGTGCAGGTCTTTGGGCTTCTCGACCGACTCACCGAACCCGCGGTCTGATGTCAGTCAGGAGACGAGGCGTTGTTTCCAGTGCCTCGCCTAAGTCGTATTCGCCTCTTGCAAAACCGAGCCTCTGCGAGTAGGGTCCGCCGCACTGGTGGTGGTTTGAGGCAACGCGGGACCCCAATCCGGGGACCGCGTTTTTTTATGCCTGAAGCCCTTTCCGAAAGCAGGGTGTGCGCCCGAGGGCGACTCCGGACCGGCGCGCGGCAAAGCGCGTTGGGCCAAGACAATGGTCAAAGAAAACGAGCAGCACGGTTTGGGACACGGTGTGGAGCGCAATGCGCTCGATGCGATAGTGTTGCCCATGGTTCTTGCGCACGGCGCCGAGCTCGTGTCGCTGGAGCTCAAGACCGACCGCGGCGGATGGGTCCTGCGTATCACCGTCGAGAAACGCGGCGCTGCAGAAAACAATTTGTCCACCGAAGAGGCCGCCATCGACCTCGAACGCTGTTCGGCCATCGCCCGAGAGCTCAGTCCTGCACTTGATATCGCCGATCCTATTCCGTTTCGCTACAGCCTCGAGGTCGGCTCTCCTGGTGTGGAACGTGAGCTCCGCACGGAAGCAGATTTCCTTCGATTCTCAGGAAAGAGGGCCAAGGTAAAGCTCGCACGCCCCGTGGCGGGGGACGGGCAGCGGGTCCTGGTCGGCACCCTTGCCGGTGTCGATTCGGGAAACGTCAGGCTCGAAACCGGTGGGCGCACTCATGTCCTGCCGCTCACCGATGTTGTCGAAGCCCATCTTGTCTTCGAGCTTTCCGCAGCTCCGAGGCCCGGCAAGAAGAAACCGTCATCGAGGTAGGAGAATGGCCATCCAGCAGCAGCAGTCGTCCGAAATGACCCTCTTGCAGGCGATCACCGAGGTTGCCAAAGACAAGGGGATCGATCGCGGCAGGCTTATCAAGACCGTCGAAGAGGCTATCCACAAGGCGGCTCAGAGTGCCTTCGGCGCGACCCGCGAGCTTGAAGCTCGTTTCAACGACGACACCGGGCGGGTCGATCTGTTCCTCTACATGACGGTGGTCGACGACGTCTCCGACGAAGAACGAGAGATCGCTCTCGACGATGCTCGCAAGGCGGGGCTCGAAGCCGAGCTCGACGAAGCACTGGGGTTTCAGATCTTCTGGCACATCGACGACGCCAAGAAAGCTGCCCAGCAAGACAAGGAATACGGCGACCTCCTCAACATCAAGCAAGCGCGCGCGTCGTTCGGACGCATCGCGGCCCAGACGGCCAAGCAGGTCCTTATTCAGCGCGTTCGCGACGAAGAACGAGACCTCATTTTCAACGAGTTCAAGGACCGCAAGGGCGAGCTCATCAAAGGCGTTGTCCGCCGGTTCGAGAAGGGCAATAACCTCGTGATCGACCTCGGGCGAACGGAAGGACTTCTCCCTTTCAGCAAGCAGACGCCCCGTGAAACGTACCGTCCAGGCGACCGCATCGTGGCGTATGTCCACGAGATCGATCGTGAGGCACGGGGGCAGCAGATCATCTTGAGCCGCAACGACCCCAAGCTGGTCGAAAAACTTTTCGAGGCCGAGGTGCCGGAAATCTACGAGGGCATCGTCAAGATCGTCGCCTGCGCGCGTGAACCAGGCGCAAGGTCGAAGATCGCGGTCACGAGCCGCGACGCCGACGTCGACCCGGTCGGCGCGTGTGTTGGCATGAAGGGGGCTCGGGTCCAGGCGGTGGTCCAGGAGCTGCGTGGCGAGAAGATCGACATTGTCCCCTACGACCGCGACCCGGCCCGTTTCGTCTGCGCGGCCATCCAGCCCGCCGAGGTCAACAAAGTCATTGTCGATGAGGCCGATGGACGGATGGAGCTGGTGGTTCCCGACGAGAAGCTCTCCTTGGCCATTGGACGCAAGGGGCAAAACGTGCGTTTGGCGGCGCAGCTCACGGGATGGAAGCTCGATATCATCAGCGAGGCCAAGTTCCGGCAGATGGAAGAAGAAGGGGTCACGCAGCTTCAAGAGGTGGACGGGGTCACGGAGCAACTTGCGCGAAGCATGTATCGGCTTGGGTTCCGGACCCTCGAGGAGCTTGCCGAGGCTACCGAACAAGAGCTGGGAGGAATCCCTGGGCTTGGGGGGCCTGAGGTGGCGCAGCGAATCCGCACCAGTGCGGAGACCAACATGGAGCAACGTCGACAGGAGCGCATTCTGAGCGCGTCGTCGCGTACCGAGGCGCTGACCGAACGGGAACGCCTGCTGTTTGTACGTGGCGTTGGGGAGCGCACGATCCAGCTTCTCGAGGATGCCGGGTACAAGACCGTCGAGGACATTCGCCACGAGGAAGAAGACAAGCTTGCGATCCGCACGGGGCTAGGGATCCGCAAGGCACGTTCGATCAAGCAGGGGGCGGAGCACTTCGTGAACAGCGAGTCGAAGGCCATCGAGGCGGCGCGTCGCGAGGTCAAGACCCCCAAGACGATCGAGTCAGCCTAGAAATGAGCGCAACGTGGATCTGATCAAGAGCCCTTTGGAGCGCTCGAAGCGCTCGCCGGTACGCACATGTGTCGGCTGTAGCGGCCGAGACGACGCGGAAGCGTTGGTGCGTCTCGTGGTCAACGTTGCCGCGCCTGACGGTGTCGCACCTGACGGTGTCGCACCTGGTGGTGTCGCACGCGTGGCCGTGGACCTTGGAGATGGGCGTTTTGGACGTGGGGTACATGTACACCTGCGCACGGCCTGTTTGCGAAAGGCGCGTTCTGGGGGGATTGCCCGTTCGCTTCGGTGCGCGGTGGAAGTCTCCTTGGGCGAGCTGCTCGAGCAAGTGGTCGAGGCCAGCAACCGTCGGATCACGGGGCTCGTATTGGGGGCTTGGCGCGCGCGACGTCTGCTGGTGGGGGCGGACGTGGTGTGCAAGGCGCTCGAGGCTGGGGCTCCGCTCTTGATCGCGGCGACCGATGCCGGGGTGGTGCTTGAACGGGGACCCATCACCCGCGCGGTTGCCGAGGGGCGAGCGGTGGCGTGGGGGGACAAAACTTCGCTAGGAAAGCTCGTGGGACGCGATGAAGTGGCCGTGATTGTCATTCAAGACCCCGGCATCGCTCAAGAAGTGCTAAAGGCGCGTCGCACGGCGGATTTGGCAGGCGAGGCCCGGAGGCAAGGGGAGTGATGCAGCGTTCGAGGTTACAGCGGATCCGCAACGAGGTGGGAATGCACATTCGGCGGCACTCGGAGGTTCGATGAGCAAGGTTCGCGTCTACGAAGTCGCCAAGCAGTTGAACCTCGACCCAAAGGCCGTCGTGGGGCTATTCCAGGCGATCGGTGTGGTCGAAGTTCGAAATCATATGAGCTCGGTCGAGCCCGAGGCGATCGAGCGGGTCAAACGCCATCTCGAAAAGCAACGCACGCACGACGTGGTCGAAGAACGCATTCGCCCCGGCGTCGTGAAGCGTCGAGCGGTGGCCAAACCTGGAGCCCCCGCGTCGAGTCCTGCGGTGGTCCCGTCGGTGCCAGATCATGCTTTCGAGGAGTCGGCGCCCAGCGCTCCGGCAAGCGAGGCCGAGGGGCATGGACATGTGGTAGCGCCTGTAGCGACGCGGCGAAGCAGTCCAACGCTGGTCGCTCGCGAGCCGGTGGCCCGTGACCGATCGTCGCGAGCCCTGCACGTGGTGCTGGAGCCGCCTCGTCCACCGTCAGCGCCGCTTCTTCCCCAGCCCAGTGCGCCGGAGGCTGTCGCTCGCGAGCCCGAGAAAGCTCCCGAGCCGCCGCTCAGTGCCCCCGTGGTGATCGCCCCCGTGATCGCGGTGCGTCCGCCGCCCTCCGAGCTTGTGATCGAGCCCGTCGTCGAGCAGGCCGCTGTCGTTGAGGCTCCGGTCCCCACGGTCCAAATTGCACGGCAGGTCCCGGTAGTCATGGAGCCGACGCCGACGCCCGAACCGGTTCGCGTACCGACGCCGCCGCCTCCACCCCCGCCTCGACCCCCGCCGCCTCCACCTCCTCGCGTACCAACGCCGCCGTCCGTGGTGATTCCGGTGCCGGTGCCGGCTGCTGTCAAGCCAAGGCCGAGGCTGGACGCCGTAGTGATTCCGCAGCGCAGGGAACCTCCGCCCCTACCGCCCGTATCGCCGCCGGTGGCTCGTCCAGCTGCTCCGAAGACGGGGGTTGAGTACTGGGCTGGAAGGCCCGGGGTTCCGATGCCGACCCCGACCACCGGGCCTCGCATGATGACGTCGCCAAACACGTCGAACATGCCACGTCGGGTGCAATACGACCCGCGATCGGGGACCACGACGGGAACCGCCCCCACAGGAGTCCGTCCTCCGATGCGCGGACCTGTCCAGCAGGGGGGACGAGGCGGAGGCTCGCAGGGCGGACGTTCTGGACAGCAGTTTCAGGCGCGACGTGGACCGCCCATGCCGCAGCGCAAATCCATCGTCTCGACCCAGGTGATGAGTGCCCACAAGAAGGTCATTCGCATCGAGGAGAACATCACGCTCCAGGGCATGGCCCAGCGTATGAGTCTCAAGTCCACCGAGCTTCTGATGAAGCTTCTCTCGATGGGCATGACGGGCGTTCACATCAACACGACCCTCGACGCCGACACGGCGAAGATCCTCGCCTCCGAGTTCGGCTGGGAGGTCGAGGACGTAGCCCGGAGCGAAGAAGAGAACATCGCGGCTGCGCGAGGTGAAGAGTCCGTTACCGCCAAGGCCGTCGCTCCGTCGCCACCAGAGGCTGGTCTCGAGCCCCGTCCCCCCGTGGTCACCGTCATGGGTCACGTCGACCACGGCAAGACCAGCCTTCTCGACCGAATCCGCAAAGCCAACGTGGCTGCGGGCGAGGCCGGCGGGATCACGCAACACATTGGCGCCTACAAAGTCTCGACCACCCAAGGGACCGTCGTGTTTCTCGACACGCCGGGCCACGAAGCCTTCACGCAAATGCGTGCCCGAGGGGCCGGTGTCACCGACATCGTCATCTTGGTGGTGGCGGCTGACGACGGTGTGATGCCGCAGACGCGCGAGGCTATCAGTCACGCCAAGGCGGCCAAGGTCCCCATCATCGTGGCGGTCAACAAGATCGACAAACCCACAGCCGACGTCGAACGTGTGCGACGCGAGCTTGTCGAGTTCGGCTTGCAGCCTGAAGAGTGGGGCGGCGATACGATGTTCGTCAACGTCTCGGCTCTATCGGGCATTGGGGTCCCTCAGCTTCTCGAGACTGTGGCCTTGCAGGCCGAGGTCCTCGAGCTCAAAGCCAACGGGAAAAAACCAGCCAACGGCACGGTGCTCGAAGCGAAGCTCGACAAGGGTCGAGGGCCGGTCGCAACCGTCTTGATCCAAGATGGCACCCTCCACGTCGGCGACTTCGTGCTGGCAGGTCCAGGCTTCGGCAAGGTCCGCGCGATGACCAACGAGCATGGCAAGCAGGTCTATGAGGCCGGTCCCTCCACACCTGTCGAGATCCTTGGGCTCTCCGACGTTCCGGGGGCCGGGGACCCTGTCCATGCAGTGAAGGACCCGAAGAAGGCCCAAGAGATTGCTGAAAGCCGCAAAGGGAAGATGGCTCGAAGCCTTATTCCCGCCACAGCCAAGGTCTCTCTCGAGGAACTTTCCAAGCGGATCCAGGACTCGGCACAACAAGAGCTCCGAGTCATCATCAAGGGCGACGTACAAGGCTCGGTCGAGGCCGTCGCGGACTCTTTGGCCAAGTTGAGTGGCGACAAGGTGCGCCTCTTGATCATTCACGCTGGAGTGGGCGCCATCACGGAGGGTGACGTCAACCTAGCGATCGCCTCCAAGGCGGTCATCCTAGGTTTCAACCAACGTCCAGCTGGCAAAGCTGCGGCCCTTGCTGAAGAGAACAAGATCGAGATCCGCCTCTATTCGATCATCTACAACGCGGTCGACGATGTCCGAGCGGCGATGGAGGGGCTTCTTCCCCCCACCCTCATCGAGAAGTCGAATGGACGGGCCGAGGTGCGCAAGCTGTTCAAGGTCAAGAACGTTGCCATTGCCGGCTCCTTTGTCACGCAGGGAAGAATTGTCCGCGGCGGACGTATTCGGCTGCTTCGTACGGGGGCTGGGGTGGTGTTCGACGGGCGCGTCAGTGCGCTCAAGCGGTTCAAGGACGACGCCAGGGAAGTAGTGGAAGGGTTCGAGTGCGGCATCAGCCTCGAGAGCTTCAACGACATCAAAGAAGGCGATATCGTCGAGAGCTACGAGATCGAAGAAATCAAGCAAAAGCTCTAAGCGCCCCTATGTTTGTTGGTGTTCTCACCCTCACGTTTCACATTCCGCACGCCCAGTCGCTGAAGGACAAGCGGTCCACAGTGCGTCGTTTCCGCGACCGGGTGCGTGCGCGTTTTGATGTCTCGATCGCGGAGGTGGGAGAGCTCGACGTCCTTCAGAGGGCGGTGTTTGGTGTGTGTGTGGTCTCGTCCGAGGCCAAGGTGTGCGACGGGGTATTGGCACAGGTGGCGCGGGCAGCGGAAGTGGCCGAGGATGCGGTGCTTACGGATCGGAGCACCGAGGTGGTGGCGTGGGGAGAGGGACGATGACAGACAAGCCAGGACTTCGGCAGGCGCGTGTAGCCGAGCGGGTGCGTGAGGAAGTCGCGTCCATGTTGGTGACAGAGGTTCGGGATCCGCGGCTTGCCGGCGTGGTGGTGGTTCGGGTGCAGATGACTCCGGACCTGCGCGAGGCGGTGCTGTATGTTCGGTTGCTTTCGGACGAGGCGGGGCGACGGGTTGAAGCGGTCAAAGCGCTGTCCCATGCGGCGCGTCGGTTTCGGCGCGAGGTAGCGGAACGGGTGGGGCTACGTTTTTCTCCAACGTTGGAGTTTCGGTACGACGAGGGGGTGGACACGTCGGCACGGGTCGAGGAGCTCCTTGCGGAGATCCGTTCGGAGCGCGACGAGCAGGGGTAGCTTGCGGCCGGAGACCATTGCAGACGACGCTCCCCTCGGCGTTCCGACGGGAGTCGCCTTGTCGCCCACCGACCAGCGGACTCCACGTCGTTGCAGTTGTCTCGTAGCTGAACGACCGAGCCCCGCCGTTCCCCGGAGTGGCCTTGCTTCTGAGCGACGAGGCGTCTTCGGGCCCCAGAGTCGCCTCGTTGCTGAACGACCGTGGCGCTCCAGTTCCCGGAGTTGCCTTGTCGCCAACCTCTACGTGGCATCGGAACCCTTGGAGTTGCCTTGTCGCTGAACGACAAAGCCCTGCCGGCTCCCGGAGTCGTCTTGTGGCTTAGGCACCTACGCTCCTCTGGCCCTCGAAGGGGCCCTGTCGGTGACCTACTCGTCTGGTTCTAGTGTCCGGAGCGACCTTGTAGGTCAACGCCAAGGTTACTCCACGCGACTTGACCGAGGTGCGTTGACGCGGACCTTCGGGCTTGCCAAGGTGCGGGCGTGACGGACCCGACCTTGCCACGCACCGCCCCTTCCGAAGAGCCCTCTGACGGGACCACCGTGCTGGTGGTGGATGACGACCGCTCCAATGTCGAATCGCTCCAGCGCATTTTCGCGCGCGAAGCGATGCGTGTGCTCACGGCGTACGACGCGAAGCAGGCGCTCGAGGTCCTACGCACCCATCGTATCCATGTGGTACTGACCGACCTGATGATGCCCGGCACGACGGGTCTCGAGCTCCTGAGGGCGATCAAGCAGCTGGCTCCCGATGTCGAGGTGGTGCTGATGACCGCCTATGGCACAGTGGAATCTGCCGTGTCGGCGATGCGTGAGGGGGCCTACGACTTCGTGGAGAAGCCGCTAAAGCGTCATACGATTGTCAAAGGGGTGCGCAAAGCAGCAGAGCGCCAGAAGCTTGTTGCAGAGAACCGCTCCCTCAAAGACACGATCAAGCTGCTTACGCGTCGCGAGCTCATTGGAAGTGCCCCAGCGTTTCGACGGGTCATGGAGGTTGCGACGCAGGCGGCCCCGAGCGTTGCGACTGTTCTCATTCTAGGCGAAAGTGGGACCGGCAAGGAGCTCTTGGCGCGTTATATCCACGAGCGCAGCGGACGGGCGCGGGGACCTTTCGTGGCGGTCAACTGTGCTGCAATCCCGGAGACCATTCTCGAGTCCGAGCTGTTTGGCCACGAGCGCGGCGCCTTTACGGGGGCTGTGGCCAAGAAGGATGGGCGGTTTGCGCGCGCTGCGGGGGGCACGATGTTTCTTGACGAGATCGGCGAGCTTTCGCAGCAGGTACAGGTCAAGTTGTTGCGTGTGCTGCAAGAGGGGGAGTTCGAGCCTCTTGGCGGCAAACCTACGCAGTCCGACGCTCGGATTGTGGCCGCGACCAACCGCGATCTGTTTGCCGAGGTGACGGCAGGAAGGTTCCGGGAGGACCTGTATTACCGACTCAACGTGATTGCGGTGACAGCACCTCCATTGCGTGCAAGGCGGGAGGACATTCCGCTGCTTCTCGATCACTTCCTAGGGCGCTACTGCGAAAAGAACCGTAGGCCACGACTGACCATGTCGCGTGCTGCGGTGGATCGTCTTTTGGACTACTCCTGGCCAGGCAATGTGCGCGAGCTCGAGAACGTAGTCGAGCGTGCAGTCGTGCTGTGCCGGGGCGACACGCTCACCGAGGCGGACCTTCCGGAAAGCGTCACTAAGGCTCCCGTGCTGGTTCCTGCCACGCTGGTGTTCCCGCTGGGGACACCTCTCGACGAGATCGAGCTACGTGCTATCCGCGACACGCTTCGCTACACCAAGGGGGACAAGTCTTTGGCTGCGCAGCTCCTTGGGATTTCCACGCGAACCATCTACCGCAAGCTGGAAGGCGACGGGGACAGCGACGAGACCGTCGAGCCAGCGCCATGAGCGGCGGCTTATTCCCTCCATGCCCATCCATCCATGTGCTAAACCAAACCCATCTTGAAAACCGCAACGTCGCCGGCGATCCCGAGGACCTCACCCCCGCACGATCCGGCGCGTTCACAATGTCCCCTCCCCATCGATGGGGAGGGGGCGCTGTGAAAGGGCGAAATAGCGAGGGGTGAGGTCCGCGGTTCAAACCTGCGGTTCTCAAAGTAGGTTTGGTTTAGACGCTGCAACGAACGGAAATGGAGACAATCGATGACCCAAAGTAACAAGATTCAACTTCCAGTGGGCACGCTCAGGCTCGCTTGTTTGGCGATGGCCTTTGCGGCTTGCGGAGGCGGTCCGGTGATGTCTGGGGTTGCGGTGGGCAAAGTGGGGCGCGGGCTTTCCGTGCATGCCCATGCGGTCCCTCCTGGCTCCGAGGTGTGCAGCTTCCGTGAAGCCATCGTCGCACCGACCGCAGGCGAAAGGCCCGTATCTCTAAGTGAGGCGTGCCAAAAGACCGTCAAGAGCGGCTTGCTTTGGCGCCACACCTTAGTGGTTCTTGCAGCCTACGCCGAGAGGCTCGAGGCCATTGCCTCGGGGACCGCACCCGAAACGGCTGGCCAACTCGAAGCTGCGCTGATTGGCCCAGCCCCTCCCGAGTCGGACAATCCCTCAGAGCAGGCGGCAAGAAACGCCGCTGCACAGCTGGTCAGCCAAATGGCAACGGTGGTTCCCAAGGGCGACCTCGACAAAGCGGTCAAAGACGCTGCCCCTCAGGTTTCGATCTTGTGCACAGGGCTTGCGGCCTACTTTGAAGCGCAAGCCAAGAGCCTCGGAGACACGCAAAGGGACATCGATAGGAAACGCACGACCAAGTCGGACCGGCGTTGCGGTGGTCTGGACAACCGCACCGTGTGTGTTTCCGAGTCGGTGATCGACCGTCTTGTCTATGCCAGCGTTTCGAGCCACATCGCAACGCTCGACAACCGCTACGGCGAGGCACGGGACGCGACCGCAACGTTCTGCGCTGCGCACCGCAAGCTCGAAGAAGGGGCGGCCGCTGGTCCGCTTTCGAAAGACAAGTACTACACTGAGATCCTTGACGCGGTAAAAGCCGCACGGCGCGCAGAGAAGCCTGCGGATAAGAAGTAGAGCAGGGAGCCAGATGCTCCTAAAGCCAGGAACTCTCCTTGCAGGAGCGTACCGCATTGCCGAGCCCATCGGAGAGGGGGGGACGGGCATTGTCTACCGTGCCGAGCAGCTTCGCACTGGGGCCCAACGCGCTGTCAAGGTGCTGCGCCAGGAATTTGCCGAAGACGAAGCCTTCCGCAACCGCCTTTTGCAGGAAGCGCGCATCTGCGCTCGCATTCCCAGCGACCACGTGGTGCAGGTGATGGACGCTGACGTAGATGTCGAGCGTGGAGTCCCCTATCTCGTCATGGAGCTTCTGGAGGGCGAGGGCCTTGAAGAGAGGATCGGCCGCAAGCCCTTCGATGTGCCGGAGCTCCTGAAGCTGTTCGAACAACTTTGCGACGCGATAGGGACAGCGCACGCTGCGGGCATCGTTCACCGCGATCTCAAACCGGAAAACGTGTTTCTCTGCAAGGGGCGCCTGCGACGTCCTTTCTTTGTCAAGGTCCTCGACTTCGGTATTGCGAAGCTTCTCTCGGGCCGCGTTGGCAAGACACTGACCCGCATTGGCTCTCCTCTCTGGATGGCTCCCGAGCAGATCCGCCAGGGGGGCGACATTGCCCCTTGTGTCGATGTCTGGGCCCTAGGGCTTCTCGGCTTCTACGCCCTTACGGGGCGCGTGTATTGGCGGTCGGCCCAGGATGAAGACGCCCCTTTGATGGCGGTACTGCAGGAGGTGACGGAATCTGCCTTGGTGGCCGCGTCGGAGCGCGCTCTGGAGCTTGGAGTGCACACCGCTTTGCCACCTGGCTTTGACGCATGGTTTCTGCGGTGTGTGCAGAGGGACGCGACGCAACGTCCCCAGAATGGGATGGAGGCCTACGCGGCTCTGCGTTCGGAGTTAGGGGTCGGGTCGATGGCCTCGCCGCTTCCTTCCTCTTTCAAGTCGCGACGGCACCTGCTGGTGTCCGTTGTTGCAGCGCTCCTCTTGACTGCGCTTGCGGCCATTGCTCTTCGACAATCTTTTCGCACGAAAGGCGAAGTTCCAGCTTCTGCAGTCTCGGCGCCCACGCTTGCACCGGCTCCTGTCGCTTGCACCGCGGCGGCTGTGGACGCTCACGCTCGGGCGCAAACGGCACTGCGGGGCGCTTTGCTACGTCGTGGGACCGCCGAGCTCACGAAAGCCTTGGAGCTCGATCCCTCATGCCCCCATGTGCATCTTGCACTGCTACGTCTTGCGCTCTCCGACGAGCCGGGGGAGGCCCGAAAGCACTTCGAGGCGGCGTTCCTCTATCGAGAGCGCCTCGACGAGGCGAGTGCAACGTTCCTCGATGGGCTGCAACCCATGGTGCGTCCCAAGCCCGACGTGGTCGAGTGTGAACGACGCATGCGCATTGGGGCGACCCGGTTTCCCAAGGACCCACGGTTTCTTCTCGCGTTGGGCTCCCTGGCGGAGTTTCTAGGCGACTACGAGGCTGCGGAGTTGCACTTCGAGGATGCGTCCCAACATGACCTTTCCGCGGCGCTTGCCGTGTGGTTCAAGGGGAATGCACGTCTAGCGAAGGGGGATCTTGCTGGAGCGCGAGGTTTTTTCGAGGAGTGCCTCCGTCGTTCTCCAACTTCCGAGGTGTGTCTAAGACAGAGAGGGTTTACCTTTGCAAAGGAGGGCAACTGTGTGCTCTTCGAGCAAGAAGCCCGGGAGTGGACCGCTGGGGTAGCGGACGACCGGGACGCCTACGTTGCGTTGGCGTCGGCGCTGCAGGCTCGCGGGGCTCCTCGGGACAGTGTGGTTGAAGTACTGGAACGCGGAGCCGCGGCGACGTCGGAATCGGATCGTGCGGCCTTTCGGTCCCGGTATGCCGCGCGGTTGGCGATACTGGAAGGCGACTTTGCGCAGGCCGAGGTGCATCTGGTTGCGTGGCTGAAGGCGACGGAGGCGCACCGCAAGGCGGAACCACAGACGGAGGCGACTGTGTGGCTGGCGTCGTTTTACATCGAGACCGGCCGTCGGAGGTTGGCTGCGGATGTCTGCGAGCGGCTGCTTCGGCGTCTGGACAGTCTTCAGTCTGGAACGTCGGTGCTTCGAACGGCCTTTGAAGGGGTCTTTGTCCTCAAGTACCTTTTGCGCGATGGGCGGCTGACGCAAGACGAGTTTTCACGGCGTCGGCAGGTGATGGCTGCGGAGGGGCAGGCGCTTTTGGAGCTGCGCGGTCCACGGGTGGAAGAGCGCCTAGGTTTCTTGCAGTGGCTGCATCTTTACGGTGTGCCTGCAGACGAGGAGTCTACGGCTCGACTGGCTCTGGAGATACTGCCAAAGGGGCCTTTGCCAGCGCCGGGTCTGCTACATCCCTTTGACGAGTACCTTCTTGGCAAGACGCTGGCTTTGGGAGGCCGTTCGGCAGAAGCTGCGGAGTACCTTCAGCGGGTGACGCGCAGTTGCCTCCCCTTCGACATGGCGCTTGCGGCCGGCAAGGCGTGGTATCTCCTGGGAAGGACCGAAGAGGAGCGGGGCCACCTTGCTGCGGCTCGCAAGAACTATGAGAAGGCGGTGACTCTTTGGGGCCGCGATGCGCGGTCTGTCACAGCGCAAAGTGCACGGTTACGATTGCAGGCTCTCCACTAGGAAAAGAACATGGCGAACGACGACACTCGGAAAGCTGCTCAGACAAAGAAGCGTCATCCCATGGGCCAGACGTTGGTGCTCCCGCAGGACCCACCGACTGCGCCCGAGGTGACGCGGACTCAGGTACTTCCAAACGCCCCCGAGGTGACGCGGACTCAGGTACTACCGGACACAGCGAACATTGCCTGGGCGTCCGCGCCAGCTAGGTCCCAGGTTGTGCCGTTGACGCTCAGGGCTGACGAGCCGGAGCTGCTTGAAACGGGGGCGACCCTGGAGGTTTCGCCCGAGCCGCAGCTGGAGTTGGACGCGCCCTCTATAGAGGAGCCGGAGGAGCCGACGGAGGACGACGAGGCGGAGTTGAATGCGCTTGCAGAGGAGTTGGAGGGACTCCAGGGGGAAATGGAGAACGTGGAGGGGGAGCTCGGGGAGTTGCTCGAGCGGCTCCCCATGTCCTGACTCGGGAGAGGTTGGGGTGAGACGTCAAGGCGCATGTCGTTTCGACCTGCGTCCAGCGTTTTTCAGTCGCGCGCGAAATTCAGCAGCCTTGGACGACCCGAGCTCCGCGTACAATCGCGCAATGGCCTCCAATTGCACGGGATCCGTGGGATCCAATCGGTGCAGCGCCTCTGCCAACGCCTGGTGGGAGCGTTTGCGCCTTCTTCTTGCCGCGCGACACTCCGCACATTGCTTCGGATAGACCCAAATCAGAAACCCTAGCGTCTCGAACCAGTGCCGCTGCTCGCCCGCATCAAAAACCGACGGTTCCAAGCAGTCCTCGCACACAAATGGACGATCGACGTAGGCAGCAAACGGAGTGCCCAGCGCCAGGTTCTGGCGCGCAACGTTGGCGGCAAGCGCCCGTCCCGATCGCAGGCACGAGTCACAGGCCCAGAACCATCGATCGCTGCCTCGAATGGCAAGCTTGCGCATGCCGTCTTGCAGCGGATGGAACGGATTGGTGGGGGACGGATGCAACGCAAATTCGCGGTAGTACCAAGCTCGCTCGGCATCGAGCAATCCACGCTGGTTGTCCACGCAGCGCGGATGGCCGCACGACGGACACTGTCCAAGACGGGACTTCACGCCCCAAGGGGTAGCACGGCTTCCGGGCTCCACGGAGTCGGTGTACGGTGACGGGGACCCCTATGAACCGACGTTCGTTTCTTGGTGCTGCTGTCGGAACGCTGTTGACCACACGTTCGGCATGGTCGTTGGACCTCGTGGACATGCTTGGACGCGTGGCGAGGGCGCGCAGCGGGCTTCGGTCGCTTGCGGGACCGTTTACGCAGGTGCGACGTATTGGGCTCTTGGCCGCGGAGGTGCGGTCGACTGGGAGTCTAACTTTTTTGGCCCCCGACCGCCTTCGCTGGGAGCTCGCACCTCCGGACGCGATCACCTACTGGATGACGCCAGAGGGCCTGGCTTACCGTGGACGAACAGGACAAGGACGCTTGCCGTCGTCGGGAGGAAAGCTTGCTCTCGAGGATCTTCGAGTCGTGCTCGGAGGGGACTTGACGAAACTCAGAACGCGTTACGAGCTTAGGGGCGAGACGCTGGCGGACGGTGGCGTGTGGTTCGAGGCAACTGCGCGGATTTCGGGACCGCGTTTCGAGTTTGCCCTTGCGCCCGACCTCGTACGTCCAACACTGGCGCGCATTTGGGAGCAACGGCCCGCTAGTTCCCGGGGGCGGGGCAAAGCGGACCGGACGGACATTCGCTTCGGCTTGTTGGAACGCGATGGGGTGGTCGACAGGGCCAGCTTGCAGATACCGTTTTGATCGATGCGCAGCCCAGTGGCTTTCGAAGAACTCAAAGCGGTCGTGGAACGTGGAAGACCGGAGCGCCGCTAGCCGACGACTCATGATACGCTGCAGGGAAGCGGTTCGGAAGTCGAGCCGCTCGGTCGAGGAGGCAGAACATGGGCGACAAATCTCCGAAGTCGAAGGACAAGAGCAAAAAGCAACAGACCGTCAGTCAGGACAAGAAGACTGCGGCCGCGAAGACCAAACAGTCGAAGACGCCGAACCCCAAGTAGGCGCCCACTCCATGTTCTCCCACCGAGCGCTGGCCCCGGGAACTCCCATCGGGGGTGACTACAAGGTCCTCAGGCCCCTCGGTGAGGGGGCCATGGGCGCGGTTTACGTCGTCGAGCAGCTGAGCACCGGGGTCCCGCGTGCCCTCAAGATCATGCATGGTGACGTCGCCAAGAGCGAAAGCTTTCGACGTCGGTTCGCCCAGGAAGCCCGCGCCTGCGCCCAAATCCCAAGCGACCATGTCATCGCAGTCCTAGGCGCAGGCATCGACGAGGAGCTGGCCATCCCCTGGATCGCCATGGAGCTGCTCGAAGGCGAGACGCTCGATGGGCGCATCGACGGGGGCGAGCCGATGCCGCTTCCGGAGGTCCTCGATCTGTTTCGCGCCCTCTGTCACGCGCTCGGCGCCGCTCACGAGCTTGGCATCGTGCACCGCGACATCAAGCCCAGGAACATTTTTCTCGCGCGCTCGAAGCGTCCAGGCGAGCCCTACACGCCCAAGCTTCTCGACTTCGGCATTGCGAAGCTCACCGGCGACGCGCAGGCCAACGCGACCGCCGCGGTCGGCACGCCGCTCTGGATGGCCCCCGAGCAGACGACCGCCCGTGCGAAGATCGGCCCGCAGGCCGACGTCTGGGCGTTGGGCCTTCTTGCGTTTTACGTGCTCACCGGCAAGCGTTACTGGCTCACGGCCCACGACGAGGACACGTCAATAGCGGCGTTGATGCGCGAGATCACCGTGGACCCCATCGAGGCGGCTCCGGTGCGGGCGGGGCGGCTTGGGGTCGGCAGTCGGATCCCGCTCGGCTTCGACGCCTGGTTCGACCGGTGTATGCGACGCGAGCCCGACGAGCGCTTTGCCAACGCGAACCGCGCGTTCGACCTCCTGGGCGCCGTGCTGACGGGCAACGCGAGCAATGCGAACAGAGTCCTCGAATCCACGCAGGTCGCCCCCGATGTTTACAATCCGTTTGCGACCGCGCCTCCTCTGCCTACGCCGACCGCTGTTGTCCCTGAGGCAACCCCCCATGGAGTGTGGCCCTTCGTGGGCCCCAGTGCGGTGTCCGAGATGCTCCAGGCTGGCGCGTCCGCGGACGTCGCAGAGCCAACGATCGACACCAACGTTGTCCACTCGAGGCGCTGGCCCCTTGTCATTGGAGCGTTGGTTTTTGTCGGTGCTGTTGGGGGGATCCTCTGGAGCCCCTGGAAACACCGCAGCGGTGTCCCTTCGACCCGCGAGATCGCGGAGGCCGCGGAGGTCGCCAAGGGTCTGCCCATGCACACCTTTGCAGGGACAACGTACTCGGTGGGCTCAGACACCGGGCCAATTGACGAGCGCCCGATGCATATCAGGTCGATGGCGACGTTTTCCATGGACCTCTATGAGGTTCCAGTGGGGAGCTACGAGCGGTGCGTCGCTGCAGGGCATTGCACGGCTGCAGCGACCGGAGAGTTCTGCAATGCGGGCCGGACCGACGACCGGCAGCGGCATCCCATCAACTGTGTGGACCACGGGCAGGCGAAGGCGTTTTGCGCGTGGCTTGGGCGGCGGCTCCCCAGCGAGGAGGAGTGGGAATATGCGGCCAGCGGCAAAGACAAGCGGGGCCACGCATGGGGGAACGCGCCGCCCGAGGGGCGAGCCTGTTTCGCACGGGGTGCAGCAAAGCTGGGGACCTGCCCCTTGGGAACGTTTCCTACTGGCAACACCCCTGATGGGCTCGTCGACATGACGGGCAATGTGCAGGAGTGGACCTCCTCGGACGCCTGCTACTACCACAACCTCGGGTGCACGAGCGACCAGAAGGTGGCCCGCGGCGGGGCGTGGTACGCCTCCGAGGGCTCTGTGCTCACCAACACACTTCGGCAGCAGTACTCCCCAAAGACGCGGAGCGCGGTCGTTGGGTTCCGTTGTGCGAAGTCTCTTTAGCCACTCAGGCCGCGGTAATGGCCGCCGCTACCCGATACCCGCCCAGTCCTGGGTAGCGTTTTCAAATTTCAAACAGTGTCGAGGGGCCCGTTCTGCTACCCCTGCAGGATGCGGCACACGCTGGACCCCACGCAGGACATCATTTTCAAGACAACGACGGGCCGACCGCGATACCCGCTACCCAGGGTTACCCACCCTGGGCTGTTCTGTTTCGCCCCTTCGGGGCTGCCAATCAACGCAAGGGCTTCTTATTGCGTAAGGGCAACCTGCTGGAAAGGACCCCGTGCCTTGGTCGGCAGCCCCGAAGGGGCGAGTCAAAACAACAGCAGCCCAGGGTGGGTAACCCTGGGTAGCGGGTATCGCGGTCGGGCTCGGAGTTTGACGAGGCCCCCGGAACTATTGGGCGCGGACATACGGAGGACAGCTCACCCCAGGCTAGGCAGGCTTGCAATATTCGACGCTCAAGCCGGTGGTGGTCATAGCGTTACTGGGATACCGGGAGATCAAAGGGACTTGGGTTCATTCCGTGTTTGAAGTGCGCAACAGGCGAACGCACCAGCGTTTCACCAGAGCGTTGGAGATGCACATCATCGA
>CAITRH010000648.1 GCA_903894755.1 uncultured delta proteobacterium
ACCCATCGAATAGAGCGCTACGCGCCCCGACAGGATATTGAGCACCATCAACTCGACACACTGGCCGACAGAAGGGCCAGGCGTCGGGGGCGGGAGGCCCTGCGCTTGCGCCATGGCGCTCTGTGGACCTGCCTGCTTGGCGGGTATCTGTTCATCAAGGATCTTGGAAACCTTCATCCTTAGCAGCACCGAAAGGGCCACCAGATCGAAATCGAGACGCTGCGCCCGAACCACAATGTCTGCCGCACCCCACGCCGGACCTGTCGCATTCATCGCCATGCGGCCAACCATCCTCGCAACGGTGCGGGTGTCAAGCGACCGAGCCGCGTCTACGTGCCCGAACCATGGTCGGACTACGTCACAAATCGCTAGAGGCGGGTGAGCCCTGCGAAATGCGAGACTCCATGTGCGTTGTCGCCGAGCAAACGTCACTTCATGTGCGTTGTCGCCGAGCAAACGTCACTTCATGTGCGTTGTCGTCCAGCAAACGCCACTCCAGGTGCGTTGTCGCCGAGCAAACGCCACCCCAGGTGCGTTGTCGCTGAGCAAACGTCACTCCAGGTGCGTTGTCGCCGAGCAAACGCCACCCCAGGTGCGTTGTCGCCGAGCAAACGCCATCCCATGTGCGTTGTCGCCGAGCAAACGGGGCCCGAGGATGCGGTGTTCGGACGCGCAACGCTCGTGATGACGCGTTCGCGCCCGGACAACGCTCACCGGGGGGCTTCTCATCGGGATGACAGCCGCCGCTGGAAATCTTCCATGAAGCCGACCAGTGCCTCGACTGCTTGGAGCGTCAGTCCGTCGTACATGGAGGCCCGCACGCCTCCGATTGAACGATGGCCTGAAAGCCCTGAAAACCCTGCGGCAAGCGCCTCGGCAAGGAATCGCTTTTCCAGCTCCGGGCTGCTCAGATTGAACGCTGCATTCATCGTGGAGCGGTCTTGAGGTTCGACCCTACCGCGATAAAAGCCCTCACTTCTATCGAGCAGGCCATAGAGGAGCTCGGCTTTGTCGCGGTTGATCTGGGCCATGCGGGTCAAGCCGCCGATATCGTTGATCAGCCAGCGCGTAACCAGCAAGACCACGTAGATTGCAAACACGGGCGGGGTGTTGTAGTTGGAATGTGCCTGGGCATGGATGCGGTAATCAAGAAACCCAGGAAGCTCGGAAGGCGCCCCTTCGAGCAGCTTGTCGCGTAGGACAACGATGGTCACTCCGGCAGGACCGATGTTTTTCTGGGCGTGGGCATAGATGAGAGAGAACTTCTCTGCCTCACACGGTCTTGACAGAAAGTCCGAGGACATGTCGCAGACACGGGGCACATCGTCGCGACCCAACACGCGATGGAACTGCAGTCCCTCGACGGTCTCATTGGAGACGTAATGGAGGTAGGGGGCATCTGGTGAGAACGAGAGCTCACTGTCGCTGGGAAGTCGCCGGAAGCCGTTCGACTCTCCACTCCAGACAACCCGAATGTCCCCTTCGCGCCTTGCTTCGGGAAGCGCCTTTCCGCTCCAATAGCCGGTGTGCAAGTAGTCCGCCTGGCACGCTTTCCCACGTGCTTTCCCACGTAACAGAGTCATGGGCACCATTGAGAATTGCTGCGTAGCGCCACCTTGCAAGAACAGCACGTGAACCTCACCAGAGAGACCCAAGAGCGCACGGATGTTGGTTTCGAGCTCACTCAGGACTGCAGCAAACCAATCGGAGCGGTGACTTATGCCTAGAACTGAGAGGCCGACCTCGGGGACCGCGACAACGGCTTGTTGAGCCTCGAGCAGCACGCTCTCTGGCAATACACCCGGTCCACCGGAGAAGTTTAGGTCATTGCGTGGATTCATAGGTTCGCTAGTTTCAGCCGCTGGAGGTCAGGTCGAGGAGAAAGTCCCGAAAGGCATCTTGGACCTTTTGCATATGGTGCTGCTTGTGGGGGAATAGGTCCTCCGAATCCATCGCATGGACCACCATAGCATGGTCTATTTCGAACACCAGGAGCTCCCCCTCACGGGTTTCTCCACAGTCGACGCAGACATAGTCCAGCTTCGAGCGCTTGTAGATTGCCTCGAGGGCGGGTCCGTGGCGTTCGGCGAAGTCGTCGAAGTGGGTCATGAAGGAAGCCTCTTCGGCTCTCTTCTGCGCATCCTCGTACATGCCGGCATTGAGGTAGTGGATCATCCAGCTCGACGAAATGCCCATATGGCAGGCAAAGGGGACCCCGTCGACAAGAGCAACGCGGAACTTTCGAAAGAGCCCGTCGATGCTGCTGTAGTCAATAAATCGAGACAGGTAGAATTCCGCTCCTTCTACCCGAGACAGATAGGTGGCGACTTCTGCGGCGCACTCGAGTTTGCTCAGGTCATGTCCAGCGTGGGAGCCAACTGGACGTAAGATGATCGGGAAATCACAGCCTTCAAAGAGCACCGGGAGGAAAGCGGCTCCCGCGGCAATCTCCTGCAACACGGGACGCGATGCTTGCAGGGTCGGTGGAATGAGCAAACCGGGAGCGTCCTGCAGAAGCCTGCTTGCGGTCATGCGTCCTGTTGTCGGGATGTTCTGCGGCGCGTTGAGCACGGGTTTGGACCAGCGGCGGAGTGGGGCCTCGAGGGAGGCAAGAAGCTCGTGGTTTTCGTCGGCCTCGCTCATGGCCACCATGAGGACATCGTGCTCAGGAATGGGCAACGCGAGGGGCGTACCAGGGGAGACATAGTAGAAGTCCAGATCGATATCGCTGTTTTCAAGGAGGCAATCGAGCGGTGTATTCGCGGCGAGGTCACCCGGCACGACGAGCAGCAGCAAGCGCAATTTCGCAGGCTGTCGAGAGGAGGCGAGGTGGTAGACGCGGTTCAACGTCAACGCATGTGCCTGGTACGCCAAGCCGAGGTCACGTTGTCCGAGGCACTGCATGGCGATCGAAAGGTTCATCCATAGGTTTGCGATGCTGAGATCACCTTTGGTCGTAGCCAGCATTGCGAGCATCTGCTCGCAGGTCGGTCGCAGATCGACGCCCGCGATGTTCATCCGAAGAAACGGGGCAAGGCCAAGGAAAGTCGTGGGATCGATGGAGGTCATCAATGGGTATCGGCGGATAGCATAGCGGTGAGGAGGAGAGCGTCCAAATGTTTGGCCCTCTAGAAATTACTTGACAGTGTTGATTTAGCAGTTAGGCACAACCCCGTCAGGAGGAACCCAATGGCACAGGAACAGGTGGGAATTGTACAGCAGCTCTCGTTGGACTGGTGGGCGGTCATCGTCGCGCTCGGCCTGGCGGCGCTGATTCGGGTTGGCATTATTCCGAGCGTGCCATGGTAGGCGTAAGGTCGACGCAGAGTTTGGCTAGGGGCATCGCGCGGCTGGTTCCTGGGGTCGCGCTCCTGTTCGTGCTGGGCTACCTTGGGAAGCTCTCCGAGCAAATGATCCGCAGCTACGGCGTGTCCCATCACTGGGCGCTTCCGAACATCGAATACGTGCTGTGGGCAATTCTGTTTGGCTTGATTATCTCTAATACCGTTGGTGTTCCGAAGGTCTTTCAGGCTGGTGTGGCGACCTACGAGTTTTGGCTCAAGGCCGGGATTGTCCTGCTGGGCGCCCGCTTCGTGCTCGGCGACGTGGCCAAGCTGGGCGGGGTTAGCCTCGCCCTGGTCGCGATCGAGCTGGTGGTGGCAATCGGGATCATCACCGTGCTTGGGCGCGCGTTCAAGCTCAAACCCAAGCTGACTAGTCTCCTCGCCATTGGCTCGTCCATCTGTGGCGTGTCGGCGATCATCGCCGGCAAGGGGGCGATCGATGCCGACGACGAGGACGCGTCGTTTGCGATCGCGGCGATCCTGGCGTTGGGTGCCTTTGGGCTGTTTGTGTACCCGCTGATTGGCCACGCGCTCGGTCTGAGCGACAAGGCGTTCGGGTTGTGGGCTGGCCTGGCCATCGACAATACCGCGGAGGCCACCGCCGCAGGTGCGCTCTTCTCCGACGCCGCTGGCAAGGTGGCCGTGCTGGCGAAGACCACCCGCAACGCGACCATCGGCTTTGTGGTGCTCGGATACGCGATCTATTGGGCCTCGCAGGGCCAGGCGCAGGCTGTCGACAACAAGACAGCGTTTCTATGGCAGAAGTTTCCCAAGTTCGTACTGGGGTTTCTGCTGATCTCGGCGTTGGCGACTGTTGGCGTCTTCAGCAAGCCACAGCTGACCAGCCTGGGCAACCTGTCGCGTTGGGCGTTTTTGCTGACCTTCGCCGGCGTCGGCCTGCGCACCGACTTCCGCGAGATGCGGCGCCAGGGATGGCGTCCCTTTGTCGTGGGCGCACTTGCCGAGCTGTCGGTTGCGGTGGTCACGCTGCTGCTCGTAGTCGGCGCCGCGGCGCTCTTCAAATTGTAGGCGCGAACTCCGCGCCCCTAGGCACACTCCCCAATGCACCCTAGAAGCGAGATCTATGGCCACCACCGCAAGACCACGCCGAAGCGTTCTTTACATGCCCTGTTCCAACGTCCGCGCCCTCGATAAGGCGCAGACCCTCACCGCCGACGGCTTCATCTTCGACCTCGAAGACGCCGTTGGCCCCGATGCCAAAGCGACCGCACGCACCGCTGCGTGCGAGGCGCTGCGGACGAAAAACTACGGAATGCGAGAGAAAATCCTACGGGTCAACAGCCTCGCGACCCCGTGGGGCTACGACGACCTCGTTGCAGCCGCCACGAGCGGCGCCGACGCTGTCCTTCTGCCGAAAGTCGAAAGTGGCGACATGGTCCGCCAGGCCGTGGCGATACTCGACGCCGCGGGAGCCCCCTCGACCTTGCCGGTCTGGTGCATGATGGAAACCCCGCTTGGCATTCTCCACGCTGAAGAAATCGCTGGCGCGAGCCCCCGTCTGGGCGGCTTCGTCATGGGAACATCAGACCTCACCAAAGACCTTCATGCCACCCACACTCCCGACCGTCTCCCGATGCTTCCAAGCCTTGCCATTTGCCTTTTAGCGGCTCGCGCCTACGGGTTGGCCATTGTCGATGGCGTGCATCTCGATCTCAACGACGACGAAGGGTTCGAGCGGGTCTGCAAACAGGGGCGGGATCTCGGGTTCGACGGCAAAACCCTGATTCATCCCAAGACCATCGCCCCCGCCAATCGCGTGTTTTCCCCCTCCGAGGGCGACGTCACGTTTGCACGCAAAATTATCCTGGCGCACGAGCAGGCGACGGCCGAGGGCAAAGGTGTGGTGGTGGTGGACGGCAAGCTGGTGGAAAACCTCCATGTCGTCGCAGCCAAACGGACCGTGGCGCTCGCCGAAGCCATTGGAAAGATGGAAACGCCAGCGTGAGCAGACAGCCGCCTAAGAAGGGGAATGCTAAGAGAGATCGACCCGAGATCGAATAAGTGCAACGAGTGCGTCGGAGGCAACAAGAGCTCGGGGCGTTGACGACACCTCGAGAGCCTGCAACTCCGGCGCAAGCGACGCAATCTGCCCGCGGACATAGTCGCGCGTCTCTTCGACCGGCTGAGGAGCCTTCACCCGGGTATTGCCGCGCCACACTGGAACAAGCAGCGGAGTCCCGCCTGCCGGGGACGGCTCCGAGGCGGTTGCAACCAGGTCATGATCGGCAAATCGATAGGTCCGAAGCTCGCCTGGAAGCGTTGCTTTCCCTGAGCCTTTTGCCAGTTTCATCGTGATGGCGCCGTAGCCGTTCACCGTGAGCTTGGCGACGGCTCCTATGCCTGCCGATGCGTCGGGAGAGCAAGTGATGTTCTCGCCAACACCGAAGCCGTCCGCGTAGGGGGCAAGCTCGCGTACACGCCACTCGTCGAGCGCGTCGGACACCACGATCTTGGCAGCAGGAGCCCCAAGCCTCGTGAGCAGCGCTCTTGCCCGCTGTACCGTGGCAACCGTGACGTTGGAATCGATGCGAATCCCGGTCAGTGCACCGCCTGTCGCCTCGACGGCAGCAGCGATCCCTGCGTCTGTATCGTAGGTATCGACAAGGAGCGTGGCAGCGGAGGGAAACGCTCTGGCAAAGGAGGCAAAGAACTCCCGTTCGGTCTGTTCTCGGGGAACTCCGGAGCGTTCCGAGGCTTGGACGGCAAAGTGGTCCATGGTGCCCGTGGCTGGAATCCCGAGGTGTTCAAAGGCTGCGAGGTTCGATGTCGCCGAGGTTCCGGCGATGTAGGCCGCATAGGCCGCGTCGAGTGCCGCCCAAGGGTGGGTGCGACGGGACCCGAATTCGAGCACGGGTTTTCCCGACGCCGCCGAGACCACCCGCGCTGCTTTGGAGGCCACCATCGACATGTGGTTGACAAAGCCAAGCCAGGGGGTTTCGAGCAGCTTGGCGCGAACCATGTCGGTGCGTACCTGAACAAGCGGAAGATAGATGTGGAGCCGTGTCCCGTCGATCAGAAACGGGGAGCCGTCGGTGCGTGAGGCAGGCCCGGCAAACACCAGCGTCCCTTCCCGAACGGCGTCGAGCTCCCCCTCGAAGCCTTTGAGATCACGCAGACTCTGGAGAATCTGCGGACGTGACCCAAGCGCTGGTCCAAGCAGCGGATGGCGCTCGAGGGCGGCGAGGGAATGATCGTCAAAAACAAGTCGCGAGGCGTAGTCGAGGGCCCGTTCGAGGCCACAGGCGATCACGTAGTTTCGCGAGGAGGGCATCTTGCGAAAGAAGACCGCCATGGAAACACGGTGCTGAAGCCGTCCGGCATCCGCGTGGGCGATCAAGGTGGTGAGTTGGTAGGCGTCGAGACCAAGAGGTGAGGGGCTCATGGCGAGCATCTTCGCCTGCTTTGCCGCGCATGTCGAAGGTGCAACGTTGGAACGTCTTGAAGCCCGCTACGGCAAAACAAAATGCATGTGGCGTGCTTCCCCGACAGGAAGTCACGCCACCAAGAAGTCAAAAGGACGTTTCCCAAGGCAAAGTAAAAGAAGTTAACTAAGCTAAGTACAAAGAAGGAAGCAAGACAATTTAACTACACGACCGGTGGGGTTCGCGAGGGAGGAGTCGAAACCCCGAAGCTTCGCAGTCCAGGAAGCTTCCTCACCCACTTGCGCACCAATGGGCGAGCGCAGTTGGCGTCCGCGCTCCCTTTGTTTCCGATGCGCTCTCTGCATTCCCCTTAGCAGGGGATATGCCAAGGTCATTGCCTTCGGTCTCCCCTCGACGCTTTGGCGCCGCACACCCCAGAACTCAGCAGAAAGCGGCCACCTTGAGGAGGAACCGGATGACACGCGGGTCATGGGGCCGCGACAGTTGCGCAAAAAAGTCTGGAGGGGACTAAAAAGCGCTTGGACACGAAGGAGTCCGTTGACAAGACGAACGTTCCGACTACCTTCCCGTCTCGCAAGTACGCGCCCATAGCTCAGCTGGATAGAGCACTGGTCTACGGAACCAGTTGTCGGAAGTTCGAATCTTCCTGGGCGCGCTTCTTTCCTTCTATGCGCAGTCCTCAGGACGCGTCCCTGTCGCCGCATTCTCCGGGGTGTCGCCTCGCGGACAGTGCGTGCCAAAGAGAACCTGCCGGAATTCCCAGGGAAACATCGTGAGCACGCCCCTTGCTCATGGCCGCGCATGGAACCCCACGTGGCCTGCTCTGGTGTCGTGAAGCCCGAATCCCTCTGGCAACGTCTCCACCCAAGCCCCGCTCGAACCCCCCAAAAAGCTCGCTTCGAAGCCCTGCGCTCCCGCGTCTTCAACGAAATGGCTGAAGGCGCAGGACGGCACCGCCTCGTCTGGCTCCTCCCCTTCAACCTCAGTGTCGTCGCCCTCCTCGCCTGGCGTGGCAATCCCGGCTGGCGTGTCGCCGTTCAAGCCATCGCCATCGCCGTCTTTGCCCTCATCTCCCTTGCCCAAATGAACCGCCCTGGCCGAGTCGTGAGCGCGCTCTCCCCCTTCGTCGGACTCCTCTGTTTCATGATCACCCTCGCCGTCACAGGTGGCCTCGCCTCCCCCATGCTCGTGTCCGGTATGCCCATCCTCGTCGGTGCCTCCGTCGGGCTCGGAAGCCGCCCATGGATGCGTCCCGCGTTCCTCGCACTGTTTGTCCTCGCCATGATGACCCTCGCCCTCGTGTCGTCCACCCGCTTCGGTCAGCTCGATGGTCCCCTCGCCCCTCGCAATGGATGGCCCTCCACCGAATACCTCGCCGTCGCCCTCGGCTCGACCATCTACATCGGCCTCGCTATCTACAGGATCGGCTGCAAAATCTCACAGGGCTACGAACGCGTCGCCTGCGAGCTCGCCGAACGGCGCGAAGAGATCTGCCACGAAAGCGAAGACCGAACCCGCGCCCTCGAAGGCATCGCCGCTCGCCTCGCCCACGAAGTCAAAAACCCCCTCGCCGCCATCAAAGGCCTCTCGGTCCATATGGCCCGTCACGCCACCGACCCGAAAAGCGCCGAACGACTCTCCATCGTCGCCGCCGAAGCCGACCGCCTCCAGGCCATCGTCGACGGCTTCCTCTCCTTCTCCCGCGGCTTCGACGACCTCCATGTCGCCCCCTGCAAACCGCTCGAAATGGCGAGTGAGCTCGTCCAGCTCATGGAAACTCGTGCCTCCGAAAGTGGTCTCAAGCTCGTCGCCGGTGGCGCCGCCGACATCACCCTCCAGGCCGATGGACGCAAGATCCGACAGGCCCTCCTCAACTTGGTCCTCAACGCCATGCAGGCCACCCCGCGCGGCAAATCCGTCACCATCGAGGTCGGTCGTACCAACGACCCGCTCCAGCAGGTCGCCATCCGCGTCATCGATGAGGGGGTCGGCATGACCCCCGAAGTCCTCGACCGAATCCGCAAACCGTACTTCACCACCAAAGAAGGAGGCTCGGGTCTAGGAGTCGCCGTCGCCCGCGGCCTCATCGAACAACACGGAGGTCACCTCCGCTTCGAAAGCTCCCCAGGACGAGGCACCATCGCCACCTTGGAGCTTCCCCTCAGCGCCCTTGCCATCAGTCAATCCAGCAACCTTCCCAATCCTTTCCGCCAGCAGGCCGTGACGCTTGCCCAAGACCCCATCACATGAACCGCGTGCTCGTGATCGATGATGACCCTTCCCTGCGCTTTACCCTCGAAGCTGTCCTCGGCGACGCCGGTTTGAACGTCGAAACCGCCGATGGAGGCGCCTCCGGACTCGCCGCCTTCGAAGCCCGTGGGGCCGATGTGGTCCTCACGGACCTCGCCATGCCCGATATCGACGGCATGATGGTCCTCGCCCGCCTTCGCGCTCAAGACCCTGGGGTCCCCGTATTGATGCTCACCGCCCATGGCTCCGAACGGGTCGCTGTCGCGGCCATGAAAGCGGGCGCGCACGACTACATTCCCAAGCCGTTCGACCCCGACGAGCTCGTCATCGCTGTCAAACGAGGGATCGAAACCCGCGAGCTTCGCCTCCAAAACGCACGCCTCCGTACCGAAACGGCCATTGGACGCGCCATCGTCGCCGAGAGTCCCGCCATGCGTCGCCTGCTCGATGTCGTCGCACGGGTGGCTCCCAAAGACGTCACAGTCCTTCTCACTGGAGAAAGCGGCGTTGGCAAAGACGTCATGGCCAGTGCGCTCCATGCCCACTCGCGCAGGGCCGACCGCGCATTTGTTCGGTTCAATGCAGCAGCTATCCCAAGCGAGCTCGCCGAGGCCGAACTGTTTGGACACACCAAAGGCGCCTTCACCGGTGCCCAGTCCGCACGTCTTGGCTATTTCCAACAAGCGCACAAGGCCACTCTCTTCATCGATGAGATCGGCGAGTTGCCGCTTCCCATCCAAGCCAAGATCCTGCGAGCCCTCCAGTCCGGTGAGGTGCAGCAGGTGGGCGGACGTCCTGAAATCGTCGACGCTCGTCTGATCGCCGCAACCAACCGCGACCTCGCCGCCGACGCTCGGGCAGGACGGTTCCGGGAAGACCTCTTCTATCGTCTCAACGTCGTGCCCATTCGAGTCCCCCCGCTCAGGGAACGTCCTGAAGATATCGAGCCTTTGATCCGCACCTTTGTGCACCAATACGCCGAGCGCTATGGGATGGCAGGAGTGGAAGTCGAGCCGGCACTGGTCGACGCACTCAAGGGACACCCGTGGCCTGGCAATGTCCGCGACCTTGAAAACACTGTGGCGCGTCTGTTGGCGTTGGCTCCTGACGAGCGGATCACACTGGCCTTGTGGCGCTCCCTGGCCGAACCGCGGGAGCGCACGGTGATGACGCCGTCCCGAAGTAGCGACCCTGGACCGAGCCATCCACTGCGTGCGCGTGTCGAGGCCTTCGAGCGTGCCATCATTGGAGAGCAGTTTGAAGCGTCCAGTCGCAACCAGAGCGAGACAGCAAGACGGCTTGGCGTGTCGCGTCCTGCGCTCATCGAGAAGCTGCACAAGTACGGACTCATCGAGCGGGCGTAAGCTCTCTACCCGGTAGGCGCCGATCGATGCCCCGGCTCGATCGATCCGAGGGTCGGATCGATGCAAACGCGTCAAAGCTCGACACGTTCGAGGCATCGATTGCTACGAGAGAGACCCAACATTGAAACGTCCGAGGCGCCCCCCGATCGATGCGAGGGTAAATCCCACACGTGCCTAGGCTCGCTTCTGTAGGAACGACGTCCCCCCTTCATCGATGCGAGGCCAAGGGCCATTCGAGGGAGCCTCGCTCCTGTAGGAACTACGTCAACCCTTCATCGATGCGAGGCCCAGGAGCATACGAGGGGAGCCTTGCTCCTATAGGAACGACGTCACCCCTTAATCGATGCGAGGCCCAATGGCCCACTTCTAACGCGACTGCGTCCTGGGCCGGTCGGTCAGCTTGGCTGGTGGGGCCCATTGTGTCGATGCCGCAACATTCTGTTCACGGCGGATCGCCATTGGATTACCTAGCCCCTCCGACGCGGCAGAGAAGAATCGACTTCGGCCATGGAGAAGCAGACCTAGCCTGGAAACGGCTAGGCGCCGTGTAGCACCCCAGCCCTGGCGGAATCCATCGAAACGTGCGGTGCGTCGGCCTTAGTCACATGTGGGGGAGCGCGGCAGCTCCACCCCACCCCCTCCCAGCCGAAAACAGGGCACACAAGGTACAATGTGACTATGGCCGGTCCGTCAGAGCAAGGCCTGCGACTTCGAGGGCTAGGAAATCCAAGCGGGCGGGGCTAGGTAATCCAATGGCGATCTGCCGCAAACAGAATATTGCGGCGTCGACATAATGGGGCCCATCCCTGCGAAACATAGGGGAGAAGTGGATCTTCGGAAGCGCGCAGGCAAGGGATATCCAGAACGGTGTTTGG
>CAITRH010000649.1 GCA_903894755.1 uncultured delta proteobacterium
CGCCCTCAATCGGAGCTCCGGCGCGTCAAGTGGGCCTTGACTTGTCGTTCTGACCGTGAGAGGTCATGTTGATGCCAAAGCTTCATCATGTTCTCATCAATCCGGGGGTCTCCCGCGACACTTCTGTAGCGGAAGTCATCGTCAGCGGTCGGCACATCGCCGCTCTCATGAACGAAAACAAGGACTTGTGGTTCCCGGCCCCGACCCCGACGCTCGAAATAGTTTCGAAGAACCTCGACGCGCTCGAAGCGGCCGAAGTTACGGCCCGCACGAAGGCCAAGGGGGCGGCGGCCGCGCGCGATACGGTGCTTGCCATTGTCCATCGCGACTTGGACGGCCTCCGTCATTACGTTCAGTCCATTTCAGACCAAAACCCCGGACGGGAGGCCGAAATTGCTGGGGCGGCGGGGATGCTCACGAGGAAGGAAGGTAAGCACGAGAAACCCACGCTTGCGATCACCATGACTAAAACGCCGGGCGAGGTTCTGTTGCGCGCGAAGGCTGTCAATGGCGCGTCCTATGAGTGGCAGTATTCGCTTGACGGCGGCAAGACTTGGGTGACCGCGGGCCATAGCACGGTTGCAGACCTGACCATCCCGGACCTTACGGTGGGTGCGATCTATTGGTTTCGGCTTCGGACCACCCTTGGGCATACAACGAATGATTGGTCGCAGGTTGTGAGCTTCATGGTTCATTGAGCTCATTACGATTGGGGAGGCGCAGGTGCCGTCTGAGACAGGACGACCACTGTGTCGGAACGACACGATCCATGGACGCCTCCAACCTTGTCTTCCGCGGCGCGTTCTGCTGGCACGCATGCTGCTAACTTGCGGGATTCTAAGCAACCAACCGAACTGCTCTTACCGGCATCGAACCAGAGTGATGTCATCGAGGTTTTTGTGTTCCATCGTGTTATCGTTGATCTTGGCAGGTGCGGCCTGCGTCAAGGACCCGATGCAGTTCAGCGCTCAATACGCGTCTGGCTTCACGAGAGACGGCCTCGCAGTCTCCGTGTTCGGGGTCTTCAAGGACGGGCGCATGAGTGCAGACTCCTGGGATCATCTTGGTCCCGCCCTATCGATGCCACACGGACCAAGCACATGTAAGACCGGCTACGGCAAGGACCTCGCTAGTGCAAACCCCGCGTTGTCTTCCGCGCTTGACGACTATTCCAGGGCCAATGGGATCACTGAGGAGCTCCTCGATCGCATTGGACCACTCGCGCAGGGGGACGTGATCCTAGTGATTACAATGGCAGGCCACCCTCCACGGCCGATGGCGGGAGCTGACGCCGGAGCGTCAAAGGGCGTTGGCGCGCAGTCCTCGGGGCAAGGGGGGCAAGGGGGCGGATCGGGGAGGCATCGGCGACAGCAGGGGTCTTCCACGCACCGCGCCAACGATGCAGTTGCCGACGTTTTTCAGATGTCGGCATCGTTCTTTTCCGTTCGCCTTCATCAGTCGGTAGCAGTCGTGAACATGACGTACTCAGGGCCAAGCCTGGACGAAGCTGTCAAGGCATTTGCTGACAGGCTCCAGGATGCAGTTCCGCACTCGAGATGCGGGGGATGGAACTGGGAGGCGCAAGGGGTCGGCGATCAGATCCGGCAGTTGATGGCGCAATGATGTGTCCACAGCATCGTACAATAGCGCCGCAATGCTGACGGAGCGTCATTGGGTCAACGCTCCTTGTCCTGCTGGAAACCGGATTGTGTGTGGTGCGACGCTCGCAGCCGGTCTAGAGCTTTGCAGGGAGCTTGGCCATCGAGGCGATCCGCGCGGGAGCCTATGATTTTCTCCCGAAGCCGTTTGAGATCGAGCCTCTTGTGCTGGCCTTGTGCTGGCCATTGAGCGGGCGGCGACGCTGCGGCGACTGCGCGACGAAGTGCGGCGTCTTCGGAGCCTGGTGGACAGTTCACTGCGTTGCGACGATCTTCTTGGGCAAAGCCCGAGGATGCGGGATCTATACGCGTTGATTGACAAGGTTGCAGTATCGGATGCTCCGGTACTGGTGACCGGCGAGAGCGGAACGGGAAAAGAGCTGGTTGCGCGTGCGCTTCATCGGCGTGGGCCTCGGTGCAAGGGTCCTTTTGTCGCGCTCAACTGCGCTGCGATGCCGGAAGCGCTTCTGGAAAGCGAGCTGTTCGGCCATGTGAAAGGAGCCTTCACGGATGCAAGGTAGGCCAAGGCGGGTCTTATTGCGTCGGCCCAGGAAGGCACATTTTTCCTCGATGAGATCTGCGAGCTTGCACTGGGACTGCAACCAAAGCTTCTTCGCGCTCTCCAAGAGCGGTCGTACCGACCTGTCGGGGGAACCACCGAGATTGCGTTCGACGCGCGTATCATAGCGGCGACGAACCGGGATCTCGAGGCGATGGTGGAAGAGAAGCGCTTCCGCGAAGATCTGTACTTTCGCATCAATGTGATCCAGTTGGTTCTACCCCCACTTCGGGCGCGCGGCAGCGACGTGCTGCTTCTTGCGCAGCATTTCCTTGAGCGCATTGCCACACGAAGCGCGAAGCGGGTGACTGGGTTGTCGGCCGAGGCGGCGGCAAAGCTGTTGGCTTACCATTGGCCAGGAAACGCGCGGGAACTTGAGAACAGTATGGAGCGTGCCGTTGCACTAGCTTCCTTTGAAACGATCACGGAGAGCGACCTCCCCGAGAAGGTCCGCATGTTCCGTTCTACTCAAATTGTGCTTGACTGGGACGATCCGACGGGTCTTGTGACGCTTGAAGAGCTTGAGCGGCGCTATGTGGGCAAGGTGCTGGAGAGCGTTTCTGGCAACAAGAGCGCGGCAGCACGCATTTTGGGGATCGAGCGCAAGACACTTTATCGCATGCTTGAACGCTGGAACATGGGTGAGGAGACCAGTCGGCGATGAGCGTGCGTTGCTACGCAGCAACTGAGACAGGACGACCATTGTGTCGAAACGATACAGTTCATCGGACATGTCCCGCAGTGCAGAGCACGCACATGTTGTCGGCATACGGTTTGCTTTATTTTGCCTTCATGGGCACGCACACGACAAGCTTGAAGGAGTCCCAATCCACGGCACGGGTCATCTTGATTGCGGAGGGGAACGCGGAGCTCCGACAGCTCTTTGCGGTTGCTTTGGAACACGAGGGCCATAGGGTGTTCCAGGTAGCTACAGGAGGCGAGCTTCTCGCGTTGGTGCAGCGGATGGCTCAAAGTGGCGAGCACGGAGGGACTGTGGACCTAATCGTGTCTGGTGCCAGGGAGCCGGACGGAACTGAGATTGAACCGGTGCAACGCCTTCGGGACCAGGGGTTTGACATTCCTATCGTGCTCACCACCGCGTTAGGTGACCCATGGAGCCGCGCCAATGCGGCCCACTACGGCATCCGGAGCATCGTTTGTGCGATGCTTTTTCCCCATAGCCGCACCCCGCGACAAGTGCTACCAGGGACTCGACCCAAGGAGCCTATGAACGTACCCAAAAAAGCGACAACAATCGAACGGCGGCGGGGGACTGGGCAAGCGAGCTTGGGTTCGTTGCTGCTGGCTTTTCTCTCGCTTGCAGGGCCTGCCTCGGCTGAATCGGGGACAGGACAGCGCGTGCTCTCGCTGGCAGCAGCAGAAAGAGCGGCGCTGACAGGGCATCCGCAATTGCAGCTCGCAAGGACCCAGACCCAAGTGGCCTCGAGCCGCGTCGACCAGGCGCGGGCAGGGTACCTTCCGCAGCTCACAGTCACGGCGTCCTACCAGCGCACCACGGGCAACTTCTCCCCCCGTCCAGGCACGACAGTGGCGACAGCAACGGGCTCATGGACATTGAATCCCGCGTACGACCTGTTCAATGTTGGCCTGGGCGCACAGCAGCTTCTCTACGACTTTGGCCAAGCTTCGTCTCGCATCTCCGCAGCAGAGGCTATTTATGGGGCGCAGGCTTCGACCGAACGGGTGGTAAAGCTGCAAGTGACGCTGGCTGTACGCCGAGCCTACTATCAGGCGAGCGCGCAGAAGTCCTTGCTGGGGGTAGCCCGAGAGTCCCTGGAAAACCAACGGCGTCATCTCGCACAGATCCAGGGGTTCGTCACTGTGGGAACGCGTCCAAACATCGATCTTGTGCAAGCACGCAGCGACGTAGCCAATGCGCAGTATTCGCTGACTGCAGCTCAGGGGGCCTTTGACGCGTCACGGGCGCAGCTTAACCAAGCGGCAGGCCTGATGGCCGACACCGACTATGACGTGATGGAGGAGGCGCCAGCGCCACTGGATGACGAGGATCAGCCTCTTCAGGCGCTCGTCGACAAGGCGCTTGCTGCCCGTCCCGAATTTGTAGCTTTGGAGCGGCAACGTGTGGCTCAGGAGGCTGCGATCCGCGCGGGAAAGGGGGCCTATGGCCCAACGCTGTCGGCGCAAGCAGGGGCGACCGAAGCTGGCATTGCGCTCAATAACATGGTGCCCAACTGGAACGTTGGGGTCGCCCTGGCTTGGCCTATATTCCAGGGAGGCCTGACTCGAGCCCAAGTGCGCGAAGCCGAACTTGGCCTTGATACGCTTTCCGCGCAGCGCAACGCGCTCGTTCTTCAGGTGCAACTCGACGTTGACCAGGCCCGCCTTGTGGTGCGAAGCGCAAAGGCAGGCCTCGAAGCTGCCCAAAGCTTCGTCGCCAACGCCCGCGAACGCTTACGTCTCGCCGAGGGGCGCTACACCCAAGGGGTCGGCAGTATCATCGAGCTCTCGGATGCACAACTTGCAGCAACCAACGCCTCCGCCCAGCTTGTGCAGGCCCGCTTCACGCTGGCCTCCGCACGCGCCCAGCTACTAGGAGCCCTAGGACGTCCATGACCCCTGAAGCCAACTCTCCCGCGGCCACTGTTGTGAAACGCGGCTCTGCCCGCTGGATGCTTCTCTTGCTCGCTCTCGTGGCCGGTACTGCTGTTGTCTACTCGCGGGCTCGAGGCCGAGGGTTGCAGCAAGATGGCGACAGCAAAGCGGCAGCTTCAGCCAGCACCGAAAGGCCGGTCCCAGTGGTTCTGATCAACGTGGAGCGAAAAGACGTCCCTGTCTACCTCGAGGGCCTGGGGAACGTCGCTGCTTTTTACAGTGTCACCATTCGCCCGCAGGTGGACGGTAAGCTAGACCGCGTTCTGTTTCGCGAGGGACAGACCGTCAAGAAGGGGGAGCTGCTGGCGCAGATCGACCCGCGACCGTTTTCTATCCAGGCGCAGCAGGCCAGGGCGGCGGTGCTGCGTGATACGGCCAACTTGCGCAACGCCCAGCGAAATCTCGAGCGCTTCGTCGCGCTCCAAAAAGATAACCTCGTGCCCCAACAGCAGGTCGACGACCAACGTGCGCAGGTCGACCAACTGGACGCGCAGGTTCAGGCCGATCGCACCCAGGTCGCCAGCGCGGCGCTCAACCTCGACTACGCACGGGTGACAGCTCCGTTCGACGGTGTCGTCGGGGTCCGCCTTGTCGACCCGGGCAATCTCGTGCGCGCTAACGATGCAACCGGCATTGCCGTGATCACTCAAATCGATCCGATTGCAGTGCTGTTTACGTTGCCGCAAGACGACCTCCCTGCGGTGCAGCGCGCCATGGATACAGGGCCTCCACTGGGCGTCGAAGCCTTCACTCGCGATGGAGGTGAGAAGCTTGCTCAAGGGGAGCTTCGCGTCATTGACAACGCCATCAATCCGCAGACCGCCACAGCACGCCTGAAGGCGGTTTTTCCAAATCCTGCACGCGCGCTCTGGCCCAACCAGTTCGTGAAAGCTCGCCTTCGCATCGCCACCCGCAAAGGTGCAGTCGTTGTCCCGGCGCCGGCCGTGCAACTCGGGCCTCAGGGATCCTTTGCCTATGTTGTGGGCGCGGACGATGTCGCCATGCCCCGTCCTATTGTCGTCAGCGATATCGTCGGGGAGCTCGCCATCGTTGCATCTGGGTTGGAGATGGGCGAGCGCGTCGTGGTCGACGGTCAGAGCCGTCTCCGCCCCGGTTCCAAGGTGAGCGCCCGCCCTGTTGCCTCGGCAAGAGTGCGACCGTGAGCCAAGGCGTTTCCGAGCCGTTCATTCGGCGTCCTGTCGCAACCACACTGCTCATGTTTGGACTGCTGATAGCCGGGATCATCGCATTCCGTCAGCTTCCAGTCTCCGCCCTTCCTCAGGTCGATTATCCAACCATCGTCGTGGCAACCTACTTGCCCGGTGCGAGTGCCGAAACCATGGCTGCCGTGGTCACCACTCCGCTCGAGCGGCAGTTTGGGCAAATGCCGTCGCTCACGCAGATGACCAGTGTGTCCAGCTTCGGAAACTCACAGATTACACTGCAGTTCGAGCTCGATCGCAGCATCGACGCGGCCCAGCAGGACGTGCAAGCTGCCATCAATGCCGCCTCCAGCCTGTTGCCAAGGTCCCTTCCAGCGCCGCCGACGTACAGCAAGAGCAATCCCGCCGACGCTCCTATCCTCACGATCGGGATCAGTTCGGACACCATGCCGCTGGAGCAAGTCGACGATGTCGCCGACTCGGTTCTTGCCCAGAAGGTCTCCCAGGTTTCCGGCGTCGGCCTCGTGACCATCAGTGGCGGACAAAAGCCGGCAGTCAGGATCCAGGTCGACCCGCAGGCGCTCGCGGGCTCCGGTCTGAGCCTCGAAGACGTGCGAGCCGCTGTCATGGCAGCCAATGTCAATGCTCCCAAAGGCAATCTTGACGGTCCCAGGCAAGGCTACGCCATCGCTGCCGACGACCAGATCTACAAGGCCGAAGGGTATCGCCCCCTTGTACTCGCCTACAAAGGTGGCTCTCCCGTGCGCCTGATCGACGTTGCCAGGGTTGTCGACGGCGTTGAAAACACGCAGCTTGCAGGCTGGGCCAATGAAAAGCGCGCCATTATCCTGAGCGTCCAACGCCAACCCGGAGCCAATGTCATTCAGGTCGCCGACAGGGTCAAGACGCTGCTGCCCAAGCTCCGCGCCTCGGTTCCGCAGGCGGTCGACATTCGTGTGCTCAGCGACAGGACCGAAACCGTGCGTGCCAGTGTCGAGGACGTGGAACTGACGCTGCTCCTTACCATCGGTCTCGTTGTAGCGGTCATCTTTGGCTTCCTGCGCAGTCTGCGCGCTACGGTCATTCCTAGTGTGGCTGTGCCGCTGTCGCTGGTCGGCACGTTTGGTGTGATGTATTTGCTCGGCTACAGCCTGAACAACCTCACACTGATGGCGTTGACCATTTCAACGGGCTTCGTTGTGGACGATGCCATTGTCATGATTGAAAACATCTCGCGCTATATCGAGGAGGGCGAGGCACCGTTCGAGGCAGCACTGAAAGGGGCTGCGCAGATCGGGTTTACCATCGTGTCGCTTACCGTCTCGCTGGTGGCCGTGCTCATTCCGCTGCTCTTTATGGGGGGCATCATCGGACGGCTGTTTAGGGAGTTCGCGGTGACGCTCGCGGCTGCCATCGGCGTCTCTGCAGTGCTCTCGTTGACGCTGACCCCTATGATGTGCGCCTACCTATTGCGTGCCGAGCACAAGGGGGAAAGGGGAGCGTTGTTCGAGTGGTCCGAGCGCGTCTGGGATCGCTCCGTTGCTTTCTATGACCGCGGCGTGTGCTGGGTGCTGGAGCACCAATTGGTCACTCTCCTTGCCACGTTAGCAACGTTGGCGCTGACGCTGGTGCTTGCACTCGATGTTCCCAAGGGTTTTTTCCCGCAGCAAGACACCGGCCTCCTGCTCGGAGTCACGGAGGCGACCCCGGAGATATCGTTCCCGCGGATGATGGAGCTGCAACAAGGCGTGGTCAACGTTGTACGAGCCGACCCGGACGTTGCCAGTGTGGCCTCGTTTATTGGAAGCGACGGCACCAACCCGACGGCCAACAGCGGCCGGTTGTCCATCGTGCTCAAGGCGCTCGACCAGCGCTCGTCGAGTGCCGAAGAGATCATCGCTCGGTTGCGTCCCAAGCTCCGCGAGCTCCCAGGGATTACCTTGCATCTCCAATCGGTGCAGGATCTGCAAATAGACGCGCGGGTAGGGCGCACTCAGTTTCAGTACACACTTGAAGACGCCGACTCAACGGAGCTTGCCATGTGGGCCCCCCGTATGGTGGAAGCGATGCGGAAGCTCCCCGAGCTCCGCGATGTCACAAGCGACCAAGAGAACGCTGGCTTGCAACTGTCGTTGGACATCGACCGGGATACCGCTGCACGCCTTGGCATCTCGACGCAGCTCATTGATGACACCCTCTACGACGCGTTCGGGCAGCGTCAAATCTCCACCATCTTCACGCAGCTCAATCTGTATCGGGTGATTCTCGAGGTCAAACCTGAAATGACAGGGACCGAGGAGGCGCTTCGTAACCTCTATGTGCGTCCCCCCTCAGGAGACCCAGTCCCGCTCAGTGCGCTGGTGCGTGCGTCGAAGAAGACAACCCCGCTGGCAATCAATCATCAAGGGCAGTTTGCGTCGGTCACTGTCTCCTTCAATCTTGCACCGGGAGTCGCCTTGGGGGACGCAGTCGTAGCAATCGGTCGGATGGGAGACCAACTGGGACTTCCACCCGGCGTGCGCGCGGCATTCGTGGGGACAGCCAAGGCATTCAATGAGTCTCTCGCCAGCGAGCCCTTGTTGGTGCTTGCCGCCATCGTGACCGTGTACATCGTGCTCGGCATTCTCTACGAGAGCTACATCCATCCTGTGACTATCCTGTCGACGCTCCCTTCTGCAGGCGTCGGTGCGTTGCTTGCACTTGGCATCTGCCATACGGACTTCAGCATCGTCTCCCTGATCGGTGTAGTTCTGCTCATTGGGATTGTGAAGAAAAACGCCATCATGATGATCGACTTTGCACTGGAAGCGGAACGCGACCACGGCATGTCGCCGCGCAAGGCCATTCACCAGGCGTGTTTGCTTCGCTTCCGGCCTATCATGATGACCACCATGGCTGCACTCCTAGGAGGCCTTCCGCTTGCCTTTGGCAGTGGCATGGGCTCCGAGTTGCGCCGTCCCCTCGGTATCACCATTGTAGGTGGACTCATCGTGTCGCAAATTCTAACACTGTACACGACCCCGGTGATCTATCTCTACATGGACCGCCTCGGTCGTTTCCTTCGGGGATCGACCAAACGTGCCACCGTCACTGGTGAGGCGCTTCTATGAGCATTTCTTCACCGTTCATGCACAGGCCAGTGGCAACGTCGTTGCTGGCAGCCGCGGTATTGCTTGCAGGACTGCTTGGCTACCATCGGCTTCCTGTTGCTCCGCTCCCAAGGGTGGACTTTCCGACCATTCAGGTTTCGGCTTCGCTCCCTGGCGCAAGTCCAGAGACCATGGCGTCTGTCGTTGCCACACCCCTGGAACGTAGGTTTGGACGCATCGCGGGACTGACCGAGATGACCTCTTCGAGCGCGCAGGGGCAGACCTCCATTACACTGCAGTTTGACATCGATCGCAATGTCGATGCCGCTGCACGCGACGTTCAAGCGGCCATCTCCGCTGCCGGAGGGGAGCTTCCGCAGAACCTCCCGTTCCGTCCCACGTACCGCAAGGTCAACCCCGCCGACGCTCCGATCCTCATTCTTGCGCTCACAAGTGCCACATTGCCTCTTGCACAGGTGTTTGACACGGCAAACACAATTCTTGCGCAGAAGATCTCGCAAGTCCCTGGGGTCGGGCAGGTCTTTGTTGGAGGTGGACAGCAGCCAGCTGTGCGGGTTCAGGCCGACGAGAGCCGCCTTGCCGGTATGGGACTTAGCCTTGCCGATGTGCGCAATGCTCTGGGACGTGCCACCGTTGCTGGTCCCAAGGGGGTTCTTGTCGGTACAGACCGGTCGTTCATCGTGGGAGCCAACGACCAACTGTTCGATGCGGAACACTTCCGCAGTGTCATTGTCGCATCGCAGAACGGCGCGGTGGTCCGGCTTCGCGACGTAGCGCGGGTCTTTGACGACGTTGAAAACAACCGTGCTGCGGCCTGGGTCGATGCAAAGCGCGCGGTTCTGCTGGTCGTTCGCAAGCAGCCTGGTGCCAACATCATCGATACCAACGAGCGGGTCCGCGCCATCTTGCCGGAAGTTGCCCGGTCTATCTCGCCTGCCATCGAGACAAGCGTTGCGCTCGATCGAAGCCGGACTATCCGCGCGAGCGTGGAGGATGTCGAGAAGTCCCTGGTCATCAGCGTTGTGCTGGTCGTGCTGGTGGTGTTTGTGTTCCTGCGGAGCCTGCGCGCAACGTTGATCCCCAGTGTCGCCGTGCCTCTGTCGCTGGTGGGGACGTTTGGCGTGATGTACATGTTGGACTACAGCTTGAACAACCTGTCCCTCATGGCGCTCACCATTTCGACGGGCTTCGTGGTCGACGACGCCATCGTGGTGACTGAGAACATCACTCGGGAGCTTGAACTGGGGCATCCGCCGCTCGAGGCTGCCCTGCGAGGGGCGCAGCAGGTCGGCTTTACCATTGTGTCCATCACGGCGTCGCTGCTTGCGGTGTTCCTGCCTATCCTGCTCATGGGGGGCGTGATAGGCAGACTGTTCCGAGAATTCGCTGTAACGCTGGCGGTCTCGGTCACGGTCTCTGCTATCGTCTCGCTGACCTTGACTCCCATGATGTGTTCTAGGCTGCTGCGGCGCGAGCAAGGGGAACAAGGCTTCTTCTACCGTTTGAGCGAGCGAGCCTTCGATGCGCTGCTGCGCGCCTACGACCGAGGCCTAGGATGGGTGCTCGGACACCGCGGCAAGACTCTCCTGCTGACACTTGGTACCGTCGCTCTCAATGTGTTTCTCTTCGTCACGATCCCCAAGGGACTGTTTCCCCAGCAGGACACGGGCCTTCTCATGGGCTTTACCGAGGTGGCCCAGGACGCGTCCTTTCCATCGATGGTGGCCCACCAAGAGAGCATCAATGCGGCACTTGCTGAGGAACCGGATATCGAGCACGTGGTCTGCTTTGTCGGCACCGGTCCGGGGGCTGCGGTCAACACGGGGACGGTCTTCGTCGTGTTGCGCGATCGGCCAGCACGCAAGGCAACAGCAGACGAGATCATCACCCGGCTCCGTCCAAAGCTCGCCCGGATAGCTGGGATCAATACCTTTCTGCAGGCGGCGCAGGACGTCCGTATTGGCGGTCGGGCGGCCCGCACCCAATACCAGTACACTCTTCAGGACCAGGATCTGGTGGAGCTTCGAACGTGGTCGCCGCAGATGCTCGATGCCATGCGCAAGCTTCCCGAGCTCCGTGACGTGGCCAGTGATCAACAAAACTCGGGACTCGAGCTTGCGGTCCGCATCGACCGGGATACAGCGTCGCGCCTTGCCATCACTCCGCAGGCGATCGACGATGCCCTGTACGACGCCTTTGGGCAACGTCAGGTTGCCACCACCTACGCCGAGCGCAACGAATACCGTGTGGTGCTGGAGGTTCCAAGTCGGCTGAGGGAGACCCCGGATGCGCTCGACAATGTGTTTGTCCCTTCGCTGAGCGGGGCTCAAGTCCCACTGCGCGCCATCGCTCGCTGGCTTCCGCGTGCGTCGCCGCTTGCCGTCAACCACCAGGGACAGTTCCCGTCTGTCACCCTATCGTTCAACCTGGCGCCAAACATTGCCCTTGGACAAGCCATCAACGCCATTGGCGGGGTGGAGCGCAAGATTGGTGTTCCTTCTGGAGTCCTCGCTCAGTTTTCAGGGACCGCTCAGGCCTTTACGGCGTCTCTAGACAGTGAGCCCACGCTTATCGCCGCTGCTCTCCTAGCGGTCTACATCGTGCTGGGGGTACTCTATGAGAGTTATGTGCACCCGGTTACGATCCTGTCTACACTGCCATCCGCTGGGATCGGTGCTCTCCTAGCCCTCATGCTCTTTCGTGCGGAGCTCAGTATCATCGCTATCATTGGAGTGCTCCTGCTCATTGGCATCGTTAAGAAGAACGCCATCATGATGATTGACGTTGCTATCGAGAAGGAGCGTTGCGGTGTAAGCCGGGAGGAAGCGATCCGCGAGGCCTGCCGATTGCGCTTTCGGCCGATTTTGATGACAACCCTTGCGGCGCTTTTCGGGGCGTTGCCGCTGGTGTTCAATTCGGGACTGGGGTCGGAGCTTCGGCGCCCCCTTGGCATCACCATTGTAGGAGGTCTAATAGCCTCGCAGCTCTTGACGCTGTTCACAACCCCCGTGGTCTATCTTGCCCTCGACCGCTGGACCCGTCCCGCTGGACATGTACACACGGTGGCGCAGGACGACCTTTCGCCTGTTGAGTCGGTTCACAGTGAGCCTTCGTTGCTTCCATAGAGTGCGCGTCTCTAGGTGCTCGCTGCGGCCAGGGCACGTACCGCGCGCCGGTAACGGAGTGTTGCCAACACGAGGAGCGTGCCTAGCCAAACGGCATCGACGGCGACGGCACTCCAAGCGAGACGGTGAGCGGGTGCCCAGAGCAACGACACGGCCAACAAGAACAGTGCAGTCTGGTGCACCCGTAGCAATCTACGTCCCGCCCTGTCGCCGAGGAACATCCCCATGTGGGGCACCGGACCGCGTCCCAGAAACGTGGCTTGCAGGTGAAACCAGCAAAGAAATGGGACAATCTTGAGCAGCATTCCCAGATTGAGCGAGCCTGCAAAGCCCATGAGGAAAAGGATGACCAATGCCGTATCTACGCGGGCTGTGTTGCCGAGGCCGACAAAGGGGCGGAACACCCCGAGCAGCGAGCAAACGGCGAGGGAAAGCAGCGCAGTCCGCCAGAACCCCAGCGACGGGTCCCGAGTCTTCCTGCGTCGACGTTGCTGCAGGTAGGTGGTCAGTGCGGCAAAGGCGAAGAACTCGCCTCCGAGCAGGGACCAGACGTAGGGTTCCATTGGGCTTGTGTCGAGCAGTGACCCGACGATGAGCGTGGCAAATAGGACCGGGACAAAAAAGCGCAACACGACCCGCGGATACGGCGGGGTGAGCTGAAACATGGGGACGACTTGAAACGACACGCCTACCACCAGAAGCCCCACCCAGCCGGCGAGTCCCCAGACTGGATGTAAATGCCGTACGCCCACAACCACGGACACCAGGCCAGCGTGCATGGGAGCCAACAACAGTCCGAGGCCGGCAGCAAAACCGAGGGACACGGTCGCGAGCCACATTCCCCCCACGGTCGGAAAGCCGGCGCTGGCACGAAGTAGACTTGTCGTGATGGCGAAGAGAAAGACGGCAAGGGAGAATCCCAGGGTGCCGATAGCGGCGTACAGGGTCCAAGGCCAATGGGTCAAGAAAAACGTAGGCAAGAGCAGCGCACCGAGGGCTAGCGGCACATGGACCAACGCAGCGACCAACTGGGGCCTTGGGACCGGCGCTCCGGCGACCACGGGAAGCATTTGCATCAGCGACCCGACCATCACCTGCGTTACAAAGCCGAGCGCAAACAGGTGGGTGACTGCAAGCGCTTCCGGCATCCAGCGCGATGCGAGCGCATCGGGTCCCTGTACAACCAAGAGCAGAGCGGCCAGAAGAGCGAACAGGGGGGCGCCCAGATAGAAGCGAAACGGCACGGACAAGGGAGGGGCCTGGGTCAGGCTGAGCCCGGGTCCTGGCGTCATGGTCGTCGCTCGATGCGAACCTCGAACACGCCATCGTCCCGAAGTGTGGTTTCCCAATGAAACCTGTGACGCGCGAGGAGCGAATACAAGAGAACAGGCTCCCGATGGATGACCACCACGAGAGCGTCGTCGCTCTCGAGCGTGGTTAGAGCTTCCACCACCCGTTCGAGTGGCTCGGGAGGCGGAAGTCCACACACATCGATGCGTCGAAGGCCCATGAGATCAACTTCCCAGGGCGGTCATTTGCTCTAGTATCGTTGCGGTCGTAGCCCCGAGGGCGCGGTCTGCAGTGGGATAGAGGATATTCTGCTCTTTCAGATTGTGCTGTTCCATGACAATGAGCAACGTCTGCGACAACCCGCTGAATTCGTCGACGTCACCGGCAGCAATGGCGGCATCGAGCTGTGTGAAGAGCTCGCGCATTTGGCGGTGCTCCATAAGCATCACGCCAACCGGAGGGAAACGCCCACCGACAGCGCGTTCGAGGGCAGGGAAGAGGGCTTCTTCTTCCATGCGAAAGTGTCGGTCGATGGCGGTACGAAAGGCGTTCCATGCGTCGCGGGCGCCCCGTTGAGCCTGGACCGCGTCTTCGGTTCGGGTCCAGAGGTCGTCGCAGCGGGAATGGTCTTCGGTCAAAAAGCTGGTGATGGTGTGGTGCATAGGTGACGGGAGCATTGGTCCATCAAGGGCTGGGAGTCCATGATCTCGATCTGGACGTGGTTTAGACGTCGGAGCGTCCTCGGCGTCGTCCGAGCGAGCTCGGTCGAACACCTGCGCGCCGGGCCAAGTTCTAACGCACTTGTCCGACTGCAAGCCCGCTGGGCCTCCGGCAACGACGCTACGCCGACGGCGAGCTCGCAGATTTTTGCCCGCGTACGCCGCGCGTACGTCGAGCCTGCTTGGCGGCGGACAAGCTCGCACGGCGGATGGCAAGCGGGAACGGCGGACATCGACCTCGCCGAGCCACCTCTGAGCTCCCTTGGCGCGCGGCGAACGGGAACGTCAATGGCCAATGCCGCTTCGCCCCCTCTCAGTAAGCCAAGGCTTCTGCAAGCTCGATTATCCGCGGGCAAGTACGCCAAGCGGCGGCCAAGCGTACTCGCCCGCGGCCAAACAGGTACTAGGGAACTTCCGAGCGAGCTTGGCGGTGGGGAAGCTCGCTTGGCCGCCGCTTGGCGTACTTGCCCGCGGATAATCGAGCTTTGCGGCCTTCAAGCGAGCACGGCGTCCAATAAGCGCCCCTGCGCCGACGCTAGGCGAGCTTGCCGGCGCGCGAGCTGGCACATCTTTTTGCAAGAGCGCCGGGCGTTCTGCGAGCTTGCTCATCTTTTGCCGAGGACGCTTATCGTTTGCCGAGCTCGCCGATCGTTTTCTGAGAAGGCTTGTCGTCGGACGATGGCGTTTATCGTTTGCCAAGCGTCATCAAAGCTCTGCGAGCGAGCAGAGAAACCGATAAGAGAGCTTAGACTCGGGCGAGCTTGCTTATCGTTGGCCGTCAGGAAAGGCTCAACCTACCCAGGGTTACCCACCCTGGGCTGTCGTCTTCGACGACGCCGCACCGGCCCTCGACGACGCGGCTTCGCATTGCAACAACGGCGTTGGGTCCCAGCCACAACAACCGCCGTCCCAGCCACAACAACCGCCACGAGTAGGTCGCGGCGAAGTCCTTGGACACTCACGACCCGCGACCCAGGGCCCAGCCCAG